>JBJKRB010000074.1:0-20982 GCA_046704885.1 Thermoanaerobaculia bacterium | reverse complement strand
CTCCTCTACGTCGGCCTCAACTGCGCCACCGGTCCGGAGCGCATGACCGAGCATCTGCGCACGCTGTCCGAGCTCGTCCGGACCCGGGTCGCATGCGTCCCCAACGCCGGTCTCCCCGATGAGAACGGCCGCTATCGCCAAGGGCCGGAGCACTTTCGCGACGTCTTTACGCGCTTTCTGGCAAACGGCTGGCTCAACCTCGTCGGCGGCTGCTGCGGCACGACCGGAGCGCACGTCCGCACCCTCGCCGAGCTCGCGCTCCATCACCCGCCGCGCTCCCTCCCCGAGCACCATCGCGCCATGGTCTCCGGCATCGAGGCGGCGGAGCTGACGCCGGAGAACCGCCCTCTGCTCGTGGGGGAGAGAACCAACGTTCTGGGGAGCCGCAAGTTCAAGCGCTTGATCGCCGCGGGCGACCTCGAGGGAGCGGCCGAGGTCGGACGCGCGCAGGTGCGTGGCGGAGCGCAGATCGTCGACGTCTGCCTGCAAGACCCCGACCGCGACGAGATCATCGACATGGAGCGCTTTCTCGACCGCCTCGTCCGGCTGGTCAAGGTTCCTCTGATGATCGATTCGACCGACGCCGCGGTGATGGAGCGGGCGCTGACCTTCTGCCAGGGGAAATCCGTCCTCAACTCGATCAATCTCGAGGATGGGCGCCGCCGCTTCGAGAGTGTCGTGCCACTCGCGCGACGATTCGGCGCCGCCTTGGTGGTCGGCTTGATCGACGAGCAGGGAATGGCCGTCTCCGTCGAGCGCAAGCTCGAGGTGGCGCGCGCGAGCTACGAGATCTTGTGCGGCGAGATGGGGGTGCGCCCGGAGGACGTCTGGTGGGACGCGTTGGTCTTTCCCTGCGGCACCGGGGACGAGACCTACATCGGCTCCGCGGCGGCGACGCTCGAGGCGGTGCGCCGCCTCAAGGAGGAGTACCCGCTGTCGCGGACCATCCTGGGGATCTCCAACGTTTCCTTCGGTCTGCCTCCCGCCGGGCGCGAGGTCTTGAACTCGGTGTTCCTCTATCACGCGACGCAGGCCGGGCTCGACGCGGCCATCGTCAACAGCGAGGGACTGGCCCGCTATGCCGAGATCCCCGAGGACGAGCGTGAGCTCGCCGAAGGCCTGCTCTTCCTCGAGCCCGGACAGGTCGCCGAGAGCGAGGCCGCGGTGGTGCGTTTCAGCGAGCGCTTCCGTGATCGCGACGCGCTGCCGCGGCGGCGGCCACGGTCAGAGCTGCCGCTCGCCGAGCGCTTGGCGCGCGCCGTGGTCGAGGGGAGCAAGGTCGGCCTCAGTGAAGACCTTGCGGTGGCGCTCGCCGACCCGCAATGGCCGGAGCCTCTCGCCATCATCAACGGACCGTTGATGGCGGGCATGGCCGAGGTGGGCAGGCTGTTCAATGAAAACAAGCTGATCGTCGCCGAGGTCCTGCAGTCCGCCGAAGTGATGAAGGCGGCGGTCGCCTATCTCGAGCCCTACATGGAGAAGGCGGGGGGGCGGCTCCGCGGCCGGGTGATGCTCGCCACGGTCAAGGGTGACGTCCACGACATCGGCAAGAACCTGGTCGACATCGTCCTTTCGAACAACGGCTTCGAGGTGGTGAATCTGGGGATCAAGGTGGCGAGCGACCGCTTGATCGAGGCAGTGCGCGAGCATCAGCCGGACGTCATCGGGCTCTCCGGTCTCCTGGTCAAGAGCGCGCAGCAGATGGTGACCACCGCCACCGACCTCAACGCCGCGGGGATCGATGCTCCCTTGCTCGTGGGCGGCGCGGCGTTGACCCGCCGCTTCACCCATGGGCGCATCGCTCCCGCCTATGGGGCTCTGTGCACCTATGCCAAGGACGCGATGGACGGTCTCTCTCTGGTCGAGCGCTTGACCGATGCGGAGAAGCGGTCGCGCCTGGCCGCCGAGGTGAAAGAGGCGATGGCGGAGGCGGCGGCGCGCGAAGTGGCGAGCCCAACGCGAACCGAGCCCGCCGCCGCGGCGCGGCGCGCCAAAGTGCGGCGTGACCTGGATCCTCCCCGCCCGGCGGACCTCGAGCGCCACGTCGAGCGCCTCGACCTCGACGAGGTCTGGGCGGAGATGAACGAGCAGATGCTCTACAGCAAGCATCTTGGAGTGCGGGGGATGGTGGAGAAGCTCGTCGCCGCCGGCGATCCCAAGCTGCTCGAGCTCAGGGAGGTCGTCGAAGAGCTGAAACAGCTGGGGCGCGAGGGGGCGATGAGCGCCCGCGCGGTCTGGGAATTCTTTCCGGCGAGGAGCGAGGGCGAGCGGCTCACTCTCCTCGATGCGGAGGGCGCTGGGGAATTGGCGCTCTGGGAGCTTCCGCGCCAAACTCAGGGAGAGGGTCTCTGTTTGAGCGACTACGTCTTGCCCGCTGGCGACCACGTCGCCCTGTTGGTGACGACGGCTGGCACCGGGGTGCGCGAGCGTGCCGCGGCTTTTCGCCAGCGTGGTGATCTGCTCAAGAGCCACGTCTGGGCGGCCCTGGCGCTCGAGACCGCGGAGGCGGCGGCGGAGCTGGTCCATCGGCGCATCCGCGCGGCCTGGGGCTTCCCCGATCCGTCCGACCTCACCCTGAGAGGGCGGCTGGCGGCGCGCTACCGGGGAAAGCGCTACAGCTTCGGCTATCCCGCCTGTCCGGATCTCGGTGGCCAGCGCCAACTCTTCGCGGCGCTGGCGCCGGAAGAGATCGGAGTCGAGCTCACCGAGGGGGACATGATGGATCCCGAAGCGTCGGTTTCGGCTCTCGTCTTCCATCACCCCGAGGCGCGTTACTTCGGAGTTTGACGGGGCGCCTCTCGGGAGATCGCCTGATAGTCTCGGTAGCCGAATCATGCCGAAATCTGGAAAGCGAGCTCCTGCGTCACTCCGAGGGCGATGCGCCCGTTTCGCCCTTGTCTCTCTGCTCGCCCTGGGCGTGGCGAATGTCACTCCCAGTCTCCTCATCGCTTCGAGCGCTCCGCGGCCGGTCACCATCGATCTGGCGAAGGAGTTTCCCAGCGCCGAGCTCAGATCGGAGTCGCCGGAGATCGACCTGACGGCCCCCGGGACGCGCGAGGTTCTTCTCCACGGCTGGAGCAACCTCAAGAAGGAGAAGGGGGTACCAGTGATCTGGAGCCTGGGGAAGAGCTCGCTGCTGCGCTTCTTCGTCGCTACTCCACGCCGGCTGAAGCTCACCCTGGTTGCTCAGGCTCGCAAGGGTGGACTGGTGCCCGCCCTGGTGACCGTGCGGGTGAATCGCCACCGCGTCGGCTCAAAGGTGCTCTGGTTGCAGCACTACGACGGCTCGATCTCGATTCCCGCCCGCCTCCTCGAGGCGGGGGACAATCTCCTCGAGCTCGATTACAGCGAATGGCCGTGGCCGATCTCGGCCTTCATTACCCCGCCTCCGCCGAGCGTCTGGTTGGTGGCGTGGCGGGAGGTCCGTTTCGCCCCGATGACCGCGGCCAACCCTCCGCAAGATCAGGAGTGGGGAAGTGGCGACGCGGTCAAGCTCCCCGCAGGGTCCCAGGTCTCCTACTATTTCGACCTCGCCGCCGGCGGCAAGCTCACGTGGAAGATGGTCGGGAGCAGCATGAAGCGGCCCGCGGCGCCTCTCGCCCTCGAGGTGGAAGCGATGAGCGCGGGTACCCAAAAGCCGATCTTGAGCGCCGAGATCAAGCCGGCACAGTCTTCCGGCGAGCTTCTCTTGCCCGCCTCGGCACACGGCGTGACTCGCGTGACCCTGCGCGTCGCACCGCGTCCGGGCGCCAAGGGGAAGGCGCCAGCATGGATGCGCATGGTCGACCCGCGCTTCACCTATCGAAAAGCGGCGCAGGCTCCCCGGCAACCGCCGATTGCGCCGCCTCCCGGCAAAGCAGCCCGCCGGCCCAACGTGCTCGTCTACATCGTTGACACGTTGCGAGCCGACCATCTCGGAGTCTACGGATACACCCGCCCCACCTCCCCGCACCTCGATGACTTTGCCAAGAGCTCCATCGTCTTCGAGAACAACTGGGCCCAAGCGCCCTGGACCCGGCCCTCGATCGCCTCGGTGGTCACCGGCCAGTACCCGTGGGTGGACGGAGTCAACGGACGCGACGACGCGATTCCCGCTCAGGAAGAGCTCATTTCCGAAGCCTTGCGCGGCGTCGGGTATCGCACCTTTGGGGTGTCGACAAACGGCAACGCGGGACCCGAGTTCGGCTTCGACCAGGGCTTCGATCGCTGGGTCCAGCTCAATGAGCGCGACACGTTCTACGTCCATCAGCCGTCGACCCGAATCCTCAGGTTGGCGCTTCGCTGGCTTAAGAACCACGGGTACGGCAAGGGCAGAAGGCAACCCTTCTTCCTCTATCTGCACTCCACCGATCCCCACGCTCCCTACACTCCTCGCCCGCCGTTTCGCGAGCGCTTTGCCCCGGACGTCCGCTCGCAGACCCTCGGCCTGCTCCCGATGATGCGAGAGCTGACCGGCGGCAAGCTCCCGGACCCCGGGCGATATCGCCACAAGCTCGTGGAGCTCTATGACGGCGAGGTGGCTTTTGACGACCGCAGCTTCGGCGGCTTGATCGATTGGCTGAAGAAGAACGGCGTCTACCGCAATACCCTCGTCGTTTTCCTCGCCGACCATGGCGAGGAGTTCTACGATCACGGCGGTTGGGAGCATGACCGTACCCTCTATCAGGAGCTGCTGCACACGCCATTGGTGATCCACCTGCCGGGCGACGAGGGGGGTGGGCGCAGGATCGCCGGTCCGGTCGAGAACCTGGACATCTATCCCACCATCCTCGAGGCATGCGGCGTGGCGAGGTTCCCCCAGATCGAGGGGCACAGCCTGATCGAGCTGGTGCGCTCCTCCCCGGGCGCATGGCAGGACCGACCGACGTACGCTTTTCAGCACAACGACGGGCGCTCGATGCGAGCGGTTCGCTGGCGCCGGTGGAAATTGATCGAGGTGCTCCGCCACGGTCGTCCCTTCCCCGTGATCCAACTCTTCGATCTGGCGATCGACCCCGGCGAGAGGCACGACCTTTCTCTGGAGCATCCGGTGCTCAAAGGTTTTCTCGAGCAGATGCTGCGTCGCGAGATCGGCCGTCCGAAGTTGACCTCGGGCACCGAAGGGCATGCCGATCCGAAGCTCGAGAGGCGGCTCAAGGCTCTAGGCTACGTGGGCTGACTCTGACCTCTCGCCCCGTCTCGTTACGGTTCGTGGTGAGAAATTCGGGTAGAGCACGTAGGAGCCGTGGGGCAGGTGCCAGGCGCTAGGCCTCGATCGCCTCGAGCTCTTCCTCGAGGTTCTGCCACTTGCCCATCAGCTCTTCGATCTCGGCGCTCAGGCGCTTCTGCTCGGTTTCGAGGCGGCGCACTTCGTCGTGCGGCGTGCGCTCGAAGTAGGTGGGATCACAGAAGAGCTCATTGATCTCGTTGACCCGGCCCTCGGCGCGGTCGATCGTCTCCGTGATCCGGTCACGCTCGGCGGCGAGCTCCGCCTGTCGTTTGCGGCTTGAATGCTCCCCTCCCGAGGCCTGCTTCGAGGACTCCGCTTTACGCTCCCGCTTCACCCGAAGCAAGACGGACTCGGTGTCGAGGTGATCGTCGCCGCAACGCTCGACGTACTCCTCGTAGCTGCCCACGAAGTCGTTGAGACCCTGCGGCGATATCTCGACGATCCGGGTCGCGAGCTGGGAGACGAACCAGCGGTCGTGGGAGACGAGGATGAGGGTCCCGTCGTACTTCCTGAGACCCTCGACCAGGCTCTCGATCGCCTCGAGGTCGAGGTGGTTGGTGGGTTCGTCGAGCACCAGGACGTTCGGATGCTCCACCGCCATGCGGGCGAAGACCAGGCGCGCCGCTTCGCCGCCCGAGAGGCTGCCCACCCGTTTCTTCACCTCGTCTCCGGAGAAGAGGACGAGACCGAGCTGGCTACGGACGGTTCCGATCGGCTCGCCCGGGCAGGCCTCCCAGAGCCAGCTCTCCACGGTCTGATCGCTACCGCCGAGAAGCTCGCGGTGATCCTGGGCGAAATAGCCCGGGTGGGTCTCGTAGCCCCAGGTGACGTTGCCGTGATCGGCTTCGAGCCTTCCCATCGCGATCTTGAGCAGGGTCGACTTGCCGATGCCGTTGGGGCCGATCACCGCCAGGCGGTCGCCGCGCTGGACGCTGAGCGAAACCCCTTCGAGCACGCGCTTGCCGTCGAACGCCTTGGAGACTCCCTTGACGGCGAGGACCTGCTTGCCGCTGGGGCGCTGGGGGTGGAAGTGGAACGTGGGGTAACGGCGCGAGCTCTGCGGCAGACGGCCGAGCCCCTCGGCCATTTTCTCGATCAGGCGCAGCTTGCTCTGCGCTTGGCGCGCCTTCGTGGCCTTGGCGCGGAAGCGGTCGACGAAGGCTTGATGGTGGGCGATCTGCTTCTCGCGCTTCTCGATTGCCGCCTCGATACGGTCGCGATCCCCCTGCTTCGCCTGCTCGAAGTCGCTGTAGGTTCCGGTGTAGAGGGTCACGGTCTCGTAGTCGACGTCGAGGATGTGGGTGGTGATGTTGTCGAGGAAGCGATGGTCATGGGAGACGACCACCGCGCACCCCGCATAGCCCTGGAGAAACTTCTCGAGCCAGCGTATCGAAAGGATGTCGAGATGGTTGGTCGGCTCATCGAGCAATAGGGCGTCGGGTTGCGACGCCAGGACCTGGGCCAGGAGGACGCGCAGCTTGAAGCCGCCGGAGAGGGTCGAGAGGGGTTGGCGATGAACCTCGTTGGGTATGCCCAGCCCCTCGAGGATCTCGGCGGCCTTTGCCTCCGCCGTATAGCCGTCGAACTTCAAGACGATGTCCTCGAGCTCGGCGTAGCGCTCGGCGTCGAACGACTCGTCGGCGGTCGCGAGGATCTCCTCCTTCTCTTGCATCGCGCGCCAGAGCTCCTCGTTTCCCATGAGAACGACGTCGAGAATCGGCACCTCCTCGTAGCGGAAGTGGTCTTGCTCGAGATAGCCCAGGCGCAGGCGCTTGGCGACCGAGAGCGTTCCCTCGCTGGGCATCTCGCGGCCGGCGAGAACCTTGAGGAGCGTGGACTTGCCGGAGCCGTTGGCGCCGACGAGACCATAGCGGCAGCCGGGATTGAGCTGGAAGGAGACGCCTTCGAACAGGGTTTGGGGTCCGAAGCTCTTGGCGAGGTTCGATACGGCAATCATCGGACCGGAAAGGATAGCAGCAAGCGTCCGCGGCGCGGACTCCGTCCTCACCGTCTGAGGCGACGCGGGCGGCACGTCTCTCGGCTGCTAGCATCGGACAAGGAGAAAGCGTGGCCCGATTCTTGCCTCGATTTCCGACATGAAGCGCGGAGTGAAGCTGTTGATCCCTGGTGGCCGACGTTTCATGCGCCGCTTGATCGTCATTGCTGCCGGGTTGCTCATTGTCGGTGCGGCCTGGATCATTTGGCCCTTCTGGGAGCTTTCGAGCCAGTTCGCCCATCATCAGTTCGAGCAGCCATCGCGGCTCTACGCTCGCCCCCTGGCCCTCACCCGGGGCCAGCCCGTTTCGGTTGGAGCCCTGCGCTCCTATCTCGCCGAGACCGGCTATCAGCGCGCGCGGCGGCCTCTGGCCCCCGGTCAATACGATCTCCGCGATGGAAACCTCCGGGTCGACTTGCGCGCGTTTCCAACCCCCAAGGGCATCGAGCCCATCTCGCTCTTGAGCGCGCGCATCGAGGATGGAGTCGTCACCGGACTCGAGCTCCGGGGACGGGAAGTGACGGAAGCTAGCCTCGAGCCTCCGCTTCTCGCTTCCTACTACGGCGCTGGTCGCCAAGAACGACGCGTGGTGTCGCTCGCCGAGCTACCCGACAATCTCGTGCATGCGGTGCTCGCGGCGGAGGACGCCGGCTTTTTCAATCATGGCGGCATCTCGCTCAGTGGCACGCTGCGCGCCGCATGGGTCGACCTCAAGCGGAGAAGCATCGAGCAGGGCGGCAGCACCCTTACCCAGCAATTGGTGAAGAACCTCTATCTGAGCCAGCGCCGGACGATCACCCGCAAGATGCGCGAGGCCGTGCTCGCGGTGTTGCTCGAGCTGCGTTACAGCAAGCGCCAGATCCTCGACGCCTACCTCAACGAGATCTACTGGGGCGGCGAGAACGGGGTCAGCTTCATGGGGGTCGGCGCCGCGGCGCATGGCTACTTCGGGAAGCCGGCGAGCCAGCTGACGCTCGCCGAGGCGGCGCTGCTCGCGGGAATGATCCGAGCTCCCGCGGACTACTCGCCGATCGATCACCCCACGCGGGCCAAAGCGCGGCGCGATGAGGTCTTGCGCAGGATGCGAGAGCTGGGCTGGATCGGGAAGGAACAGCTCGAAGGCGCCCTGGCGGAGCCGATTCGCGTATCGCCGCAGCCGCCGCCCTTACGGCGGGCGCCGTTCTTCACCGACTACATCCGCCGCGAGGCCGAGCGCCGGTTCGGGCTCAGCGATCTCGACAATCGCGGCTTCAGCCTGCTCTCGACCCTGAGCTGGGACGACCAGAGAGTCGCCGAGAATGCGGTCAAATGGGGCGTCGCGGCGCTCAAGCGCGGTTGGGAGAAAGGACACCGGCGCGGAGTTCCACTCGAGGCCGCCCTGGTCGCCGTCGATCCGCGCACGGGTGGCATCCTCTCCTATGTCGGGGGAGCCGACTATTCCCGCAGTCAGTTCGATCGCGTGTCGCTGGCGCGGCGCCAGACGGGCAGTGCCTTCAAGCCGGTGGTCTACGCTGCGGCCTTCGAGGATGGAATCGCTTCCCCGGCCACGCTGCTCGCCGACGAGCCTCTGACCGTAACCGTCGCCGATCGGACCTGGTCGCCGCGCAACGACGACCACCGTTTCCTGGGATGGGTGTCCGCCCGGACGGCATTGGTGCAGAGCCGCAACGTTCCGACCGCGAGGCTCGCCCTTCAGGTCGGTCTTCCCCGGATCGTCGAGCTCGCTCATCAGCTGGGGATCTCAGCCGCGCTCGAACCCGTCCCGGCTCTCGCTCTGGGCGCCTTCAGCGTTACCCCGATCGATCTCGCCCAGGTCTACGGGACCCTCGCCGATGGCGGATTCCGGCGGCCGGTTCACGGGCTGGTGGCGGTGCTCGACCGGAGGGGGGAGCCGTTGGCCGGCAAGAGTCTCGGTCCAGGCGTGCGGGTCCTGTCCCCGCAGGGCGACTTCCTGTTGACCTCGGTGCTCGAAGGGGTGCTCGAGACGGGAACCGGGGCGGCGGCGCGGACCTGGGGTCTCGAGTCGCAGCTCGCGGGCAAGACCGGTACCAGCAACGAAGGTCGGGACAGCTGGTTCGCGGGTTACGCGCCGGACCGCGCCGCGGTTGTCTGGGTTGGCTACGACGACGACTCTCCGACCCGCCTGACCGGAGCGCGCGGGGCGTTACCCATCTGGACCCGGTACATGATCCGAACGCGGCCCGCGGCCGGCTATCCGGCTTTCCAGCAGCCACCGGGGATCGTCCGGGCGTGGATCGATCCGGAGACCGGCGAGCTCGCCACCGATGCCTGTCCGCAAGTGATCAGCGAGGTGTTCCGCGCCGACGAGGTTCCGACGACGATCTGTCACCTCCACGGAGGCTGGTTCACCCGACCCCTGGCCCAGTCGCCGGCGGTCGAGCGGGCACGCGAGGAGCACGCCGAGCGGGAGAATCCCATCCGCGCCTGGCTGCGCCGCATTTTCGGCGCGGACTCGGATCCGGCGCCCAGAGCTCCGACCCCTCCGCCACCGCCCTAGCCGGCGGCCGTCGCAAGCTGGCGCCGCGCGCCTTGGGTCGCAGTAAACTTGTGCGGTAGGCCCTCGCTTCGCGTCGAGGGCCAGCGGTGAACCTCAGGAGCGAAGGAGGGCTTGCAATGATCGAGATCGACCTAACCGAGGAAGAGAGAAACACAGTGGTGGCGGCCCTGGACGAGCTCGTTTCGGACCTAAGGATGGAGATCGCCGGAACCGACAGCCTGGACTATCGCGACAGCCTGAAGATCCGCAAGAACGCGCTCATGAAGCTGACCGACGCTCTGCGCGCCGGTTGAGCTCAGGAATCTTCTCCCGAGCCATGACGGAAGCCCGGGTGCTCACCCTGACCATGAACCCGGCGCTCGACAAGAGCACCGCGGTGGGGCAGGTCGTGGCCGACCGCAAGCTGCGTTGCGAGACGCCGCGGTGGGATCCGGGCGGAGGAGGCATCAACGTGAGCCGCGTGCTCCGCCGCTTGGGCGTGGAGTCGCGGGCCGTCTATCCCGCCGGTGGGCCGCCCGGCGACCTCATTGCCCGGCTGCTGGAGGCGGAGGGCGTCGATCAGCTGCGCATTCCGATCGCCGAATGGACGCGCGAGAACCTGACGGTGCTCGAGCACAGCTCGGGGCGACAGTTTCGCTTCGGCTTACCCGGTCCGGCGCTCGGCGAAGCCGAGTGGCGGCAGTGTCTCGAGGCGATCGAATCCCAGGATCCGCCTCCCTCCCTCATCGTGGCGGGAGGAAGCCTGCCGCCCGGCGCGCCTCTCGATTTCTTTGCCCAGCTGGCGCGAGTGACTCGGGAGCGAGGCTCGAGTTTGATTCTCGATACCTCGGGCGAGGCGTTGCGACGGGCGCTCGAGGTGGGGGTCTACCTGATCAAACCGAACCTGCGCGAGTTCGCGGCGCTGTTTCCCGACGAGGATCTGCTCGACGAGGGGCTTCACGGAGCGGCACAGGGTCTGGTCGAAGGGGGCGCCGCGGAGGTCGTCGTCGTTTCGCTCGGTGCGTCGGGCGCGCTCCTTACCAGCGCCGAGGGGAGCGTTCGCTTCGCCGCGCCCACGGTCCCCATCGTCAGCCGGGTGGGCGCCGGGGACAGCATGGTCGCGGGGATCGTATGCGAGCTCGTGCGCGGCGCCTCGATCGCGGAGGCCGTTCGTCATGGAGTCGCCGCGGGCAGCGCCGCGGTCACCACCCCGGGAACGGAGCTCTGCCGAGCCGAGGACGTGAGCCGGCTGCTCGCCTCCACCGTGACCGCTCCTCCGAGCCATCCGGGAGAGACGGCGGCGGACTGAGACGAGGCCGTGGGGCTCGGGTCCATCAAACCTTGCGGTAGTTGGCGCTCGGAGCACCCAGGAGCGCGGTTATGATGGGGGGATGGCTAATCGGCCGACGGCGATCAACGTCCGCGGGGCGAGAACCCATAACCTCAAGAGCGTCGACTGTGACGTTCCCCACGGTCGCTTGACCGTGGTCACCGGCCCGTCCGGGGCTGGCAAGTCGTCGCTTGCCTTCGACACCATCTACGCCGAGGGCCAGCGCCGCTTCGTCGAGTCGCTCTCGACCTACGCTCGCCAATTTCTCGATCAGATGGAGCGTCCACCGCTCGATCGGATCGACCACCTTCCTCCAGCGGTCGCAATCGAAGCTCGCAACTCGATCAAGAACGCGCGCTCGACGGTGGGGACCCTGACCGAGACGTACGATGCGCTCCGGCTCCTCTTTACCTATCTGGGCGAGGTCCAATGTCCCCGGGGGCACGGTCCGGCGCGCCGTTTCGAGCCGGCGCAGGCGGCGGCGGAGCTCGCCTCGGGGATCGTGGGTGAGCGCTTTCTCCTGGTTGCCGATGTCGTGCGCCCCAAGCGCGGCGCCACCAAGGCGCTCGCCGAGCTCGTGCGCCAGGGATTTCGCCGTCGTCTCGACGTCGGCGATGCTCTCGCCCTCGATTCGAAGAGCACATGGAAGAAGGAATGGTCGCCGCTCCCCCTCGTGCTCGGACGATTTCGCGCCAGCGGCGAGGTCGAGAGCCGCCTGGTGGCCAGCGTCGAAGAGGCCTATCGTCTCGGCAGAGGGAGATGCCGGGCGGTGGGTGAGTCCAAGGAACGATTCTTCTCGGCAGAGCTCGGCTGCCCGCGCTGCGGCGAGCGTTTTCGGACGCCCGTTCCGCCGCTCTTCTCTTTCAATTCGCCGCTCGGCGCCTGTCCAACTTGCCAGGGTTTTGGCCGGGTCATCGGTATCGACCGGGAGCGGGTTGTTCCCGACCCGACGCTCGCCCTGGCCGAGCGCCCGATCGCGCCGTGGAACACACCGGCTTATGAAGACCTCTACGACGAGCTTCTCGAAGCTTGCGGAGAGCGCGGAGTCCCCACCGAGGTGCCGTGGCGCGATCTGACCGACGCCGACCGAGAGTGGATCTGGAACGGCGACGGCGATTTCGTCAACCTGAGCGCGTTCTTCTCCTGGCTCGAGAAGCGCAACTACAAAGTTCACGTGCGGGTTCTCTTGGCCCGCTATCGCTCCTACGATCCCTGTCCCGTTTGCGGCGGCCGGCGCTTGCGCCCGGAAGCGCTGGCGGTCCAACTCGCCGGTTGGGCCCTTCCCGAGCTCGTCGCCTTGAGCATCGAGCAGCTCGATCGCTGGCTCGGAGAGCGGCAATGGAGCGAGCGCGAGCGCGAGGTGGCCGGCCACCTCTTGGATGCGCTGGCACAGAGGGTGCGGATCCTGGTTCGCGTCGGTCTTGCCTATCTGACGCTCGATCGCCAGGCGCGAACTCTGTCGGGTGGCGAGACGCAACGGATCCAGCTCGCCGCGGCTCTGGGCTCGGGGCTCACCTCGACTCTCTATGTCCTCGATGAGCCAACCGTGGGCTTGCACCCGCGCGACAGCCAGAAGCTCCTCGAGCTCCTGCGCGATCTCGCCCGCCAGGGCAACACTGTGTTGGTGGTCGAGCACGATCGCACGCTGATCACCGGGGCCGACCATCTGATCGACCTCGGTCCGGGAGCGGGGGAGCATGGGGGCAAGGTCGTAGCGGAGGGAACGCCGGAAGAGGTCCTGGCGGGCGACGGCCTCACCGCTCGCTACCTGCGTCAGCACGCTCCGACCGCGGCCCGTGACCACGCCGCCCGCTTCCGTCGGGAGCACGGGCGTTTGAGCCGCTCCGAGGAGCTCTCCAACCTCCCACGCCTAGTGGTCAAAGGGGCACGAGCCCACAACCTGAGCGGCTTCGACCTGGGCTTTCCGTTTCCCGCCCTGGTGGCGGTGACGGGGGTCTCGGGGTCGGGCAAGTCGAGCCTGATCGAAAGCGTGCTGTACGCCAACTATCAACGCGCGCGAGGGGTGGTCGACGTGGATCCCGGCGAGTGTGACGGACTCGAGGGTTTCGCGCGCGTCGAGGACGTGCTCTTGGTCGATCAGCAGCCCTTGGGGCGATCGCTGCGCTCGAATCCGGTGACCTACATCAAGGCGTACGACGCCATCCGCCGCCTCTACGCCGAGACCCGCTCGGCGCGTCGTTCCGGAATCAAGGCCCGTCACTTCTCCTTCAACGTCGAGGCCGGGCGCTGCCCTCAGTGCAAGGGGACGGGCTCGTTGGAGGTCGACATGCAGTTCATGGCCCCGGTGACCGTGGTCTGCGATGCCTGCAACGGAAAGCGTTTCAAGCCCGAGGTGCTCGCGATCCGCTATGAGGGGCTGTCGATCGACCAGACGTTGGAGCTCACCATCGAGGAAGCGCTCGAGCGCTTCGCAGGCGAGCGCAATCTCTGCCGCAAGCTCAAGGCGTTGGCGGACGTCGGCCTCGGGTACCTGAGGCTGGGCCAGCCCACCTCGACCCTCTCCGGCGGCGAGGCGCAGCGCATCAAGCTCGCGAGCTTCCTCCAGCGCCCGCCCGGTCGTTCCTGCCTCTTCCTCTTTGACGAGCCCACCACGGGTCTCCATTTGTCGGACATCGATCTGCTCTACCACACACTGAGACGCCTGATCCGCCGCGGCGACGGGGTTGTCGTGGTCGAGCACAACCTCGACTTGATCTCCCATGCGGATTGGATCGTCGACCTAGGGCCCGGAGGGGGCCGACACGGCGGCAATCTGCTCTTTTCCGGGCCCCTCGAGAGCTTTCTCGAGGGCGCGGAAGGGCCGACGGCGGTCGAGCTGCGCCGCCATCTGCTGTGGCCCGAGGAGGAGCTGTCCGAGAGCGCGGGCTGAGCCCGCAGCCGGCGGCATTGAAGGCGCGAGCGGCGATCCGATAGGATGCTGATGCCGAACAAGCAAGGAAGGAGGGTCGCCATCTCCACTCTGCAACCATTTCACCTGGTGCGCGAGAACCGAACTCTCGAATTTCGTGCTTCTCAAGTCATGGTAGGGAGGAGCCGTGGCTCCGACCTCATGATCTCGGACCCGAGCGTGAGCCGAAGCCACGCCGTCTTTAGCTGGGATGGCGAGCGCCTCCTCTTGCGCGACCTCGGTTCGAGCAATGGCACCTTCATCAACGGGCAACGGCTTGGCACCGATCCGCGCGAGCTCGAGAGCGGCGACGAGCTGCTCTTCGGGGAGAGCGCGGTGGAAGTGGGCGAGCTGCCGACGAGGGGCTTGGAGACCGCGGTGATCGAGGAGGCGCCCGCGCCTCCCGCAGCTGCTCTTCCTTCACCGGCGCCGGTCGCAGAGCCCGTCCCCGCGCCGGCTCCGCCTCCTCAACCGACTTCTTCGGGTGAGCTCCTGCCCTCGATCGATCACCTCGCATCGACCAACGCGGGGGGTCAAACGACGCCTCACCCGCCCGCTCCCGCGCCGGTGCCTCCGCCTGCGGCAGCGCCCTTGCCCCCGGCTGCGGGCGCTCCCGCGAGCGTGCCGACGCACCATCTGGCGGAGGACACCCTCCCGCCGCCGGCCGGCTTCTGGATTCGTCTCGTGGCGAGCCTTGTGGACGGAATCTGGATCTTGGTGGTTTCCTATGCGGCGTCGTGGCCGTTGGGCGGTCCCACTACTCTGCGCGGAGGCATCGCATCGTCGGTGGTCGCCCTGGGCCTTGGATTGCTCGTGCCTCTCCTCGGCTGGAGCATCTGGGGCACGACGCCGGGCAAGGCCCTGTTCGGGCTGCGCGTGCTGCGTTTCGACGGGGGCGGCAAGATCTCTGTCGGGCGCGCCATTCTTCGCCTCGTGGGCTACTTCGTGAGCGGTCTCATCTTCGGCCTCGGCTTCTTGATGATCGCGTTCGAGGCCTCGAAGCGCGGCCTCCACGACCTGATCGCCGGAACCTACGTCGCCCACCGCATTCGCTGAGCATCGCAGCCGGCCGACAGGGGCGTCGGCCGCTTCAGCTCGCCCGGTAGGTCTGCCTGTCGACTGCCGCCGCGCTTGACGTTCCCGCGGTCGTGGGGCGTACACTTCTGTTCAAGTCGTAGTCTGCTTCCGTTGAGAAGTCATTTTGCCTTTGCAGTCCGCTGCTCGGTGATCCGAGGATCGGAGGAAACATGGCTCCATGGAACTCTCTAGCGGCAATTCTCCTGATGGCGGTAGTGAACACTCCCCCCGCAAACGGGGCCAGCTGTAAGTACCTGGCGAGGACAGCTGAGAACAGGCTCGTTTCCGTCGACCAGAGCGGAGCGACGATCGCGACCTTTGCCAAGGGTGAGGAGGGCGATTGGTATGCGGCATGGTCTCCCAGTGGCAAGCGGGTGCTTTACTCGCGCTTGCCCAGCAGGTACGGCGAGCCTGTATTTGTGCACCTGGCGGACACAAAGGGCGAGTACCTGGGCGTTCTTCGGGTGACGGCGACCGAACCGAGGGACTCGGACATCGAATGGACCGGCAAGCCTCGCTGGTTGGGCGAGACCAGATTCTGGTATTCCGCAAGGGTAGGGCACCAAGCCGGCTATGTGGACGTCTGGGAGATCGATCCTGCTGACTTCGCAGCCTCGCGTTTGAAATCTCGGTTGCTGGTAGGTGGTGACTCTTGCATTCCTTCTCCGGATTTCGGAGTCATCGCATGCGTAGCCGAAGACTGGATGGCTTCCGCGATCGTGCTCTACGACTACACACGCGCGGTCGGCGGTGATCCGCCGCCCGATGCGCCCCCAGACTTTGCTCACGCGCACTCCTACGAGTTCGCCCCAGGGCCGCAAGCGAGCAAGGGCTCGGCGGACGTCGAAGGCAGTTTGTCGTGGATCAGCCCGGGCGAGCTCGCATTCGCGATCCGGGCATATGGAAGCTATGACCTCAAGGTCGCGACCCTAGTGCAGCACGGGAGTGACCTGAAGTCGTGGGTCTTCCGGCAATCGGAGGTGACGGGGGTCGAAGGTAGGGTGCAAGGGGTTCGCGCGGGCAAGGATGGCTTGGAAGTCGTCACGGATCGTGGGATCTATGCCATTCAAGAACAGACCAAGCCAAAAGATCACCAGCCAGCCCGGCTCATCGCGACCCAGGTGGCGCCCGCGCCCGGTGGATATCCGGCGGCCTTGAAGAAGCTTTGGGTGCTCGACAGGTGGTGCGGGAATCAACAAGAGCAGCCAACAGCTCGCCAGCCTGGCGGTGCTAGCTCCAACTGAGATAGGGGACCCGCGTTACCGGACATCCCTATTGCAGGGCGCCGGGTGGTGCAGGGTGGAGGGCTCCCATGGCCCGCAACGTAAGTGAGGACCATGGGAAACCAGCCCGTGACAGGACCCGGCGCCGACAAGCGCACAGGCGGAAGAGATCGACGCGCGCGATTCAGGGCGACGCAGGCGTCGCCCCTACACGGTGAGGACTCGATTTCTTGGACAGCAGTAGCCGGGGGACCGGCGAGCGGGCTTAGGGAATGGCCAAATTTGGGGGTCCCAGTCGGGGTCGCCCCTTCCGTGGCGTTCACCCGGGACTCGTGCCGATACTGGTAGGATGCCTGCCGTCGTGTCGCCGGAAGAGCTCACAGCGCCCCGTCCATGGAAGTTCTGGGTCGGTACCGCGGGCGGAGTGTTTCTCGCCATCGTGCTTCTCGTCGCCGCCTGGTCCAAGGCGATTGACCCACAGGCTTTCGCCCGCCAGGTCCACCAGGACGGGCTCGACTTTCTCATTCCCGCCGCGGCGGTTGCCCTCATCGGCTTGGCGATCGAGACGGCGATCGGCGCCGCGCTTCTCTGCGGCTTGCGCCGCCTCTGGGTGCTGGTTCCCGCCTCCGCCTTGGTGGCGTTCTTCCTGTTCCTGACCGGGCATACCTACTGGCTGGCGGTGCACGGCCAGCTTCCCGCGGACGCTTCCTGTGGCTGCTTTGGCAACCTTCTCGAGCGCTCGCCGGTCCAGGCGTTCTGGCAGGACGCGCTGCTCCTCGTCCCCGCCCTGTTGCTGGCGTACGTTGGGCGTAGCCGCTCTCGCGCCCTGCCGCGATGGCGCCTGCTCTTCGTCGCGATTGCCACCCTGGCGGCGATCGTCTTCGCGTGGGCCGCGCCATCATTGCCCCTGGACAACTTGGCGACTCGATTGCGCCCCGGCGTTTCGGTGGCCGATCTCTGTGCCGGCGGTGGGACGGCGGGTGCCCGTGTCTGCTTGTCGGACTTGGTTCCAGAATTGCAGGCTGGAAGGCACGTGGTGGTGATCGCGGATCTTGCCGATCCTGGCTTCGGCCCCCGGGTGGCCGAGCTCAACGCCTTCGCCGCGCGGGGCGAGCCCCTGATTGTGGTAACGGCAGACTCGCTCGAGGAGCAGAGCACGTTTACCTGGAAATGGGGTCCGAGGTTCGCGATCAAGGAAGCGCCGCCCGCGCTTCTCGGGATGTTGTACCGTACGTTGCCTCGTTCTTTCGAGGTCCAGAACGGCCGGGTCACGCGGACCTGGTCGGGTTTGCCGCCGGGAGCTGTGCCGCGCTCGAAATAGGAAGCGCAACAGGAACCTAGTCGAGGACTGATGGGGATAGTCGAGGAATCACGCCGATGACCATGATCAATCTGCTCTTTCGGATCGCCGGCCGCGCTTCGCGGCGTCGGACACTGCTCACCAGTTTCACCGCCTTGGGTGTCGCGGCTCTGGGCTTAGCGCCGCTCTCGGCGCAGGCGGTCGCCGCGGTGGGGATGAACAACTTTCAGCCGAGCGGTCTGTACGTGCTCGAGGTCGACGGGCAGATGCAGCTGGGCGGTAACGTTTTCTTCAGCAGCACCGCCCATAGCTATCTGCTCAAGGACAAGATCTTGCCGCAGATCTACATCCTCACTCCTGGCTCGATGGACGTGAAGGCGGTCGATGACTCGGCGCTCGTGGCCCGTCCGGATGGCGGTTTCGATCTCGCCGGCTCGGCCAATCCGACGAGCGTGGCGCAGCTTCACGTCGAGTCGGGAAACGTCGCCTTCACCGTGGCCGGCCACAAGGTGGTGATGAAGCAGAAGCCAGATCTTCTAGGCGACCAGAAGATGTCGTATATCTTGAAGTACCTTCCCGAGTACGAACGCGGCGCTAAGGCCTACACGCCCTCTCCCTCGATCATCAAGCACCTGAGGACCCATCAGACCGACGTCAAGGTGCAGATCTACTTCGGATCGTGGTGTCCCCACTGCCGGCACATGGTTCCGCGCGTGATCAAGGTGGCCGAGGAGTTGGCGGGCTCGCACATCCACTTCGCGTTCTATGGGCTGCCGCATCCATTGAATGCGGATCCGGTGACCACGCAGATGGGGATCGAAGCCGTACCCACGGGCATCATCTACGTCAAGGGCAAGGAGATCGGGCGCATCGTTGGCGGCGGCTGGGAGATCCCCGAGCTGTCGTTGCAGAATCTCCTGCTCAATAAGAAGATCTCGTAGGCTCAAACACGGCCGTCCGCGGACCGCCGCGCCCTCCCAGCTCAGGACAACGCCGCCAGCGGGTCGATGCCGCCGTTGAACCAGAGAGCATTGGTCGCTTGCAGGTCGCCGGACGCGGTGAAGCGCGAGAAGCCGAGCTCGGTCAAGCGCGGGACGAGATCCCAGGCCTCCTCACCGGCGAGCGCCGCTCCTTGAAGCTTGCCGGACCAGGGGGCAAGGATCGAGGAGAGCTGCGACAGCCGCGAGACATTGTGAACTCGCACGCAACGCAGGCCGGGTGACGGTCGCAGCACCGGCTCTGGGTCGACGATCACCGTGCCGGCGCCGCTCGTGGCCGCGTCCGCGCTCACCGTCACCAGGCCGCGAAGCTCCGCCTCCGAAAGCGCCTGGCGCAGTCCCGCGAGCTCGGAAGGAAGGGCGGGCCCGGGAGGCCAGGCGGCGGCCAGCGCCGAGAGCTCCTGAGCCAGGAGGGGTGCAAGCTCCCGAGAGCTCCCCGCCGTGAAGATGGCGTGGATCGAGAGGCAGCCCCTCTGATCGAAGAGGGCGACGTCACGCGCCAGCCCTCCTGCGATCCCCTTCAGGTCGGCGCCGGCAGCGATGATCGCGATGCTGATCTTGGGGCCGTAGACGATCGCCCGCGAGCCGCAGCGTTGGGCGATGCGCGCGGCGGTCGACTCGTCGCCGTACGCTACGACGCGTCCGGCTTTCGCGTAGACCGTCGCTTCCAGGCTCGCTTCGCCGCCGCGCCAGCTTAAGACGGCGAGGGCGGACGCCAGCACCGGCTCGAGCTCGGTCAGCGCTTGAACGAAGGAGGGGGCGAAGAACGGCTCGTCGGAGGCGGACTTGATGAGGACGGGGCGGCCGACGGCGAGAGCTGGGAGCAGGCTCTGTACGAGCAAACCCGGTAGATTTCCCGGCAGGATCAAGAGGGCGGGAGCGGGTTCCGCCGTCCGTGGAGCCCGTTCGAGAAGGAGACGGGCGGCTTCTCCGCGAACCCCATCGAGGATCGTCTCGAGGCCGGCGTCAAGGGCGGATGGAGAGAGCCGACAGCTCGCCGCGAGTGCGCCGTTGGTCCGGCTGCGCTCCCGCGAGGCGGGATCGATGAAGGTGGAGACGGCGCTTTTCCAAGCCGTCCACAAGCGTGGCCTGGACAGCGATCGCAGGCTCGCGCCGCCTCTGGCTTCGAGGAGCTCGAGGAGGTCCGCCGCGCCCTGCGGGTCGAGCGATCCATGCTCGTAGGAGATGGCGCCGAGCCTTCGCGTTTGCCGAAGGCTGGGCTCCACGTCCGGGGGAAGCGCGAAGTCGCGCAGTGTGGCGGGCACGTGGCTGCGACGGGGAGCACGGGCGGGAGCCGGCCTTGCCGCCCGCCTGAAATTCAGCTCCGTTCCATGAGCTCTTCGACGGTAAGCGAGCAGCCGCGGAGCTCGGCGCCGCTGGCTCGGCCGCTGAGGCGGAACCCCTCGCCTTCGGCGGATCCCAGGTCCTCGGTCAGCAGATGAATCGCCGAGCCGAGATTGGCGAGATCGAGGACCGCCACGATGCCGGTTTCGCCGGGCGGCGCCTCCTCGAGGGTCTCGGGGTGGAGGATGCGGACTCGTGCCCAATGCGGCGGGTAGAAGATCGCGGCACGGTCGTTCCCCCCGAGACGGGTGTAGAACTGGCTCGAGAGCTCGGTCATTCCGTACTCGCCTACCACCGCGGACGGAGGAACCGCGAGACGATCCTGCAAGCGGTCGAGAAGCTCGTCGCGCGAGAGCTCCAGTTCGCGCCCCTTGAAGCCCCCGGTCTCGAAGACGATGCTTCCGGGAGGCAGGCGGAAGCGGAGGCCGAAACGGTCGAGGGCGTCGAAGAGCTGGACCAGGGCGAACGCGGTAGCGGCGATGAGAACGGGCTGGCCCTCCCGTTGCCGGGCCCCCAGCCAGGAGCGAGCGGCGGCCGCCTCGACGCCCCGCGGACCAAACGCGAAGGCGCTCGAAGGCGCGCCAAAGCTCGCGACCACGTGATCGATCATGAAGGAGAGGCTCGAGTGGGGTGCCTGCTCGCGATTGGGAATAAGGGCCAGGATTGGCGGCGCTTCGCTCCCCGCCGGCCCGAGGCAGGCAGCCGGGAAGGAGGCGTCGATTGCCGCCCGATAGAGGTCGGGGAAGGGATGGAGGTGGCGGCTCGGATTCGACCCCGTCGTGCCGCTGCTCACGAACGTCTCGCGCGCCGGCGCGGCGCTGAGCTCCAGCGACTTGAAGGCAAGGGCCGGGACGGCGGGGATCTCGGTCCAGTCGCCGATCGACTCCGGCGTGATCCCTCGTCGCACGCAGAGATCGCGATAGGGCGCGATCTCTTGAAATTGATAGGCGAAGGCGTCGCGAGCCAAGGTGTCGAAGTCGGCACTGGCCGGATCGGTGAGAAAGCCTCGAATGCGGGTCAGGAGCTCCACCCGCGAATTGTGACACGGCCATGGGGCCGCTGTCAGGAGGGTGCTGACCTTCGCTCTCGCTTACGGGGAA
>JBJKRB010000073.1:0-3533 GCA_046704885.1 Thermoanaerobaculia bacterium | reverse complement strand
CCCAATTGATCTGCAGGGTGTCGATATCGGTGGCGATATCGGCAGGCGGTGGCTGACTCGAGGGGCTCTGGCCCGGAGCGACAAATTGCGGTCCTTGGTCGCGCGCCGCCGTCAGCTGGCCGTAGAGTGATACCCGGCCCCGCAAGAGCGGCTTGAAGACCGCGAGCGCCAATGCCGAGGCGTCGAAGCTGTTGGCGCCGCTCGACAGGTCGGCGTTGTAGTTGGCGATCGCGAAGCCGTGAATCTGGAGCGCGTCGGCCGATCCGCCGGCGCCACTTCCCACCGAGCTCGAGCCCTGATCGATCGATGAGAGGTCGACGGCGGTCTCAGTGCTCTCTCGGCTCTTCCCATTCTTTTTGCCGCTCGCTTGCGCGGCGAGCGCAGGCGCGACCGCGAGACTCGCTCCCAAGATCACTCCGGCGAGCGCTCTCCACCGTGATCGGTGCATCATTCTTTTTCTCTCCTTCCCCGGTCGTCCCGGGCATGGCACTACACTCGCCGCGGGGCGAGCGCGCGTAGCGTTGCGCTCTCGCCCGTCAGCGATTCCTGAACGAATTGCCTACGTTGGTGTTGTCAGTCCGATTCAGGCCTGGAGGCGCGGGGGAGGAGAGAGCGGCTCGGAGCGCCACTCGGAGAGAGCGGGCGGCACCATTCTCGATATGTGCCTAACGGGAACGAAGTCGGCGACCGCCGCTGGCGAGCCCATGATTCCGGCTGGCGAGACGACGTCGCGAACGTGTCCGTCCGCTTGGTTCCGATTGGCGACGCAGAGGCCGTGAACGCAGCAGCAAGGACCGCTGTGGCCCAGCCGCGAGCAGCAACAGGCCACGATCGGAGCGTCGCTTGCCAGGGCGATTGCCGCCGGCACGAGAAGGGATCCGACGATCATCAGGAAGGACAGCATCGCCGTCAGCCGCCGCCTGGCGGCGGACCCGTCGCTGCTCCCGCGCACGCCGTGGCGGTCAGCTCGTCGGCGATCGGTCGACGGATTCCTGATCTGCGTCCTCCAAAGCTCTTGGAAATCCATGGTTGTGCGGCGTTGGGCAACCCATAGGCATCACGAGAGCCGATCAGGGGTGGCCTTCAACGATCAAACAGATTGTGGACTGAATTAGTCCTGATTGTCAAGGACGGCGAGCCGCGCTTGCTATACTCGCGTTCCTCGGAGGTCCGCCGCAAAATGAGCTCAACCACCGCGACAAACGACGTGACAGCCCCCAAGATCGACGCGTTCTCACCCGATTTGAAGCCCCTGGCCGAGAAGGTCCTGGCCGGAGAACGGCTGAGCGAGGCGGACGCCCTCCTCTGCTACGAGACGCCCCACCTTCTGGAGCTCGGCGAGCTCGGCGGTTACGTGCGACGCAAGCTCCACGGCGACAAGACCTACTTCAACGTCAACCGCCACATCAATCCCACCAACGTCTGCGTCTATACCTACAACTGCAAGTTCTGCAGCTTCGCGGCCCTTCCCGGCGAGGCGCACGCGTGGGAGATGTCGCACGAGGACGTCTACCGGCACGCCGCCGAGCAGGGTGGCAACCAGGTCACCGAGTTCCACATCGTCGGCGGTGTCCACCCCGATCTCTCCTTCGAGTGGTACTTGGAGATGCTCCGCGGCTTGAAGGAACGCTTCCCCGACGTTCACCTCAAGGCTTTCACCGCGGTGGAGATCGCCTGGTTCGCCAAGCGCGAGAAGACCTCGCTCGCCGACGTCTTGACCCGCCTGCGCGAAGCCGGACTGGGATCGCTTCCCGGCGGCGGCGCCGAGATCTTCGACCCCGAGGTGCGCGAGGTCATCTGCCCGGGCAAGGCGGACACGGAAGAGTGGCTCGAGGTTCACCGCACGGCCCACCAGCTCGGCATCGAGAGCAACTGCACCATGCTCTACGGCCACGTCGAGAAGGCGCGCCACCGGGTCGATCATCTCCTGCGCCTGCGCGCGCTCCAGGACGAGGCGCCGGGGTTCAACGCCTTCGTGCCCTTGGCCTACCACCCCGAGAACAACTACATGGGGCTCAAGTACCACACCACCGGCTCCCGCGACCTGCGCGAGATCGCTACCGCGCGCCTGGTGCTCGACAACATCCCGCACATCAAGGCCTACTGGGTGATGGTGACCCCGAAGCTCGCTCAGGTGTCGCTCTCCTTCGGCGCCAACGACCTCGACGGCACGGTGGTCGAGGAGACGATCTACCACATGGCCGGCGCCCACACCGAGCAGCACCTCAAGCGTTCCGAGCTCGAACGGGTGGTGCGCGCCGCGGGCTTTACTCCGGTCGAGCGCGACACCCTCTACAATCCGGTTCAGCGCCCGGCACAAGCCACCGCATAGGACGCACCACCGGCGAAGCTGCACCTCAAACCGACGGGGCCTTCCGCGCGTTATTGACCTATCCGCGCGGACGTCCCACGGACGGCACCGGCATGGAAGCCAACCGCTCCATCTGCCGTCATTCCCGCGAAAGCGGGAATCCATTACTCCACTGGTGATGGAAAGGCAGGCGGCCGTTAACATCCTGGCCAGCGGGCGCAATGGCACGCTTTGGATCGGTCTCACCGGCAACTTACCGCAACGGATCTGGCAGCACATGAGCGACCGGTGGAAGTGCATACTGTGATCCTGGATTCCCGCTTTCGCGGGAATGACGAGGTCGGGCGTCCCCCCCTTGAGCGCACGAAGGCGATACGGGAAATGAGGGGGTGGTCCAACTGGGCGGGGGCGTCCCTCTCCCCCGTCGAGGGTGGGAGAGGGATGGGAGGTAAGGGGGTGATCCAATCAGGCCGGGCGGCGGCGTCCCTCGCCCACCTGGAGGGTGGGAGAGGGATCGAGGGTGAGGGGGGTGATCCAGTGAACCGTCGCATAGAATGACGGCTGGAACGACCTTATGAGCCTGCCGTTCAACTATCTCGCGATCGACGGCCCCATCGGCGCCGGGAAGACGACGCTCGCCGACATGCTGGCCAAGCGCTTCGAAGGGGTCAAGATGCTCGAGTCGGTCGAGAACCCCTTCCTCCCCGCCTTTTACGAGGATGCTCCGGGCTCCGCCTTCCAGACTGAGGTCTTCTTCCTTTTGACGCGCTTCCACCAGCAGCAGGAGCTCGCGCAAAGAGGTCTCTTCGATCAGCTCTTGATCGCCGACTACACGTTCCCCAAGAACCGGATCTTCGCCTACCTCAATCTCTCGGACGACGAGCTTCCCCTCTTCGACAAGCTCTACCTCGATCTCGAGCCGCAAGTTCCGGTCCCCGACCTCATCCTCTATCTGGTCTCCGACCTCGAGACCTGCATGAAGCGGATCGGCAAGCGCCAGCGAAGCTTCGAGCGGGGGATGTCCGAGGAGTACATCGGCGAGCTGATCGACGCCTATCACCACTACTACCACCACTACACGAGCTCGCCGGTCCTGGTGGTCGACACCCGCAACCTCGACTTCCTCGAACGCCCCGAAGACTTCGAGGACCTGGTGCGCCAGCTCCAACGTCCCGTCCGCGGCACCCAGTACTACGTCCCGCTAGGGAACCGGTAGGGTCTC
>JBJKRB010000072.1:0-24910 GCA_046704885.1 Thermoanaerobaculia bacterium | reverse complement strand
ACGCCGCCGGCTACTACGCGTATCTGTGGACCGAGATGCTGGCCGACGACGCCTTCCAGTGGTTCGAGGACCACGGCGGGCTGACCCGCGCCAACGGGCAGCGCTTCCGCGACGACGTCCTGTCGCGGGGCAACACCGAGGACTACGGCAAGATGTTCCGCACCTTCACCGGGCACAACCCGGACATCAAGCCGATGCTGAAGGACCGCGGCCTCAAGTAGCCCGAGGGCGCCTTCCCGCAGAACAATGCGCGGCCCGGTTCCCGACTGATGGGAACCGGGCCGTTGTTTCGTTCCGACGGCCGGCGCGGGGGCCGGCCGCTTCAGAAAATGCGGTCCATTTGCGATTTGAAGCGGCCGACGCCCCTGTCGGCCGAGGGTGACGCAGGCATCGCGCCCCTAGAGATCGAGGACGTAGCCCGTGGATGCCTATTCGTAACGCAGGGCGTCGATGGGATCGAGGCGTGAGGCCTTGTTCGCCGGGTAGACGCCGAAGATGATGCCGACCACGGTCGAAAAGCCGAAGGCCAAGGCGATCGCCCACAGCGGCACATGGGCCGCGGGCCAGCCTCCGGGAAGCATCTTCGCCACCAGCGCCCCGATTCCGTAGCCGAGAACAAGGCCGATGGCGCCACCGACGAAGGAGAGCGCCACCGCCTCGATCAGGAACTGGACAAGGATGTCGCGCCGGCGCGCCCCGACCGACTTCCGCACGCCGATCTCGCGCGTGCGCTCGGTCACCGAAACGAGCATGATGTTCATGATCCCGATGCCGCCGACCAGGAGCGCCACGCCCACCACCGCGCCGACCACCGCGGTCACCGAGCCCAAGACCGAGGAGACCGTCTTCAGGAGCTCGTCCTGGGCAATGATCCGAAAGTCGTCCTTCTCGCCCTTCTTGAGATGGTGCCGTTGCCTGAGGAGATGAGTGATCCCGTCCTTGACCTCCGGGACGGCCTCGGTGCTCGTCGCCTGCATGCGCAGCTGGACCCGGTTTCCGGCGTCGCGGCCGAAGATCTGGAGCGCCGTGTCGAAGGGGACGAAGACGAGCTCGTCGGGACTCTCGCCGAGAGTGCGGCCGCGCTCCTCCATCACCCCGATCACCGTTGCCGGCAGACGACCGACGTAGATCTCCTCGCCGATCGGGTCGCGCGGCATGCGCAGCTCCTCGATCACCTTGGGCCCGATCACCACGACCTTGCGGTGATGGCTGACGTCGAACTGCGAAAGGAAGCGCCCGCGGTCGACCCCGTAGTTGACGATGTCGGGCCAGGCGCCGTTGACCCCGAGGCAGGTCGTCGAGTACTTGCGGTCGCGGTAGCGCAGCTCGACCGAGCCGATCACCACCGGGGTGATCTCCTTGACCCCCTGCACCTCGTCGCGGATCGCCTTGCCGTCGTCCCAGGTGAGCTTGACCTGGCGCGCCGCGGCGTTGTCGCCGCGATCGGTTTGCGGGATCACGAAGATGTAAGCCGCTCCGACCCCTTGCAGCTGGTTGGTCACCATGTACTGCAAACCCTGGACGATCGACACCACCGCGATCACCGCGGCGACGCCGATGATGATGCCCAGGGTGGTCAGGATGGAGCGCATCTTGTTGGCCCACAGGGCGCGGAAGGCGATGCGGAAGTTCTCGAAGAAGATCATTCCGTCACCTCGCTCCGTTCCTCAGCCGCCTCGGGTTCCTGCGGCGCGGGTTCGCTCCTTGCCTCGGCCGGTGGCTGGGCGCCAGCCGTCCCCGTGTCTTCCACTACCTTTCCGTCGCGCAGGACGATGCGCCGCCGCGCGTGAGTGGCGATCTCGGCCTCGTGAGTCACGAGCACCACCGTATTTCCGGCCTTCGAGAGATTGTCGAAGAGGGCCATGATCTCGGCCGAGGTAGTGGTGTCAAGGTTGCCGGTGGGCTCGTCGGCCAGGAGCAGCGCGGGCTTGTTGACCAGGGCGCGGGCCACGGCCACTCTCTGCCGCTGCCCGCCCGAGAGCTCGTTGGGCTGATGGTGCGTGCGATCGCCGAGACCGACCTGCTCCAAAGCCCAGTTCGCCCGCTCCTTGCGCTCATGCCCGGGTATCCCGGAGTAGATGAGCGGCAGCTCGACGTTGTGCAGGGCATCCGTGCGAGCCAGCAGGTTGAAGGTCTGGAAGACGAACCCGATCTCCCGGTTGCGGATCGCGGCGAGCTGCTCGTCGTTCAGGTTCTGGACCGGCGTGCCGTTGAGCGTGTAGCTCCCGGCGGTGGGCGTGTCGAGGCAGCCCAAGAGGTTCATGAGAGTCGACTTGCCACTGCCCGAAGCGCCCATGATGGCGACATACTCCCCCTTCTCGATCGCGAGGTTGATCCCGTTCAACGCATGGACCTTCTCCGCCCCCATGTCGTAGACCTTCTCGACCCCCTCGAGCTCGATGATCGCCATCAGTTGCTCCCGTCGCTCCCGGAGTCGCTCGACTCGGCCATGGTGATCGACCCCGCCTTGCGGACGGTCACGTCCTTCCCGTCCTCCATGTCCTTGAGGGCTCGATAGGGGCCGGTCACGACCTGCTGGCCCTCCGTGAGGCCGGAGAGGATCTCGACGTCGGTCTCGTCGCTGATTCCCGTGGTCACGGGGACCTGGTGGACCTTGCCGTCAGTAACGACGAACACCACCTGGATCTCCTTGTCGCGAGCCCCGGCGCTCGTGTCCGCGCTGGTCGCGGATCCTTCCGCCGGCTTCGCCGCCTTCGCCTCCTTCTCGCTCTTCCCCTTCTGCGCCGACTTCTTCTCCTTGGGGCGACGCTGCACGACGGCCTGGATGGGCACCGCCAGGACGCCCTTGTGCTCGGCGGTCTTGATCTTCGCCCGCACCGACATCCCCGGTCTGAGCTGGGCATCAGGATGCTCGAAGAGGACCTTGACCTTGAAGAACGTCACGTCGGGCTGTTGCGGCAGGTTGACGCCGGAGCTACCGATCTCGATCACCTTGCCGGCGTAAGGGTGATCCGGCAAGGCATCGACGTCGAGCTCCGCCGACTGCCCGTCTTTGAGATATACGACGTCGTTCTCGTCGACGTCCACCACGCCCAGGATCTCGGAGAGATCCGCGATGGTGGCGATCACCGAGGCGGGGTTGTTCATGGTCCCCGTGACCACGACCTCTCCCTGCTTGGCGGAGAGCGAGATCACCCGCCCGCTGATCGGCGCGAAGATGGTGGTCTTGGCCAGATCGTCCTTGGCCTGGGCGAGGCTCGCCTGCGCCTGGAGGACTCCCTCCTTTGCCTGCTCGAGCCGCAAGCTCGCCGTCTTCTGGGCCAGCTGTGCCGCCTCGAGATCCTCCGGAGAGATGATCTTCTGGCGAGAGAGACGCTCCGCTCGCTTCAACTTCAAGTTGTTGTCGGCGAGATCGATCCGCGCCTGGCGGAGCTCCGAGTGAGAGATCTCCAGCGAGGCAACGGCCCGGTCCCGCGCCGCCACGAACGCGGCCTTCTCGAGGTCGAGGAATCTCTCCCCCTTCTTCACCTCGTCGCCCTCGTGGACGTAGAGCTTGTCGATGCGGGCGATCACGTGGGCGGAGATGTTCACCTTGACGCGTGGGTCGACCTGACCGCTCGCCTTCACCCAGCGAATGATGTCCTGCTTCTTCACCGCCTGGGCGTACACCGGCGTGCCGTCCGTGTGGCGAGCCTTCTTGATGCTTATGAAAACGATCGCGGCCAGAACGATTACGACCGCGGCGATGATCCATCCGCGCTTCACTTGGTCATCCTCCTAACTTCGAGATTCGTGGCAGCGGCCTCTAGTGGTGCATGAGCAACGCAAAGCCGAACTTGACCAGGACCCAGAGCACCCAGAGCCCGACGGTGACCGAGATCGATGCCTTGCGTGACACTTTGCCGGTGATCGCGAAGCCGATCGCCAGCAACGCCAGGCTCCAGAAGGTAAAGAGGTCGACGCTCTTCATGAGACCGAGCACTGGGAGCGAGGTCCCTTGGGGAGCCAGGAACGCCAGATTGGTGGCGAGAATGCCGCGCTGCGTCTCCAACCACCCGACCCGTCCCATCGAGAGCAGTACCGGTATCGAGATCAACGCTTCCACCGCGAACGGCATGAATCCGTGAACCGTGGTGGAAAATGAGGTCTGGAAGGAGATGTCGCTTCCCGCCAGCTTGAGCCCCACCCAGAAGAGGAGCGTCACCACCAAGTAGGCGATGGTCCCGCCCACGAGGGCGCCGCCCACGCCGAGATAGGGACCCATTCGCTTCTGCATCGCGGTCGCCTGCTCGAGCTGCTGAGAGCTCAACTGCGCTCCTCGTGCCTCCACGCTGTGCGTCACGACGTCGTTCCAGTCCATCTTCTGGGTCACGATGTAGCCGGAGACCGCCGCGAGGAGAAGCAGCACGATCAAGGCCACTCCCCAGGTGGGCTTTTCCGCCAGCATGGTAAAGACCTTCGTCGGCTGGAAGAGAACGCCGATGACGCGTCCAAAGCTTGAATTTTCCATGATTTGGTTTCCCCCCGGAAACGATTTAGTTGCGCCTCGGGCTACTTGCCCACGACCTCCACGTTGCTCTCTTGGAGCAAACGCCCGATCGCGCTGTAGTACGCCACCAGCGCCTTGCGGTACCCGGTGATCGCGGAAGCCTCGCGGCTGCGCGCCTGGGTCAGATCGTCTTGGATCTGCAGGACCTGATAGCTGGTCGACATGCCGTTGTCGTACTTCTTCTTTTCGGCATCCAGGTTCTTCTCCGCGAGCTCACGGGAGACCTTCGCCGAGACGATCTGCTCCGCCGCCGTCTCGACCTGACGAGCCGCGGTTCGAACCTGGGTCGTGACCTGAAGCTGGAGGACCCGGAGCTGGGCGCGCCCCTGGTCGAGGGCCGAGTCGGCGACGGCGCTCTGCGCCTTCGCGGCCCGATTCTGCAGCGGGACGGAGAGGTTCACTCCCACCGTCCAGCCGAGAAAGTCGGCTCTCGTGATCTGCCGGAAGGCGTCGTTGTAGGAGCCCGGGGCCTCGGAGATGACCTCGCCGGTAAGAAAGTCGCGCACCGTGGCGGGACCACCGATACCGGTATAGCCGTAGCTGACGTTCAAATCCAGGCGCGGCTTGAGCTGGCCGCGGTAGTAGCGTGAGTCGAGCGACAAGTTGTCGAGGGTGAGCTCTTGGCTCTTCACCTCGGGGCGATTCTTCAAGGCGGTCTGGATGGCCTCCTCGACGTCGATCTTCTGGGTCGCCGCTTCGGCCTTGGTCACCGGGTCGATGGGCAGCGACCAGAGGCGGTCTCCTTGAAGATTGAGCAGGCTACGCAAGGCGTCCGCGGCGTCTCCCACCGCCGACTGGGCGGCGATGATTCCTTCTTTCGCCACCGCTACCCCGACCGCGCTCTGCACCAGCTCCAGCGGAGCCAGGGTCCCCACCTTGACGCGGATCTTGTTTTGCTCGTGCAGCTCCTTGGCGAGCTCCAGGGCTTCCTGCGCGACCTTCAGCTGATCTTGCGCGTCCACCAGGTTCCAATAGGCATCCTCGACCTGTTGCACCGTGCTGACGACCTGCGCCGTGAACTGCTGCTTGCTGATCCCGAAATTGGTGCGCGCCACGTCGATCTGGCGCTCGGTCGCTTGTCGGCCAAAATCGCGTAGCAACGGCTGCTGGAAGCTCAGCTTGAAGCTCGCGTCGTATTCCGGGTTGAGGGTCTGGAACCGCGAGTTGGTCGAAAAGCGGCTGTTGTTGAACTGCAAGCTCGCCGTACCGCCGGTGGGCACCAGACGGCTCAAGCCGAGATCGAAGCTCTCGGTCTTCTGCTGGATGACCTGGGCGCCGGTGAGGTTGCTGGCGCTCGGCGTCGTGCTGTTCGAAGCGGAAACGCCGGCGGTACCGACGAAATCGTAGATCCCCTCGGCCCCTTTGATCCGAAACGCGCTCTGCTGGCGGCTGTAGCGCTCGCTCACCAGCGCCAGATTGTGCTTGAGCGCGATGGCGATCGCATCGTCGAGCGAGAGCTGGATGGCGCCGCTCGCGACATGCACGTCCGCCGGAGGTTGGGTCCGGCTCGGCTCCGGATTGACCTTCACCTGGGCGCTGGCCGAAAAGGGCTGCGTCATCGCTACGATCGCCGCCATGGCGAGCGCGATTCCGATGCGGCGACTTGTTTTACTACGACCGGCTCGGCCGGCCGCGGGTGAGTCCATAGTCATCGATTGATCCCCCAACTGTTATTCGGCAAGCGGGCGAGCGCGCCGCTCGGCCATCTTGCACACAGATCATCATTCCCTGTTACGAAGACTGACTGAAAAAGTTCCCGCCTCGTTCGCTCTCTCCGGCAAAATGGCACGCGACCGCGCGCCCGCCGCCGAGTCGGCGCATGATGGGCTCTTCGCGGCGGCACCGATCTCGGGCAATCGGACAGCGCTGAGCGAACGCGCATCCCCCCGTGGCGCCCGGGTCTGCGCGGTATTGTGCCACTCTCGACGGCGAAGCGGATAGGGGGCGGCGCGGGTCGGCCTGCGGCACGCATGCCAGAAGCTCCACCGTGTAGGGATGAAGCGGATGGCGCAAAACCTCTTCGCTCCCCCCCTGCTCCACGATCCTGCCCCGATACATGACCAGGACTCGGTCCGCCAGTCGGTCCACCAGGCTCAAATCGTGCAGGATCAAGAGCAACGCGAGGTTCGCTTCGCGGCACAACCCGAGCAGCAGATTCAGGATCTGCGCCCGCATCGAGACGTCGAGGGCCGAGACCGGCTCATCGGCAATCAGCAGACGCGGATTCGTCGCCAGGGCACGGGCGATTCCCACTCGTTGCCTCTCTCCACCGGAGAGCTCGTGGGGAAACCGATCCAGGTGGGAGGGCTCGAGCCCGACGCGCTCCGCGAGCGCTTTGACGCTCGCCTCGATGGCATCCGCCGGCACCAGGCGCATGGAGCGCATCGGCTCGGCCAGCGTCGCTCCGACCCGCACCCGGGGATCGAGCGCGGCGACCGAGTCCTGAAAGATCATCTGGAGCTCCCGCCGCCGTCCCCGCAGCTCGCGGGGACCGAGGCGCAGCAAGTCCTCGCCGGCGAATTCGACGGAACCGCCATCGGGCTCGATCAGACGTAGCAGGCAACGCGCAAGGGTGCTCTTGCCACTACCCGACTCTCCGACCAGGGCCACGACCTCGCCTTCCCCGAGCTCGATGTCGACCCCATCGACCGCCACCGTCTCCCCTCGCCCTTCTCCATGCCTCTTGCCCGCGAACCTCTTGCGCAGCCCCTGGGCGGAGAGCAGCATCGTCACGACGCCTCCGTCGCGCCGCGATTCGCCAGGTGGCAGCGGCTGTGGTGCCTCGGGTCGATGGCGTAAAGCGGCGGCGCCTCCGTCCGGCAAATCGCCATCGCCAGGCCGCAACGAGGCTCGAAGGCGCAACCGGGGAAGCGCTGTCCGGCGGCCACCGGATGCCCGGGAAGGACCGAAAGCGGCCCGCGCGGCGACTCCGCGGAGATCGACTGCTGGTGAGCCAAAGCGAGCAAGGCCTGGGTGTACGGGTGCTGAGGCGAGGTGTAGAGCTCGTCCGCCGATGCCTCTTCGACGACCGTTCCAGCGTACATGACGATGACCCGGTCGCAGGTCTGGGCCACGACGCCCAGATCGTGCGCGATCCACAGGACCGATAGCGAAAGCTCGTGCCTCAAGCGCTTCACCAGGGCGACGATCTCGGCCTGTACGGTGACGTCAAGGGCGCTAGTCGGCTCGTCGCAGATCAAGAGACGGGGCTCGCCCGCGAGCGCCATCGCGATCATGACCCGCTGCTGCTCTCCCCCGGAGAGCTCGAACGGGTAGGCTCCGAGCCGGGCGCCGGCATCCGGGAAGGCCACCTGCCGCAAGAGCTCCAGGGTACGCTCTCGCGCCTGCCCGCGGCCGAGCTTGCGGCGCGAGCGAAGCGCCTCGGCCAGCTGTTGCCCAATGGTGAAGAGGGGGTCCAGGGCGACCCCTGGTTCCTGCAGGACCAAGCCGATTTCGCGGCCCCGCACCCAGCGCATCTCGTCCTCGCCCATGGCCAGGAGATCGCGCCCTTCGAGCCGTATCGACCCGTTCTCGATCCGCCCACTCGGAGGCAAAAGCCCGAGGATCGCCAACGCCAGGCTCGTCTTGCCGGCGCCACTCTCCCCCACCACGCCAAGGCTCTCCCCCGCTTCGATGGTCAAAGAGACCTGGCGCAGCACGGACCAGCGGCTCGCCGCCGTCACCAGGCTCACGGTGAGACCATCGACCTCCAAGCAGGCCGTCACTTCGCCTCTGTCGCCAGGCGTTCGAGCCAAGCCATCGTCAGTGCGATGCCGAAGCCCGTTGCCCCCTTGCGCTCCTTCTGATCGTTGCCCAGATACGCGGGTCCGGCGATGTCGAAGTGCGCCCAGCGCTCGGTACCACTGACAAAGTTGGAAAGAAATCCCGCGGCATTGCTGGCTCCACCCCAGCGCCCTCCGACGTTGCGCAGGTCGGCGTGGACGCCCTTCATCTCATCGACCGACTCGGAGTCGAGCGGGAGGCGCCAGAGACGCTCGCCGGTCTCGGCCGCCGCCTCCAAGAACTCCGCGGCCATGCGATCGTTGCGGGTAAAGAGGCCCGCGGTCGTCTGCCCCAGGGCGACGACGCAGGCCCCGGTGAGGGTCGCGTAGTCGAGAATCGCGTCCGGCGATTCCGAGCTCGCCCAGCTCAGCGCGTCGGCAAGCAGCATGCGGCCTTCGGCATCCGTATTGAGAATCTCGACGCTCTTTCCGTTGGCGCAGGTGACGATGTCCCCGGGGCGGTAGGAGTTCCCGTCCGGCATGTTCTCCGCAAAGGGTAGATACGCGCGGAAACGAAGTTTCGTCCCCATCGCCGCCGAGGCATGCGCCAGGCCGAGCACCGCGCACGCACCGCACTTGTCGAACGTCATCTCGTCCATGTTGGCCGCCGGTTTGATCGAGATCCCCCCGGTGTCGAAGGTCACTCCCTTTCCCACCAGAGCCACCGTCCGTTTGCCGCTTCCCCACTCGAGGCGGACCATGCGGGGCGGACGCGCGGAACCGGATCCCACCGCGAGAATGCCTCCCATCTTGCGCCGCAAGAGCTCCTTCTCCCCCAGGACCCGCACCTTCATCCCCATCTTCTTGGCGAGGGAACGCGCCTCCTCCGCCATCCATTCTGGAGTCGCCACGTTCGGCGGGGTGTTGGCGAGATCCCGCGCGAAGGCGACCGCGTCGACGATCGCCTGCGTCCGCTTGAGCGCTCGTTTCGCCTCCGCATCCGAGAGCGACGCGTCGATCAGCGACAGGCGCTTCAGCACGGGCTTGGGGCCGGAGGATGCCGAGGTCAGGAACTGGTCGAAGCGATAGCCGGCGAGGGCCAGCTCGCGCGCGCACCTCTCGAGCCCGGGCAAGCCGCGAACGAGATCCATATCCGGAAGGAGCACGGCGGCACTCTCTCCCTGAAGATCCGCGGCCTCGCTGAAGATCGTCGACAGGGCTAAGCTCAGACGCCGGCTGTCGAAAGCGCCGCGCTCGCCCAGGCCGCAGAGGACCACCCACCCCTCACCCCGCCTTCCCCAGGCTCGCCGTAGGACCTGGCCGTCCTCTCCGCGCCATGGCTTCGCCGCCGCAGCGGCCTTTACCGCCTCCTCGGGGAGCCCCTGATCCGGTATCGGTTCTCCGGCAAAGCCGGCAATCAAGATGTTCTTGTCCTTAACGGGCTTGGGTCCAGCCTTTCTGATTTCCGGAATCAAGGTCGAATCTCCTCTGATAGATGAGTGCGATCGCCAATCAAAGCGCTCGTGCTTCAAGAGGGGAGTCTAGCAAGTGCCGGCTGGCGGCGATCCTCGATATGCTAGGAGTGCAAACGACTCCTTCCATTCAATCGAGAACTTGTTGTCGACGCGATGAACCCGACCGATCTGCTCAGCTGGCTTCCCCCACCCCGCCAGTTTCTCCGCTTCGAAACCGACCTCCACAGCGAGACGGTGGAAGCCACGCTCGCCGTTCTGCCCGATCCCCAGATCGTCCCGCTGGCCGACGAACCGGGGCGGTTGAGCGGCTTCCCCGTGCTCAACTCGCGCCAGAGCACCGAGCTCGAGGAGGCTCTCTCGAGTTGGGTCGAGCTCGAGGCGAAGGCGCAGGTAGCCGTCGCTCGCCGCACCCCCGCGGATCTCGTCGGTCTGCAGCGCGCCTGGGCCCGCTATGCCGAGCTCCTGGGACACATCACCCAGAACACGCTCCTCTGGAGCTACGGAAGATACTTCCCCGCGATCTTCTGGCTCTACCACTCGGAGAGCGTAGCCCACCTGTTCAAGGAGATTCCCCGCCGTCTCCTGCAGGTCGACCTCGACGTGGCCCGCCGGCAGGGGGACGCGATCAAGTACCGGATCCTTCAACGCTACCTGGAGCGGGTCTTCTCCCTCTCCTACGATCTGGCGAATCGTCTCGCCAGCGCCACCGAGGAGCGCGAAGAGGATCTCTTCCCCCGCCTCCTCACTCACATGCGAGACAACGTCCTGGTGCTGAGTGAGGATCGCATCAGTCCGGACTTGAGCGAGCTCGCCAGCTACTTCAACGGCTACCTCGGGATCCAAGCGCGCGAATTCCTGAGCCGCATCGAAGGCCTCAAGCTCTGGCATCGTCAGCAGATCGTCGATGACCCGCAGCTGGCGGCGACGGCCCGATTGATCGTCCACGGGGAGAGCTTCGATCCGGACGCGTTGCTCTTTTCCCCTCGCTACTTGGACCTGCTGCGCACGCGGCCCGACTACGACCCGCAACAGCTGCTCGACGACGCCCAGCTGGAGCTGTGGCAGAACTTGAGCCAGAGGCTCCAGGAGTTCGAGCTCATACGCGGGTTCCAGCAGAGCGTCGTGCGCGTCAAGAGACAGGGCGACGAGCTCCTCACCGAGGGGCTGCGGGGGCATCGCCGTGGCCAGCAACTTCGTCTCGCCAGCACCGCGCGCCCCATGGATTTCACCAGTCCGTGGGTCTTGGATCCGCTCGTCAGCCGGTGCGGCCTGATCTACGACATCACCGATTTCTCCGAGGTGGTGACCCTTCTCCAGCGCGTCGACGCCGAGGCGCAGACCCGCTCGCTGCACAGCATCTTCAGTTTGCAGCGGCGGATTCGCCGCCATGCGGTCAACCGGGGCCTGAAGCTGGAGAAATACCTCGGAGATGGCGCCTTCTTCTCCGGACGCGCGGCGCTGCCAGCCCTCGCCGCCGCGATCGAGATCCAGCGGCTCTACCGGGAGGCGCTGCGCCAAGGCTTTCTCTTCGATCGTGGGCTGCGCATCGCGCTCAACTCCGGGCAATACCGCTTGCTTCCGATCGAAGCCGAGAGCGGAACCGGCGGTCAGCGCTATGAGTTTTTCGGCCATGGCCTGGTCGAGCTGACCCGTCTGGTCACCGGCAAGGCGACGCGCGAGATCGACGAGATCGCCAATCAGCTCGTCAGTCTCGGCTACCCCCTGCCGAGCGTCGAGCGCTTCTTCGCTCCCCTGAGACAGCACGACGTCGATGTGGTCGACCGCCGTGAAGAGAAGCGCGACTTTTTCGCCTACATCAATCGCAACGGCACCTTGATCAACGAAGGCATCGTCGCCACCGGACCCTTCCTCCGGGCCCTCGACCACGAGCGTGCCTTCTCGGTGCTCTATCAATACCGGGACGGTGGCAGACCCTACGTGGCAACGTCTCTGGATAGTGGAGGCAACGCCCTCCTGATCGGCTTCCGGCGCCTCGGCAACGCCTCGCTCAAGGGCCTGGGGGCGACCACCGTATTCGAGCTCATCGACGGCACGACCTGGGACCGCGACAAGCTCGAAGAGATCGCGGAGCTCGACCTCGTGCGAGCGATCGACCACTCCTTCTCGATGCGGCGCGGCGCCGCCACGAAGGGAGAGTGACGGATGCGCCCCATCGAGAGAAAGACCCAATGAGGAGACCAAAGGCATGAGCCCGACCCCCGTCTGGCAGACCGAGCTGACCGGCTTTCCACCCCCGCGGCGGGGAAAGGTGCGCGACATCTACGACCTCGGCGAGAGGCTCTTGATCGTCGCGTGCGATCGGCTTTCGGCCTACGATCACAACCTCCACCCCGCGATTCCCGGCAAGGGCAAGATCCTCAATCAGCTGAGCAACTTCTGGTTCGAGCACCTGCGCCCCGTGGTCCCCAATCACCTCCTGATCACCGAAGTCGGAGACTACCCGAGTGAGCTGCAGCCCTTCGCTTCCCTCCTCGCGGATCGCTCGGTGATCGTGAGGAAGCTCGAAGTGATCCCCTTCGAGTGCGTCGCTAGAGGGTATCTGGCGGGCAGTGCCTTCCGTGAGTATTCCGCATCCGGGACGGTCTGTGGCGAGGAGCTGCCTTCGGGCCTGGAGCGCGCCAGCCAACTCCCCGAGCCCATCTTCACTCCCGCCACCAAGGCGGAATCGGGTCATGACGAGAATCTCTCTTATGCCGAGCTCGAGCGGCGCCTTGGTGGAGAGCGTGCCGCCGAGCTCAAGCGCCTCACCCTCGAGCTCTACGAGCGGGCCGCCGCCTACTCCCTCGATCATGGGCTCATCCTCGCCGACACCAAGTTCGAATTCGGCACCGACGAGGAGAACCACCCGGTGCTCATCGACGAGGCTCTGACTCCCGATTCATCCCGCTACTGGGAGGCCGACGCCTGGAGACCGGGAGAGGAACCCCTGTCTTTCGACAAGCAGTACGTCCGCAATTGGCTCGATCAGAGCGGTTGGGACCACGACTCGCCGCCACCCGAGCTTCCGCCCGAGGTCGTCGCCGAGACCGCCGCCAAGTACCGGCACGCCTTCGAGCGCCTCACCGGGCATCCTCCAGCTCTTTGAGTCGTTGGTGCCTCGGCGCGGAAATGCGCTCAGGCACCGAGGGCGCCGCGGCGCCGTGGTAATCGTACGCTGAGGAGTGAAGACCGAGCACGCCCCGAGGTCGCGTGCAATCGCGGCCCTTCTAGTAACGCATGGGCATCGAGCCCAGCAGATACTTGATCTCGTCGTCGTCCCAGCGGATGCCGGCGCCGAGGAAGATCGAGCGCTGAGCCGGCACCAGGAAATCGTCGTAACCACCCTGGAGGTAGATGTGGGGATCGATGTACCACTTCGACATCAAGCGCAGGTGCGGCTGGAGATTTCCCGGCCGTCCGAAGTCGAAGGCCTCGAGGGTAAACCATAGACGCTTGTCGAGGGTGGGAACGTCGATCGCCGCTCCGCCCACCGACTCGATCAGGCCGGCACGAAGATCGGCGTACTTGAAGCGAAAGCCGAACTGGGCGGAGATCGTCATCTTGCTCTCGTTCGTCACCTCTTTTACGGTCGTCGTCGAGGTATGACCGGAGGGGTCGGTGGTGGTGATCACGTTGGTCTTGGTGTAGGTGCGACCGCGGGGGTCGTCGACCCCGCTGAGGTAGTAGAAGCGATCGGTCTGGGGATCGATGTTGATGCTGAAGGCGGTTCGCGTCTTCCCCGGCTTGTCGAGGTAGTAACTGTTGAACCCGAGGTGGAACTTGAGCTTCTTTGCCTGGTTCAGGGCGTCGCTCAGCTCGGACACCCCGCCCTTGATCGAATCGAGGGTGGAGATCAGCGTCTTGTGCGCTTCATCGCTCTCGACGAGCTTGCCGATCGTGCCCTGTCCGCTCGCGATCTTTCCAGTGATCTGATTCAGGTTGGCGACGGAGACCCGCAGCGAGTCGGTGAGCGCATGGATGTTGGCCATGCTCCCCTTGAGGTTCTCGCGGTTCTCCGCGATGACCGTGTCGACCTGATCGAGAACGCGCTCCATCTGCTTGGTCAGCTGCGGCAGCTCTTGCGCCAGCGTGCCACTCAGCTGGTCGAAGTGATGGATGGTCGAAGTGACCTCGGCGCGATTGGCGGCGACCAGCTCCCGGATCTGCTCGCTGGCTCCCTCCAGATTATCGATCAGCCGCGAGAGGCTGGTGGGTTGCCCCTTACCGGTGATCGACCCGGTGATCTCGGAAAAAGAATCGCCGATCTTGTCCAGCTTGGCCATGGCCTCGTCGATCGTGACCGGGGTCGTGCCGGGTATGGTCTCGCCCTTGGCGAGGAGGGGCGCATTGGCGGGTCCGAGCTTGAGCTCGACGTACTTGTCGCCGAGAAGGCCAAGATTCGAGATGCTGGCCGTCGTTCCCTGCGTGATCTGGAGGGGGGTCGAGATGAGCAGGGTGACGTCCGCCTTGCGGTCTACCAGGCGGATTCCATCGACCCTTCCGACCCGCACGCCGGCGACGCGCACCGAGGCCTTGTCGTCGAGACCCGCCACCGAAGAAAAGAGGGCTTCGACCCGTTGTCCCTTGGGTGCAAAGAGTCGCAGGTGCTCGATGCGCAAGATGAAGAAGCCCAGCACCACCAGGCAAATCGTCATGAAGATTCCGACTTTTACGGCCTGTCCCATTTCAGCTCCTCACGGCCTCGCACGGCCGGTTCCCGAGAGGGCGCGAGTTGCCGCTCCACCCTCTTCTCGCTTGCTCCGTCACTGCGACAACGGTCCTTCCGCCCGGCCCTCGAGAAACTGCCGCACCCGCGGGTCTTCGTTGCGGCGAAACTCGTCCGGCGGGCCCTCGGCGATGATCTTGCCCTCGAAGAGCATGGCGACGCGGTCGGCGATGCGAAAGACGCTCGTCATGTCATGGCTGATCGTAACCGTGGTCGAGCCCAGCGTCTCCCTGAGCTCGATGATGAGCTCGTCGATCGTGGCCTTGATGACGGGGTCGAGCCCCGTGGTCGGCTCGTCAAAGAGGAGGATCTCGGGCTGCAGCGCGATGGCGCGGGCAAAACCGACGCGCCGCCGCATGCCACCCGAAAGCTCGGAGGGCATCTTGCGCTCCGCCCCTTCGAGCCGCACCTGCCGCAAGCACTCCGCCACCCGCTCGTCGATCTCGTCTCGTGACTGATGGCTCGAGCGCCGGAGCGGGAAGGCGACGTTCTCCCAAACGTTCATCGAATCGAAGAGGGCCCCCTCTTGGAAGGCCATGCCGAAGCGGCGCCGAAACAGCGTGAGCTCGCGATATCCGAGCTCGTTGATCGCGACGCCATCGACGATGACCTGCCCCGAGTCGGGTCTGAGCAGGCCGATCATGTGCTTGAGCAACACGCTCTTCCCGGTTCCCGACCCGCCGATCACCACCATCGACTCGCGGTCGCGAATCTCGATCGAGGTGCCGTCCAGGACCACCTTGCCGCCGAAGGACTTGTGCACGTCCTCGACGCGGATCTTCGCTTCACTCTCTCCTAAGGGCATGAATCGATCAAAAGAGCAGCTTGGTCATGAAGAAGTCCGACACCAGGATGGCGATCGAGGCGAGGACCACGGACTGCGTGGTCGCCTTCCCCACGCCTTCGGCCCCACCGCGCGTGTAGAAGCCCTTCTGGCAACCGATCACCGCGATCAGGACCCCGAAGACGGCGGCCTTGATCAACCCCGACGTCATGTCCTGAATGTCCATGTACTGGAACGTGTTCTCCATGTAGGTGACCGGATTGGCTCCCATCAGCACCACCGAGACCAGATAGCCACCGTAGATTCCGATGGCGTCTCCCAGGACGATCAAGAGGGGGAGCATGACGGCCGTCGCCCAGACGCGCGGCACCATGAGGTAGTGGATCGGGTCCGTGGCCAGGACCTCGAGCGCATCGATCTGCTCCGTGACCCGCATCGTGCCCAGCTCGGCCCCCATCGCCGAGCCGCAACGTCCAGCGATGACCAGGGCTCCCAGTACGCAGGAGAGCTCACGCACCATCGACAGGGCGACGATCGATCCCACGTAGCGTTCCGCCCCGAAGCGGGCGAGAACGTTGAAGATCTGGAGCGCCATGACCATGCCGGTGAACATCGAGATGAGAAGGATGACTGGGGTCGAGGCCACCCCCACCCGGATCATCTGCTTGAACAGTTGACGAAAGTCATAGGGCGGGCGTGGCGTCCAAACCAATACCCGCCAGAGGAGCGTGAAGAAACGCCCCATCTCTTCGAAGAAGTGTCGTATGGCGCGTTCGATTGCGGCGATCATGGCACCCGGCTCCGGAAGCGAGAGTCTACGGCAACGTCGCGTCCACCCGCCCGATAACGACGGGGAAGGCGAAGTCCCAGAGCGCAGAGGATCTCATAAGGGATGGTCCCGGCGATACGGGCAAGCTCCCAGGCATCAATCCGCTCCTCCCCCTGGGCACCGAGGAGCACGACGTCGTCGCCCACGTCGCCTCCGACCTCGGTCAGGTCGACCATCGTCATATCCATGCTCACCGCCCCCACCACCGGAACCCGATGGCCCCGGACCAAGACCTCGGCGCGATTGGTCAGGCGCCAGCCATAGCCGTCGGCGTAGCCGATCGGCACCACGCCGATCACGCTGTCGCGGCGCGCCAACCACAGGCCCCCGTAGCCCAGCCGCGCCCCCTCTGGCACCCGGCGAGTCTGCACGATCTTGCTCTCGACCGAGAGAATCGGCGCCAGCCCGCTCTCCGCTCGAGCCGGATCGAGCCCGAGAAGAGCCAGTCCCACTCGCACCAGCGTATGGCGGCTCCACGGGTGGTGGAGGGCCGCCGCGCTGTTGGCGAGATGAATCAATAGCCCGCGACGTTGCCCTTCTGGAAGCTCCGCCAGGAGCTCGGAGAAGATCCGTTCCTGCTCGCGGTTGCTGGGCCCCTCGAGCTCGTCCGCGGAGGCGAGGTGCGAAAGCAGCCCAGCGAGACGCAGCCCCCTGGCGCCGGCGATCTCGTCCAGGGCGATCCTGGCGTCGCGTGGCGAGAACCCGAGGCGCCCCATTCCGGTATCGACCTTGAGATGCACGGTCTGCGGAGACTCGAGACCGCGGCCGTACTCCAGCCACGAACGAAGCTGGGAGGGGCTCGAGATCGTCGCGGTCAAGCCGTAGCGCTGATAGAGAGGCAGCTGCGCGGGTTGCGCGGTTCCCAGCACCAGGATGGGGAGAGAGATTCCGGCTCTGCGCAGCTCCGCCCCCTCCTCCACCAAGGCCACGCCGAGCCAATCGACCTCGCGCTCCTCGAGCCGGCGCGCGATCTCTACCGCGCCGTGACCGTATGCGTCGGCTTTGATCACGGCCAGCAAGGCAGCGGGGTGCGTCCTGCGGCGAAGGAACGCGAGGTTGGAGTCCAGGGCGTCGAGATCGACCACCGCCCACGCCGGCCGCAGGACCTCCTCGAGATCCAGATCCGTCGAGGTCTCGGTCGTGGCGCCCAAGAGCTGTTCAGAAGGGAGCGGGACCATGATCGCGAGCGAGGTTCGTGAACTTGCTGCTTTCGCCGAAGAAAACCAGGTCCACCGTTCCCGTTTCACCGTTTCGGTGCTTGGCGACGATCAGCTCCGCGATGTTCTTGTCCTCGGTGTCGGCGTCGTACATCACCTCACGGTAGATGAAGGCGACCAGATCCGCGTCCTGCTCGAGAGCTCCCGACTCGCGCAGGTCCGCCAGCTGGGGGCGATGATCACCTCCACGGCGCTCGGGTTGGCGGGAGAGCTGTGAGAGCGCGAGAACCGGGATCTCGAGCTCCTTGGCCAGCTGTTTCAGGCCCCGGCTGATCGCGGCGATCTCGAGGTTGCGATTCTCGTAGCGCCCTCCCGCCTGCATCAACTGCAAATAGTCGAGAACGAGAAGGTCCAAGCCGTGCTCGGCACGCAGGCGGCGCGCCTTCGAAGCGACCTCGAGCAGCGACGGGTTGGCGGAGTCGTCGATGTGGATGGGGGCCTTCTCGATCGCCCGGGTCCTCTTGACCACCTTCTGCCACTGGGGTCTCGAGAGATGCCCCGAGCGCAGCGCCTTGAAAGGCACGTCAGCCTCGGACGCGATGATTCGATAGCCGAGCTCCTCGCGGCTCATCTCGAGGGAGAAGATCCCCACCGACTTTCCTTCCCGAATCGCGGCGTGCTCGGCCATGTTGAGCGCGATTGTCGTCTTTCCCATCCCCGGGCGGCCGGCCAGGATGATCAAGTTCCCGGGATTGAGCCCTCGGGTCATCTCGTCGAAGTCGTCGAACCCCGTCTTCAGCCCGGTGAACTGGGAGGGGGGACGCTCTTCGATCAGGTCGATCGCGTCATGAATCACCGTGCCGAGGGAGATGAATCCGCGCTGAATCGCCTCCTCTCCCAAGGCCAGCACGGACTGCTCGGCACGCGACAGGGCCTCTTGCGCCTCCAGACCGCCATCGAGACAGTTGCGGGTGATCACTCCGCACGCCTCGATCAGCCGGCGGCGAATCGATCTCTCCTTTACGATCTCCGCGTAGGTCTCCAGCCGGCCGAGGTCGGGAAGGTCCAGATCGAGGGTCGCCATATAGCCGATACCCCCGGCGGCCTCCAGCTGCTCGCGCTGCTCGAGGCGAGCTTGGAGGGTTCGGAGATCGATCGTCACGTTCTCGTCATTGAGGTCGAGCATCGCCTGAAAGAGCAGGCGATGGCGCTCCGTATAGAAGTCCTCCGCACGCAACCTGCCCGAGAGCAAGGAGAACCGGTCAGGATCGAGCAGGACGCCGGCGAGAACCGCGCGTTCGGCTTCCTCGCTGTGCGGCAAGGGCTTACTCTGAGGCAGGGCGTCGATCATGATCCATCTCGAATGGTAAAGGCCATTCTCGCCGATGTTCGAGCAGGGTTCAAGAAGCCCTCTCAGGAGCGAGCACCGGCCCGTAACCAACTCGCTTTCCGAGCTTCTCCGAGCTCATCACCATTGTCCGATCGGCGGCGCGAACGACCTCGAGAATGCGATCGGCGCCGCGCCGCGCCGCCGATTCCGCGTGGCTGACCCAGAGAACGCTGATCCGCCGCTCATCCGTTTCCCTACGCAAGCGGCTGAGGATCTCCTCACGAGCGGTGTGATCGAGCGCTGAGAAGGGCTCATCGAGCAAGAGCACCGAAGGGGCGGTGAGGAGAGCACGCGCCAGGGCAACTCTCTGTCGTTCACCTCCCGACAGATCCTCCACCGGCCGCTCGAGAAGGGGCGCGACGCCCGTCCAGTCCTCGACGTTCGGGGGCGCGAGCCCCTTGCGCTCTTCCGGGACCCGCTTTCGCGCATAGGACAGATTCTTGCGCACCGTCCTTCCCGGCAGGAGCGGAGCACCCTGAAAGACGAAGCCGAGCTCCCGTTTGTGGGTCGGCATCTCGATCCCCGCGCTCGAATCGAGCCAGGGCGTATCTCCGAGGAGGATCGTCCCTTCGATTCCAGCCTCGAGACCAGCGAGACAGCGCAGGACCGTGGTCTTGCCGATTCCGGAGGGACCGGATAGGACGCACCACTCCCCCTCCTCCACCACCATTTCGACCGCCAGATTCAGTCCCGCGCGGACAAATCGGAATTGGGCCGTGAGACCGTTCATGGCAGACGAAGACGCGTGGTGCGGCGGCCCAGTCCGGCGACCGCCACCAGAAGGATGAAGGATACGACCAGGAGGATCGCCGAGAGCACGTGGGCGCTGGCGTAGTCCAGAGCCTCGACGTGATCGTAGATGGCGATCGACAGCACCCGGGTGCGTCCCGGAATGTTCCCACCGATCATGAGCACCACGCCGAACTCGCCCAAGGTGTGGGCAAACGAGAGGGTCAGAGCGGTCAAGAAGCCTCTCCGGGCAAGGGGTACGGCGACGGTGAAGAACCGGTCCACAGGCCCCGCGCCCATGGTCGCCGCCCCTTCTAGAGCTCTGGGGTCGACGCTCTCGAAGGATGACGCCAAGGGCTGAACGACGAACGGGAAGGAATAGAGCATGGAGCCGATCACCAGCCCGGCGAAGCTGAAGACCAGCGGGCCACCCCCAAGCCGCGACCAGAAGGAGCCGATGGTCCCTCCCGGCGCCAGGAGGACCAGCAGGTAAAAGCCGAGCACGGTGGGAGGAAGAACGAGTGGCATCGCCACGATCGCTTCGACCAGGGGCCGCAGGCGCGAGCGGCTCGAGGCCAGCCACCAAGCCACCGGCGTTCCGAGAATCAAGAGAAGAGTCGCGGTAGTGGCCGCGAGGCGGAGGGTCAGCCACAGGGCGTCGATGTCGTCGGGCCTCATTGCTCAAGAACCGGAGAAAATGCTTGGATCAAGGTACTCCATAACCGAGCTCGCCGATGATCTTGCGCCCCTCGGTTCCGCGCAGATAGGCGAGGAATCGCGCGGCCTGCCTCTCTCTGCCGCCCTTGACGATGATCGCCTGCTGTTCGATCGGCGGATAGAGGTTTGCCGGAACGAGCCAGTACTCGCGGCGCGGACGTTGGCTCGACTTGACCTGGGCTAAGGCCACGAAGCCGAGGCTCGCGGCCTTACCCGCGATGAACCCGAAGGTCTGTCCGACATCCTCGCCACGAACGAGCTTCCCCCACAGGAGCTGTTTCAATCGCAGGTGCTCGAGAGTCGCGATCGCGGCGGCTCCGTAGGGCGCGGTCTCGGGGTTCGCGAGGGCGAGGTGCGCAAAGCGAGCCGCCTCGAGAACGGCGGCGCCGCGACCCTCAATCGACCGGCCCGGCGCCCAGAGAACGAGCCGGCCCAAAGCGTAGGTCACGCGGCTCGAGGCGAGACCTCTGCCCTCCGCCGCGAGCTTCTCGGGGCGCCGGGCGTCGGCCGCCAGGAACAGATCGAAGGGCGCGCCCTGCATGATCTGCGCGTAGAGCTTCCCGGTAGAGCCCGCGACGACTTCGACTTTGACTCCGTACTGTCGCGCGAAGAGCGTCCCCAGGTGCCTGCAGGCGCTCAAAAAGTTGGCCGCCGTGGCAACCCGCAGCTCCTGCCCGTTTTGGCGCGCCGGGATCGGCCTAGCGGCAAGGCCAGCCGCCGCGCCCGCGCAGCCGACCAGCACCGTCCAAGCAGCGGCGAGCGCGACCCAGGAGCCAGACAGCCGCCGCTCGCTTCGCATCAACCACTCGCAGCCGCTTGTTCGAGGGAACGCATGCGTCGCCGGCGCCGTACGCGAGCCACGATCACGAGGAGCAAAGCCAGCGCCAGCAGCGCGCCGATGACCGGTAGCACGATGCTCGCCACCGAGAGCAGAAGGGAGCTGACCAGTTCGACCGTCGACACCAAGGGATTGGCCAGGCCCCCAGTGAACAGCAGTGAAACGCTCCGGCCGCCCACCGTCGCCGTTTGCACGGCTGCGGCGGCTCCGCCTCCGGCGATCACGGCCAGGGTCCAACGCCAGAGGGGATCGGCGCTGGTGATGACGGAAGCGGTGATCAAGATGCCGGCGACCACCGCGGCTGGGGTCGCCAGGGTGTCGAGCAGGTGATCGAGCCACGGGATGTAGTAGGCGAGGACCTCGACCACGGTAGCCACCGCGAAGGTGACGAGAGCGGCCTCGCTCCCGATCCACGCGAAGTGACCGCCGAGGTGGATATACCCGGCCCGCGTGGCGAGGCTCATGAGGAGGAAAGGAACGAAGACACGGAAACCGCTGGCCGCCGAGAGCCCGATGCCCAGGCTGAGCTCTAGAAGGAGCTCCATGCTCAGTGATCCGCGGAAGGCGTCGACGACGTTCCGGTTTGACCGCTCAGTCTCTCGATCTGCTCCAGGCGCCGGCTGTGCCGGCCCCCGTCAAACGGAGTATCGAGCCAAGTGTCCACAATCTCGAGGGCCGTTTCGGGTGTGATCAAACGCTCCCCCATGGAGAGCACGTTGGAGTCGTTGTGCGCCCGCGCGAAACGCGCGGACTCGACGTTCCAGCACAGGGTGCAGCGAATGCCGTGGAGGCGATTGGCGGTCATGGCCTCGCCATTGCCGGAACCACCAAAGACGATCGCCCGCTCGCAGGCTCCACAGGCAACGGCCTGCGCCGCGGCCAGAATGAACGGCGGATAGTCGACGGAGGCGTCGCTGTCGGTCCCGAAGTCCCAGACCTCGTGCCCCGCTTGGCGCAGATGCCCCTTGACGCGCTCCTTGAGGTCAAAGCCGGCGTGATCCGATCCCAGCGCGATTTTCACCCCTCACCTCTCGTTTCGGCGCTTCCTCGTCCAAGCCTGCGCATCAGTCTTCGTGACCACTCTCGCGCCTCGGGAATTCCCATTGCGTGACTAGCGGCGAGATAGCAAAGAGCATAGCACCCGAGCACCAAGATCGCGGTCGGCAAGACCGGCAAACGGCGTATTCCCCACCAGAGAAGGCCCGCGGGTACGACCGCCAAGGCAGCAATCCCCACCATCACGCTCACCGCCGCCAAAGGATAGCGGAAACTCGGATGGCGCCGCGCCAGCGCTTGCCGCAACCGCGCGAACTCCACCCACGAGGCGACCCCCGCGCCGATCCCGAGGCCGGTCGCCCCGAGAAAGACCGGGGAACCGCCCCGGATGCCCAAGGTCGCGGCCACCGGGAAGCGGTCGAGCCAGAACATCAGCGAAGCGCCCAGGAGCGCGGCGACCGCCACCCTCTCGACCGCGATCCTCGCCGGGATCTTGGTCTCCTGATGGGCATAGAAGAGGTTGTTGAATTGGCGCGACGAGTTGGTCGCGGTCAGTCCGAAAGCGAACCCGGCAAGGACCAGGTAAACGAGCCAATTGTCGGTCAGCCCGAAGCTCCCGTGGCGGAAGAGCCCGCCAACGGCGAGAAAGCCGAAAGCGAGGTATCCGACCGCCGTCGGCACGGTGAGGAACGAGGTGGATCGGATCGCCCGCTCCACCCTCGTGATCATCACGCCCGTCTCCTCCGTACCCCGCAAGCGCGCCAGCTCGGGCAGCTCGGACGCCGCGATCGACATTCCGAAGAGACTGACCGGAAGAAGGTAGAGCGTCTGCGCCCACCCCAGGCTTCCCTGCGCCCCGGCCGCCAGCAAGGAGGCGAGCCAGAGATCGAGGAAACCGGTCAGTTGCACGACGCCTCGTCCGAGGACCAGAGGCAAGGTGGCGCGCAGCGCTTCCCCTACGCCGGCGACGCGGATCGAGAGCGAGAGGCGAAATCCGCGCATCTCCTTGACCACCAGCGGGAGCTGCACGAGAAATTGCAGAAGCCCGCCGATCAAGGCTCCGAAACAGGCCGCGATCAGCAGGTTGTCGAGCGCCGAGACCGACGCGCCCGGGCCGACGCGCCAAAGGCGCGCTCCCTCCCAGAGGGCGGCCAGAATGGTGGCGTTCCAGAGCACCGGCGCGAAATAGGGCAGAAAGAAGCGGCGATGACTGTTGAGGACGCCCAGAGCCCAAGCCGACAGGACCAGGATGCCGGTCATCGGGAAGAGGATCTTGACCGCGGTCACCGCCAGGGGGAAGCGATCCACCGTCGCGGTTCCCGCCGCGACCCTGGCGGCGTCCTCCAAGTAGCCGGGAGAAAGGATCGCGACCAGGGGCCGGGCGAGAAGCACCCCGACTCCGGCCATGACTCCGGCCACCGCCAGCAGGAGGCCGAAGATGGCTCCGGCGAAACGGCCGGCCTCCCGCTCCTTGCCCTCCGCCAGCAGGCGACTGTAGATCGGGATGAAGGCGGCCGACAGAGTCTGCTCCCCCAGCAGGTTCTGCAGGATGTTGGGGCCCCGCAGCGCGGTACGAAAGACATCGGCGTGGGGTCCAACGCCGAAGTAGAAGGCAAGGGCGGCTTCGCGAACGAAGCCGAGAAAACGGCTGGCGAGGATGCCCGCCGCGACACTCCCCGCCCCTCCACCGGAGCGCTCGGAGGCCTTGCCGGGCGCGGCCGGTCGCGGCTCCTCCGGGGTGGGCTCCGCTGGCCTCGACCGCTCTCGGCTCGCGCTCATGACCTCAGAGACGCTAGGCGCCTTCCTCCACCGCAACCTTGGATTGCTTGCGTTCCGCCAGGGGCCCGTACGCCTTCTCCAGATACTCACGAACCATGCGGGCGGAGGAAAAGCGGGGCGCAATCGTCTCGATCGCGTGTCGCATCTTGGTGAGCCAGCCGATGGGCATCCCATCCTCTCCGCGCTGGTAGAAGAGCGGAACGATCTCCTCCTCGAGCTGGCCGTAGAGCGAAAGGGCGTCGGCCTGGTCCTGCTCCCACTGGTCGAGCTCCGAATCTCCCTGCCCGATCGCCCAGCCATTGTCGCCGTCGAACCCCTCCGGCCACCAACCGTCGAGGACACTAAGATTGAGGACTCCGTTGACCCCCGCCTTTTGCCCGCTGGTGCCACTCGCTTCGAGCGGCCTGCGAGGGGTATTGAGCCAGAGATCGACCCCCTGGACCAACATGCGGGCGATGCGTAGGTCGTAATTCTCGAGGAAGAAGACCCGTCCCCGCAGCGGCTCCTCCTGACTGAGCTGAAAGATATGGGCGATCAGCTCCTGACCCGGCCGGTCGGCCGGGTGCGCCTTCCCCGAAAAGAGGATCTGCACCGGTCGTTCATGGCTGGCCACGATGCTTCGCAGGCGATGAACGTCATGAAAAATGAGATCGGCCCGTTTGTAGGTCGCGAACCGTCGCGCGAAGCCGATCGTCAGGACATCGGGATCGAAGACGTCGTCGATGGCCTCCAACTCGCTCGGCGATCGCCCGTGCCGGGCGTAGAGCCGCCGCAAGTGAGCCCTCGTGAACCGAGCGAGGCGGGCCTTCTGCGCCTGATGGGCATGCCATAGCTCGCCGAGATCGATCTCCCCGAGGCGCTTCCACGCATCCTCAGGCAGCTGCTCCCACGGCCATTCCGCCCCGAGGTACCGAGAGTACAGGTCGCGCATCTCGACTCCGAGCCAAGTAGGAAGATGAACCCCATTTGTAATCGGAGCGATCGTGCCCGCTTCGGTCGCGGGCAGCAGGTGCGCCCACATCCGGTTGGACACCTCGGCATTGAGGCGGCTGACCGCGTTGGCTTTGGCGCAGCCCCGTAGGGCGAGAGCCGTCATGTTGAAGGGTTGCTCGGGCTCGCCATGGTCCGCGTTGCCGAGGTCGAGGAGCGCGTCGATCGAGCATCCGAGACGAGCGGCCCAGGGCGCGATGTAAGGCTCCACCAAGGAGCGCTCGTAACGTTCGTGCCCGGCGGGCACGGGGGTGTGAGTCGTAAAGAG
>JBJKRB010000071.1:0-3462 GCA_046704885.1 Thermoanaerobaculia bacterium | reverse complement strand
GGCGGTCGTGGTAGACGGAGACGGGCAGACCGTGGTTGGTGGCAAGGCTCTCGAGGAGCTGGAGATAGGCCACGGAGGTCTCCTGAGGGGCGAAGAAAGCGCAGAGCAGCTCACCGTCGGCATCGTCCACGGCGGCCATGAGGGTGGCCTTGGGCCGCTCGGGGCCAAACCATGAGTGAGGGCTCCCATCCCAAAGGACCATGAGTCCCTTCTGGGGGCTTCGCTCCCGACGCTTTCTATACCTTGGAGGCCGTCGCTTGCGCTTTGCCTTGAAGCCTGCGGCGCGGAGGATCGAGCGCAGGGTCTCGCGACCGATTGTGACTCCTTCGCGCTCGGCCAAGATCTCGGCAAGGTGCGTGTCATTGAAACCGGCGTACGGTCCCTCGGCCCAGGCAACGACTTTCTTCCTCACCGTCTCGGGGGTACGGTTGCTCGGGCTCCTACCCCGATTGCCGTGGATGACACCCTCAGCCCCACGCTCGCCAACGCGCACGAGCAAGCGGCGAGCCTGGCGCCGGCTCAGCCCCAGGCTCGATGCCGCGTCCTGGAGGACCAGCTCTCTCCTGCTCATCAAGTTTCGCTCCATAACGGACAGAATTCCTCGGCAGCCAAGCCGGACATAATCTCTAGGCTAAAACACTGCGTCCTTTGGCTATTGACACTCCCCGTTTGCGGTGCTCTACTACCGTTAGCTAAGAAAATTGCGAGCTGAGCTGGCTTCCCCGGGCCGTCCCTCTTGCTTCAGATCGACGTCGAGTCACGCTCGTTTCGGCGAACGACTGTCTGTGACTGAAAGGAGAAGCGAAATGGACCGAGCCCTGGGGGGGTTGAATCGCACACCAAGTGGTGGGTGTTCTCTCGCCGCAGAACGAGGCCGCTGGAGATTCTGGCCGGCGCTAATGGGAATACTCGTGGCACTCCTGATTCCCGCGGTAGCGAGCGCCAATATGCCCTACCTCAACGGCTTTGAAGTGGATACGGGCGATTTCACCGGAGACGGCTCGATCACGCGGGTCGCCTCCGGCGCTGGTGCTTTGGGGGTTCCCTCGAGCCGGGGTTCCTGGCACGCCGAGATCACCAACCTAGACGGGACTGGGGCCCCACCTGCGTGGGGAGATTCCCAGTACACCTACTTCGGCGGGGAGGTCCACACCTACTCGGGACAGTTCTGGCAGGCCGTGGACGTCTACGTTGATCTGAGCACGTGGGTTCCCACAGCCGCGACGACAAATACCCGCATCATGTTCCAAATCGACGAGTCGCCGGGCAAGAGCGGCTCAGGGACGGATTCCAACGCGGAGACGAACTTTCGTTTCTACTGCAACGCGACGTGCGACCCCGGAGTTCTTCTGGTTAAGCACCACGCGACGGGCAACGTCATAGCGACCATCGACTCCTCGACCGGGAGCGGCTGGTACACCTTCGTGATCACCTGGCAGAAGGGAACGTCGTGGGTCGAGAATGATGCCACGATCTACGGGCCGAATGGCACCGTTCTCGGCACGGATCACGAGGTGACTGCCGGTGCCCTGAACTCTGACCTAGGAGGCAACGGCTACCTCTGGTTCGCCACGTGGATCAATGGCTTCGCAAACGACGTTGCGGCCATCGACAACGTGCGCACGGGAACCGGTACCTTCACGCCCTTGCCAAGCTCGGTCGTCGCGATCCCAGCCCTCTCCGAGGTCGGCCTCGCCGCGCTCGGGGCGTTGCTATTTCTGGCTGGAGCTTACTTCCTCAAGCGCTGACCAGACGGAGTTTGACGCTTTGCTCGCGCCTACGGCCACCGGCCGTAGGCGCACCTTTCTTCTCTCCCCATCAAACCTCCAGGTCCTCGGTGTCGCAAGCTCCGGGCGCCAAGCTTTTCAAGGGCCTCTCGTTCCCGAGGGCAGGCGGCACTTGGCCTGGATCGACGAGAACAGACCTGCGGGACTCTATCTCCCTGGCCGCCTTGGCCGAGCGCCCGACGACCCGATCGTCTTGCGTCAGCGACCGATTGGAACTTTCGCTTCGGTCTGGACGATTGCGAGCAGCGACCCTGATCTATGGCGCGCGAGCCCGCTCGATCTCAGATCGTGGGAGCTCATAATCTTGCATGCATAAACCTTTATATGTAAGACACTTGCGTTGACAACACGGTATTCGAGTGATCTAATTGCACCATCAATCCCGGCGCAGAGGGCTGGTTGTTGTAGGCCGACCGTTTACACCGAGACCATGAGGAAGGGGATCGTCGTGGTATCGGCGCCGCTCGCCGCGGCGTCAAGTCATGGAACCTTTCAGTGGGAGGTTGGTATGAGCAAATCTGCAGGTATCCTGAACGGCGGATTCCGACCGATTGCCCTAGCCGCAATCTTGTTAGGGGCGTGCGCGCTTATTAGCGCTTCCGGCGCAGCGGCCTCATCGCCATTTCCAAACGCGGCTCCCGGGTGGACGTTTCACGCCCTTCTGAGCGGCGAGGGGAGCGGCACCTATTACCGTTATCCTTCGATGAACGCCGCCGGCACGAAGATCGTCTACCGGACGGGAAGCCTCTGCGGCAGCCCACCGGCCACGGTTCATCTCGCCGACCTCGACCTCTCGACCTTTACTGTTTCGAACTCGGTGGAGATCGATACCGGTCTCACCCCGCCTGGCGCCGGCACCTACGGTTGGTTTAGCCACCCGGAGTGGTCGCAGGACGGGAGCGAGATCCTCTTCCTTGCTGGCAGCTGCGCAAATGACACGCCGGACAATGTTCCGTATGGCGACTTGGTGATCTACGACGTGGGAACAGGAAGCCGCACGATCTATCACTTTTCCGCTAACAGCCCCAGCCCGGGCGTCGGTGGCTATGACACTCTCTGGTTCGAGAACTCCGATTTCATCGGGGCAAGCACCCAGGACATCGTCTTCGAGTACGACTGGGAAGGCGGCGGCGGCGGAACGATTTGGACCGTGGACCTGAGTAACCTATCGGGCACCGCGACCAGAATCACCGGTTACGCACAAACAGTCAACAGCAGCCCCATGAACCGTATCGACCCGACCAGCGATTACGCCGGAGACATGGTCATTCACTGGCGCGGACCGGACAATGCTCCGGCTGGGGTGGTGAAGAACACAATGCTCCCTGACGGCGCCGGCGAGGGAACGACGGGTTTTGGCCCCGGCTTCTGGGCGGCCTATAGCGGCCGCCTCGACGACGAGATCCTCTCCACAGGTGATAACTGGAGCGGCGACGCGATCAAGGTCTACAACAACAATGGCAATCTCATCCTCGATCTGCTCGGCGCCCAGACCAGCAACTGGCAAGCCGCGTATTCCTGGAAGGGATGGGAAGGTCCGCGCGGAGAGATCCTGTTCCGAGCCGACGGCGACACAAGCCAGGCAGGAAACAGCATATTTCTGGCTACGAACTACAAAGTAACGGCGATCCCCGCCCTCTCCGAGGTCGGCCTAGCTGCCCTTGGGGCGTTGCTG
>JBJKRB010000070.1:0-3293 GCA_046704885.1 Thermoanaerobaculia bacterium | reverse complement strand
GGGCAAGCGGGTCGCCATCCTCACCAACGCCGGGGGCCCGGCGATCATGGCGACCGACGCCTGCATCAACCTCGGTCTCGAGATCGCCGAGATCTCGGATGCGACCCGCGCCGAGCTCGCGAGCTTCCTCCCCAAGGAGGCGAGCCTCGGAAACCCCATCGACATGATCGCCTCGGCCGACCCCACCAGCTACCGCCGTTCGCTTGCCACGCTTCTGGCCGATGACGGCGTTGACCAGGTGATGGTGATCAATGTCACGCCTCTCCTCTCCAACCCGATCGACATCCTCGAGGCCGTGGTCGAGGAGGCGGAGGGGAATGGCAAGCCGGTCCTGACCGTGATGATGGCGACCGAGGCCTTCTACGAGGAGGTCAAGAGCCGGCGCGACAGCCCGCCGGTCTACCGCTTCCCCGAGTCGGCGGCGCGGGCCATGGCGCTCCTCGCTCGTTACTCCGAATGGCGGCGGTCGCCGCAGGAGGAGGCGGTCCCAGAGCTCCCCATCGACCACGCGGCGATCGACGCCCTGCTCGCCGAGGCTCATGGCAGTGACGGCTACCTCGAGCCCGAGACCGCCTTCCGTGTCCTCGAGCTCTGCGGCATACCGGTGGCGCGCCGCGAGCGCGTCAACGAACGCCGGGCGGTGGCGCAGGCGGCGCAGGAGATCGGCTACCCGGTCGTGGTCAAGGCGATCGCCCCGGGGATGATCCACAAGAGCGAGGCGGGCGCGGTGAAGATCGACCTGCGCGACCGGGGCGAGCTCGAGGAGGCCCTGGACGAGATCGAGGCATCGCTCGCCGCCACCGGCCAGGAGCTCGAGGGATTCCTCGTTCAGGAGATGGCACGCGGCGGGCAGGAGGTGATCTTCGGCATCACCGCCGACCCCCGCTTCGGTCCGCTCTTGATGTTCGGGCTGGGCGGAAAGTACGTCGAGGTCTTCCGCGACGTCCGCTTCGGCGTCCTGCCGCTCACTCCCAGCGAGGCCCGGGAGATGATCTACGGGATCCGCGGCATCGCCCTTCTTACTGGAGTGCGCGGTGAGGCGGGGAGCGATCTCGGGCTCCTCGAGGAGGTCTTGATGCGCGTCGCGCAGCTCGCCCAGCGCCATCCGGAGATCGCCGAGCTCGACATGAACCCGTTCATCGCCGCCCCCGCCGGTGAACGCTCGGTCGCGGTCGATGTCCGGATCCGCATTCAACACGAGGCTTCGCCGGTGCCGAGCGACTAATAGCGAGGGCTTCCTTCCGATGCGCGCCACGCTCTTCGAGTTCCGCTTCCGCTTCTGGATCATCTGCGCGATCTTCTTCATCGCCTTCTTTTCCTATTCCTTCGATCACCTGAACTTCGGCGTAGCCCTACTCCAGGCGGTGGGCGGAGAGAAGATCAACGTCGGTCACGGGGCCGGCCGCCTCGCCCTCGAGGGGATCTTTCTCCTGGGAACGCTGGTTGTGGCCGTGGCCTCGGCGATCCGCACCTGGGCCGGCGCCTACCTGGCGCGCGACGTCATCCACGACTCGCGCATGCACGGGGACACGCTGGTGGCCGACGGGCCCTATCGCTACCTGCGCAATCCGCTCTATCTCGGAACCGACCTGTTGGCGATCGGCATGGGGGTGTTGGCGAGCCGCTTGGGCTTCGTCATCCTCGCCCTGGGGATCGTTATCTTCACCTTGCGGCTGATCGGACGGGAGGAGACCCTGCTCGCCGAGAGCCAGGGGGCGGGCTACGAGGCCTACCGCGCCGCCGTGCCACGGCTCATCCCCGCCTTGAAGCCGCGTCTTCCCGCGAGTGGCGCGCGACCCGATTGGAGCGAGGCTCTGATCGGAGAGGGCTACATGTGGTGCTTCGTTCTCGCCATGCTCGGTTTCTCGCTGACGTTCAACATGCACATCTTCAACTGGCTGATCGGCGTGAGCCTCGTCTCCTACGTGATCCTCAACCTCTGGTGGAAGCGCCTGCGCCCCAAGCGCACCGAATCCGCCGCTGACTAGGAGTCGGCCGGCGCGGGGGCCGGCCGCTTCAGCAAGACAGATCCACTCGAGACCTGAAGCGGCCGACGCCCCTGTCGGCCGAGGGAGACCAGCCGGTCGCTCCTACTGAACTCCGCCCTTCCTACTGTAGGGGCGGGTTTCAAACCCGCCCGCGACGGCGCGGTGCCCCGGAGGGGCACAGGATGTTAGCCGGTGGCAAGCGAAGCGTAGCCACCGGACACCAAATCGAAAGGAATCCAGCACCCCGGAGGGGTGCGGGATCGTACAAGGCGGCGCGGCCGCGCATGGGGCGAGCGTTTCCTGCGCCCTTCCAGGGCGCAATCTTTCTCGATTCCCCGTACCGGTGGTCGCGCCCTGCGGGCGCACCACCGGCTAATTTCCGACGCCCTTCCAGGGCGTTGCGTGTGGCGGCGCCCAATCCCGACTGCGGCCGACGCGGCGACCCACGGGTCGCCCTTCCCCGTGCTACGCTTCCGGCCGACCATCGGACATGGGCCATGCCCGAGTTCCCCGACATCGAGCTCTATCTCGCCGCCTTGCGGCCTCGGATCGTCGGAGAGACGCTCACCGCCGTCCGCTTACGTAGCCCGTTTCTCCTGCGCACGGTCAAACCGCCGTTGTCGGAGACCAGCAACCGCAAGGTCGGAGAGCTTCGCCGCCTGGGTAAACGGATCGTGATCGCCTTGGACGGGGGCTTGTTCCTCGTCCTCCATCTGATGATCGCCGGGCGTCTCCACTGGAAGCCGGTCGGCGCCAAGATCCCGGCTCGGCGCGGCCTCGCCTCCTTCGACTTCACGAGCGGCAGCCTGATCCTGACGGAAGCCGGGTCGAAGAAGCGTGCTTCTCTTCACGTGATGGCGGGCGAAGCCGCGCTCGCCGCCCTCGACCCCGGCGGGCTCGAGATCCTCGATGCGGACCTCGATTCGTTCCGCCGGATCCTTGCCTCCTCGAGCCACACCCTGAAGCGCGCCCTGACCGATCCGCGCCTCATCTCCGGCATCGGCAACGTCTACTCGGACGAGATCCTCCATCGCGCTCGCCTCTCGCCCTTCAAGCTCACGACGAAGCTGGGCGACGAGGAGAGCGAGCGTCTCTTCGCCGCCTGCCATGAGGTCTTGACCGAGTGGCGTGACCGGTTGGTCACCGAGACTGGCGACGGCTTCCCCGAGAAGGTCACCGCGTTTCGCCCCGGGATGGCAGTCCATGGCCGCTACGGCCAGCCCTGCCCGGACTGCGGCTCTCCGGTGCAGCGCATCGTCTATGCCGAAAACGAGGCGAACTACTGCGCCCGCTGCCAGACCGGCG
>JBJKRB010000069.1:0-13535 GCA_046704885.1 Thermoanaerobaculia bacterium | reverse complement strand
AGCTCTTCGAGGATCTCTCGTGCTTTCGCCACCTGTCCGGTCATACCGTATGCCTGGCCGAGCTGGGCACGGAAGAGAGTGCTGTCGGGGGAGAACTCCACGGCACGTTCCAGTGAACGGATCCCTTCGGCCTCCCTCCCGAGACTGAGACAAGCCCAGCCGAACAGGGAGTGGTACCGCGACGAGCCCGGGTCCGCGGCGAGCGCCTCCTCCGCCTCGGCGAGGGCCTCGCGGGTGCGACCGGCCCGCATCAGCTCGTTCGCCACGTCGCCCCTGTGGGCCAAGGGGTCGAGCTCACGCGCCCGGCGCACCAGAGCCAGAGACTCTTGAAAGCGACGCTGGGATGAACAGAGCCAGCCCAGGTGATCGTGGAGATCGGCGTTGTTGGGGCTCAGCTTGAGCGCCAATCGAAGCTCCGATTCGGCTCCCTTCCAGTCATAGTCGCGAGTGAAGCGAAGCAGGCCGACGATGCCATGGGCCTCGGCCAGGCCTGGATCGAGCTCGAGCGCGCGCTCCACTGCCTCCTGAGCCGTACAGAATGCCGCCACCGGCTCGATGCCGCGGATCCCCTCAATACCAAAGCGCGTGTATGCGTGCGCGATCGCAGCGTGGGCCAACGCGAACCCGGGATCGCGCTCTAGAGCTCGCTCGAAGAAGGCGACGCTACGGGTCACTCCTTCCCGGGTCAACCTGGCGAGATGCTCCCTTCCTTGGAGGTAGAGGTCATAGGCCTCGACGTCGCGGGTCGGTCTAAGGCCGATCCTAGACTCTTCGTCAGCTGTCAATTCTGCGTGCAGCGCAGACGCGATCTGCAGCGCAACGTCTGTCTGTATGGCGAAGATGTCGTTCAGATCTCGATCGTACGTCTCGGCCCAGAGGTGAGCGTTACTGGAAAGGTCGAACAATTGGGCGACGATTCGCACCCGGTTCTCGTACCGGCGGACGCTCCCCTCAACGATCGCCGAGACCTTGAGCAGCGTGCCAATTTCCTGCAGCGTTCTCTTGCCACCCTTGAAGGCCATGCTCGAAGTGCGGGAGGTCACTCGCAATGTCCGAACCTTCGCCAGGTGAGCAATGACATCCTCGGTGATCCCGTCGGCAAAGAACGCGTTGTCGGCGTCCGCGCTCATGTTGACGAACGGCAGGACCGCCACCGACGGAAATATCGTCATCGCGCCCGGCGCCGCAAGGGTGAGAGAGGCGCGGGCGATCGAGGCCGCACGCAAATCTTGGAGACATCGACGGACCTCTCCAAGTTCCTCCAAGCGCTTCTGAGGGTCGCGCTCTAGACAGTGCGCGACCAGCTCCTTTAGGGACGGTGGCAGCGAGCGAGGTAGACGGCCGAGGTCGATCTTCCTATTGAGCACAGCGCTCAGGGTGTCGGCAAGGGTGGGCGCCGAAAAGAGCGGTTCCCCCACCAACATCTCGTAGAGAACCACGCCAAACGACCAAACGTCGGCTCGACGATCCACCTTGGTGCCGCGCGCCTGTTCGGGCGCCATGTAGGCCGCTGTTCCCACGATCATGCCTGGCTGGGTGGCTCCGACCGAGAAAGTGGCCGCCAGTTCCGGATCCGAAGCCGGAGCGTCGAGCGCCTTTGCGAGGCCAAAATCGAGAACCTTCACCCGTCCGCGCTCCGAGAGCTTCACGTTCGCCGGTTTTAGGTCACGATGGATGATGCCTTTCGAATGGGCCTCCTCCAGCGCCGCCGCGATCTGTTCTCCGATCTCGAGGGCCTCCTCAAGCGGGATAGAAGGCGAGAGCTCCCGTGCTCGACTCGGACCGGAGCTCTCCGCGGACCACATCCGCTCTGAGAGGGTTTGCCCCTCCACCAGCTCCATGATGAGAGCAGGAGCCTCTGCAACCTCCTCGAGCCCGTAAATTTGGGCGATGTTGGGATGGTTGAGTGACGCCAGCAGACGCGCCTCGCGCTCGAAGCGCGCCAGGCGATCCTCGTCGGCCCCGACTCCCGGCGGAAGAACCTTTATCGCGACCTCACGCCGAAGCTTGGTATCGACGGCCCGGTAGACCTCTCCCATGCCGCCGACACCCAGCTTGCCAGTGATCCGGTATTGGCCAACGAGGGTTCCTGGTTTGAGCGGCGTGGTCAGGTCCCTCGCGGCTACAGGTTCATCTTGCGCAGCAGCGCCTTGAATCGCGGATGGTCACGCAGGTTACGAAAGAGGAACGAGCCCTTGATGCCATAAATGGCGCCCGAGTGCCTTTCAAAAGCCTGCTCCAGCCAGTCGACCGCCGCGTCCGCTTCGCCGAGGCCGGCGTAGAGATAGGCGAAGTGGTAGGGAGAGACGAAGCCTTCCTTTGCCAGCTCGTGGAGCTGATCAAGGATTCGCCGGGCGCGCTCCTCGTCGCCAGTAAGAGCGCAGGCCTGGCCGAGCTGCGAGAGAAACATCGTAGAACCCGGCGAGATTGCGACCGCGTGCTCGAGCGACCGGATGCCTTCCTCCGCTTGGCCTTGAAAGATCAACGCCCAGCCGAGGTTCGAGTGGCAACGGGCGCTTCCCGGCTCGTTCTTCACCGCTTTCCGCGCGTCGGTAAGCGCCTCTTCGATTCGGCCCGCGCGCAGCAGGGCGGTCGCAACGTCCGATTGAATGAGCAGGGGATCAAGCTCCCGGGCGATCATTAGCTGACGCAAGGCTTCGTCGTAGCGTTCGCACGAGGTCAGCATCCAAGCGTAATGCTCGCGCGTCTCGGCGACTCCGGGCCCCAGCTCGATCGCCTTTTGAAACTCGCTCTCCGCGCCCTCCCAGTCGAAATCGGAAACAAAGAGGATCATTGCCGCCATGCCGTGCGCGTCGGGCAACTCATCATCGATCTCAAGAGCCCGACCGACCGCGGCCTTGGCCAGTCGAATCGATTCCTCCGGCGACTCGCCAACGATGCCGGAAATGCCGTACTCCACGTAAATCTGAGCGATGTTCGCGTATGCGAGGGCAAACCCCGGGTCCCTAGCGATGGCGCGCTGGTAGAGGTCGAGACCCTGGCGGAACCCCTCCGGAGTAAAACGAGCCATGGCGCTCCTCCCGCGCAGATATAGCTCGTAGGCCTCAAGGTCGCCCGTCGGCCGCCGTCCTACTCGCACACGTTCCTCGCTCGTGAGCTCCGCGCGCAGTGCTTCAGCGATGGAGAGCGCAACGTCGGTCTGAATCGCGAAGATATCGGTGAGGTCACGGTCGTAGGTATCCGCCCAAAGATGCTCATCGGTCCGCGCATCGATCAGCTGCGCGACTATACGGACGCGATTGCCGGCGCGACGGATGCTGCCGTCCAGGATCGCGTTTGCACCCAGAGTCTTGCCAATCTCTCTGAGGCCCTGCTCCCGCTTCTTGAAGGACATCACCGAAGTACGCGAGATCACCTTGAGGGAGCGGATCTTCGCCAGGTTGGCGATGACGTCCTCGGTAATTCCATCGGCGAAGAACTCGTCGTCGCTCTCGGCGCTGAAGCTCAGAAACGGGAGCACCGCGATGATCGGCGCACCTCCAGAGGGCTCGGGAGCCAGCATCTCGTGCGCCCCGGAGGCGATCTGTTCAAGATTGAAGAGGAGATCCCGGGCGGACTGGTATCGCCGAGCCACGTCTTTCTCGAGGCAGTGCTCGACGATCCCCTGGAGAGCGGCGGACACCGCTACGCCGGATTGTGCCAGGCGGGGCGGTTCGTCCCGCAAGATCGCCGTCATCGTCTCCGCCGCGGTGGAGCGCCGGAATGCGCGCCTCCCGCTCAGCATCTCGTAGAGCATCGCACCGAAGGAGAAGATGTCCGATCGCCGGTCCGCGTGCAACCCTTTGACCTGCTCCGGCGACATGTAGCCCACCGTTCCCATGACCATGCCGGGCGAGGTCAACGCGACTTGGGTCGTCGCCTGGAGGTCCACTTCATCGCCTTCCACCTGCTTGGCGAGACCGAAGTCGAGGATCTTGACGACGCCCTCCGTCGTGACGAAGACGTTTTCCGGCTTGAGGTCCCGATGCACGATTCCCTTCTCGTGTGCGGCAGCGAGGCCGCGAGCCAACTGGAGGGCATACGTGACCGCCGTCCTCTCTGCGAGCCTGCCAGAGCTCAAGATCTCCGCTAGCGTCCGCCCATTGAGGAGCTCCGTCACGGCATAGATCAAGTCTCGATCCTGGCCGTAATCGAAAATCGCCAGAATATTCGGATGGGAAAGGGCCGCCACCGCCTTCGCTTCGCGCTCGAATCGGGTCAAGGACCCGGGGTCCGAGGCCATCGACGCCGGTAGCACCTTGATCGCGACATCTCGATCGAGCTTCGAGTCCCGCGCCCGGTACACCTCCCCCATTCCCCCGGCGCCGAGGGCGCTCGAGATCGTGTAGGAGCCCAGCCGCGAGCCGCTGGCAAGAGTCACGGCATCCTCCGAAGTTCCGGGAGAGCTCCCGGAACACCCTGCGCCACCAGCAGCGCCTCCGACTCCTGCCCCATCGAAAGGGCGAGGTGCGCTCCATCGGGCGATACGCCAAAGGACTCGGTGACGAACTCGGGCGAGAAACCGGCGACCGGCCGCCGCGTCGCGGTCGTCTCGTGCTCGGGGTCGAACCGCTGCTCGTAGATTCCGGAAAGCCCCTGCTCATTCTCGCCGACGAAATAGATCGCCCGGCCATCGGGTGACCAACGGGCGCGGCCCCAGGTGATCGCCGGGGCGCCGAGCGTATAGGACACCTCGATCTTGAACGGCAAGATGCTTCCGCTGTCGATCTCGACGAAGCGCAGGGTATTGCGCAAGTTGAGGCGATCCATGTCGACCCAGTAGGCGTAACGGCCGTCGGGGGAGACTCCGCTCAAGGCCGGATCGACGGCCCGAGCAAGAAGCGTCGCCCCGCTCCCGTCCGGATGGACCTTCCACACACCCAGCTTCGCCGGATTGCCGCTCCAGTAGACGATCCATTTGCCGTTGGCGGTCGCTTCCGGATTCTGTGCCGAGACGCCGTCATTCGAAACCTGGCGCGCGTCGCTGCCATCGGCGTTGGCGAGCCAGACCTCGAGGTGGCCGCTCCCCCTGTTGCTGGACCAGAGGATGTGCCGGCCGTGGGGCATGAAGGCCGGATCCCAGTCGTCGGCGGGATCCTCGGTAATTCGCCGCAGCACATGCGTCTTGCGATCGATCATCCAGAGGTCGAGGTTCCCGCCGCGGTTGGACGAGAAGAGGATCTGTTTGCCGTCCGTCGAATAGACGGGCTGTCGGTCGATCGCGCTCCCGGTCGCCAGCGGCCGGGAGGACGAACCCCCTCTGGGCGCGGTGATATCGACCTCGCGCAGATTCTGGCTGCGCCGCCGCTGGCTGAAGAGCAAACGGCCCGGTGCGAGGATGTCGAGCTGCGACATCTTCGACACCGTGGAGTTCAACCAGGAGAGCCCTTCGCGCCAGAAGAGCGTCCGCCGGTCTCCGTTCGCCACATCACAGCGGACCACGCGGCTTCCCGATCCGGTGATGTCGCCCATGATCCCCGGAGACTGGATGTAGAACAGGAACTTGCCAGCGCCCGACCAGGCAATCCCTCCCATCGCGCTCTCCGGCTTGCCCCGCGGAATCTCCGCAACCAGACCGCTCCTCACATCGACCATCTGCAGCTTCCAGTCCGCAGACGAGAAGGTGCCCGAGGCGAAGGCGATCGTGCGGCCGTCGGGCGACCAGCGCGGCGAGCGCAGGATGAGGTTCCCGAGATTGGTCAGGTCGGCCAGCACCTTCTCCTTCCCCGTCGCCAGGTCGAGGATGCCGAGCTGGGCAACGGTCCTTCCTTTTGCGCGGCTGCGCACGAAGACGATCTGACGGCCGTCCGGCGACCAGTCGGCCTCGGTCGCGTTATCGACGAGCCGCCGCGCTTCGCCTCCGATAAGGCTGATCCGGTAGATCGCCTCCGTCGTACCGAGGTCGCGGACGAAGAGCAGGCTCGAGCCGTCCGGCGAGAAGCGCGCCAATCCGTCCGGCCCGGAGGTCAAAGGCGCCTCGCCCCCTCCGGCGAGTTGCTTGATCCAGATCCTCGCCGTGCCGTCACGCCGCGAAGTAAACGCGACCAGCTTGCCGTCGGGCGAGGCCGTCGGATCGCTGTCGGAACCCGAGTAAGTCAGGGCGTGGATGCGAATCGGCTCCGGTGCGGTCGGGGCGGCGCGCCGCAGCCAGCCCGCGAGGGCCGTGCCAACGAGAGCGGCAACCACCACCAGCTCGACCGCGAGCTTGACGCCGGTCTTCGCCTTCCCCTCTCGAGGGGCGGGAGACTCTGCCGTCCCCAGCGCCATGTCCTCGTCCAGGTCTCCCGAAACCGCATCCTCGAGGGTGACCCGCGCCTCGCCAATATCGCGCAGGCGCCGGTGTGGATCGCGCTCGAGGCAGCGGCGCAGCAGGTGGCGCACTCCGTAGGGCACGGAAGCCGGAACGCGAGCGAAATCGATCTCCCGGTTCAAGACCGCGCTCAGCGTCTCCATGAAGCTGTCCGCCCGAAAGAGACGCTCACCGGTGAGCAACTCGTAGAGGATCACTCCGAACGACCAGATGTCGGCCCGCTTGTCGACCATCGCGCCCTGCGCCTGCTCCGGGGACATGTACGCTGCTGTCCCCATCACTACTCCTTGCTGGGTCCCCTCAAGCGTCTGCGTCGCCGCCTGGGTCATCTCTTCGCCCGCCGACCCCAAGGCCTTGGCGAGACCGAAATCCAGAACCTTTACTCGTCCCTGCGTCGCCACCTTGACGTTCTCGGGCTTTAAATCCCGGTGGATGATCCCCTTGTCGTGCGCCTCCTCGAGCGCCTCGGCGATCTGCCGCGCGATGCCCAGCGTCTCGTCGAGAGGAATGACCCTGGCGCCGGTCGGCAGATGATCGAGGGAGGGCGCTGTCGTCCCCGCCATGCGCTCCGCGAGGGTCGGTCCCTCGACGAGCTCCATGACCAGGGCAGGGGCTCCACTCCCCTCTTCGAGGCCGTAGATCTGCGCGATGTTTGGATGATTGAGCGAAGCCAGGACCTTGGCCTCTCTCTCGAAGCGCGCCAATCTCCCGGGATCGTGCGCCAGGCTCTGCGGCAAGACTTTGATCGCGACCTCGCGGCGCAGCTTCGTGTCGCGCCCGCGATAGACCTCCCCCATCCCGCCCTCGCCGAGCTTGGCGAGAATCTCGTAGGGACCGAGTCGACTGCCGGAAGATAGAGTCATTTCGGTGCCGCGCTTCGCTCGCCTAAGGTCATCATCCAGATGTCACCCTCGCCGAAAGACTCGAGGTAGATCAGCTCCCTCCCATCCCGGGAGAGACAAAAGTTCTGCCAAGAGGAATTCTTCCGCAAGGTGCCGTCGGGCAGAACCCACTGCTTGCGGCCGCTAGCAAGATTCAATACCGCCAGCCCGCCCTCGCGCTGATAGAGCAATCGCTTGCCATCCGGAAGCCATTGAGGCCAACGGCCCTCCCGGGTAACTAGGCGAAACTTCTTCGTGGCGAAGGAGTAAATCAGCACGCCGGTCGACCGGTCCGGCCGTTGCCAATCCGCGGCAAGCAAGCTCCCGTCAGGCGACCAGGAGATCGGCTGCGTCTGACCGGGATGACCTGGATCAGGGATGCGGATCGGGGCAGCCGCGGGCCGATCGGCGTCGATGATGACGATCTCGTCGGCCTGGTCCCCGAAGGCGATCCTCCTCCCATCCGGAGACCAGGCGGGATTGAAGGCTCCATCGCTTTCGGTGAGCCGCGAAAGACCGCTGCCGTCCGGACGCACGATCCAGATCTGTTGGCTGCCGCTGGCCGTGGACGAAAAGACAATGCGCTTCGCGTCCGGAGACCAACGTGGAAAGCGGTGCTCTTGGCTGTAGTCCGTAAGCTGCGTATAGCCGGTGCCGTCGCTCTTGAGCGTGACGAGACTTTCCCAGGGGACGCCACGACGAGAAAAGACCACCGCCTCACCGCTCGGAGTGCAATCGACGGAAAGGATGCCTTGGGCGTGGAGCACGCGAGTAGGGTTACCGACCAGCTGCTCCTTGCCGGTGTCGAATGCGATTCGCCAGACGTCCGAACCCTGCGAGAGATCCGCCATCGCCAGCTCGTGTCCGTCATGAGAGAAGCTGAGACCACCGATCCACGAAGCGGGCGCCGTCACCGGCTCGGGCGGCGCCAGCGTACGGCCCGTCGACTCGTCGATGCGCACCCTCCAAAGGTTCATCGTCCCACCTCGATTGGAGGCAAAGTACAGGAAACGGCCGTCGGGCGACCACTCTGGGCTCCAGTCGAGGGCTGGATCGTTGGTCACCGGCACCGGAGCCTTGGCTTGCGACCCGTCCGCGGCAACCGTCCAAATGTCGCGCTGCGGGCTCGGCCAGCGCAGTCCCCAGAAGGCAATCCGTTTTCCATTCGGGGACCAACTGGGACCCACTCCGTCGCTCTTCAAGACCAGTCGTCGGGCACCGCCCTTGACCGGCACCACCCAGAGCGAGCTTGGGGTGGCGCGACTCATCGGGTCGTGCACGGGCTCGCTGTCGACGACGATCTCCTTTCCGTCGGGCGACCAGGCCGGGTCGAACCCGAAGTCGGTTAAACGCCGGACCGACTCGCCGGTGGCGCCCATGAGGAAGATTCCTCCGCCCGACCGCTCCGAACGGAAAGCGATCGACTCGCCATCCGGTGAAAACGCCGGAGCATCATCGGCGGCGGGCGAGCTCGCCGTCAGATCGTCAGGATTACGCCCCCCGACTCTCAACAGATAAATGTCGTCGTTGCCCCGAGACGACGAGACGAACGCCACGTTCTTGCCATCAGGGGAGAGGCTGGGCGAGCTCTCAACTCCGGGCTCCTCAGTCAAATGCTGGAATTTCAGCTCGACGGGCCCGTGCGCGGCGGCTTTTGCCGGCGCTCCTCGCATCCACCAGCCAGTCCCGGCTGAGAGCAGCGCCACCAACGCGATCACCAGGGGCGCAAACCTACGACTTAACGTCTTTGCGGGCCCTTGCGGGAGCGCGACACTCCCGAGCTCCGAGAGGCGGTCCCGCAAGTCCGCCAGATCGTGGGCGATATCCGCGGTCGCGTTATAGCGGTTGCCCGGCTCTTTGGAGAGCAATCGTTCGATCAGCCATCGTACAGGAGCCGGCAGCGAGGGGGCAGCCGACGTCAAAGGTTCCGGGTCCTCGCGCAGGATCGCCGTCATCGTCTCGGCGGAGGTGGCCCCCGCGAACGGACGCCGCCCCGTCGTCAACTCGTAGAGGATCGCTCCCAAGGCGAACTGGTCCGACCGAAAGTCGACGGACTCTCCGCGAACCTGCTCGGGCGACATGTACGACACCGTCCCGAGGAGAATTCCCGTTCCCGTTCGTACCGCATCTAGCGTGGGCGCTTCGTCTCCAGTGGCCCCCTCCGTATCGACCAGCTTGGCGAGGCCGAAGTCGGCGATCTTGGCCACACCTTGGCTCGAAACCAGAATGTTCTCGGGCTTGAGATCGCGATGCACGACCCCCTTCTCATGGGCGACGGCCAACCCATCGGCGACTTGCGCGGCGAGGTCCAACGCCCTCCTCAGCGGTGGCGCGCCGCGGCGCAAGATGGTCCTCAAGTCGGAGCCATCGATCAGCTCGGTCGCTATGTATCGAATCCCATTCTGGTCACCGATATCGTGGACCACCACGATGTGAGGGCTCGAAAGACCCGACGCCGACCGGGCTTCCCGCTCGAAGCGCGCCAAGCGCTCGAGATCTCGAGAAAAGTGCTCGGGGAGGATTTTGATCCCGACCTCGCGCCCCAAGCGGGTGTCGCGGGCGCGGTAGACCTCCCCCATCCCGCCCTCGCCAAGCTTGGCGAGAATCTGGTAGGGGCCGAGGCGGACGCCCGGGGCCAGGGTCAAGTCTTCTCCATTACGCCGACTCTTCAGCGATCAAAATTCTCGTTCGGGCACCCATAGTACAGCGCTCGGCCTCCATTGGCGACACCCTGAAGCACTAGAGCGCGGTTTCCAGTCAGCAACCTGCGAGGCCGCACCGGCGGACCAGCTCGTCGACCGGTGCTAAACTCCCTGCGCTAGATAGACACTAAAACTCTGGTGGGGACCCCAATGAGTTGGGGTGGCTCGCACAATTCTTGCCGTAACTTGGCAAGAGCCCCGGTCCCACCATCTCCAGTTTCGAGAAAGGAGAGATGTCATGTTGAAAGGAGTGCTCACCCTCGTCCTCGCCTGCGCCTTGGTGCCCTTCGCCGCAGTGGCGCAGAACTCTGTCGTCAACCCCGGTTTTGATCGCGACTTGAGCGGATGGACCCTCGACTTTTTCAATCCGAGCCGCAGCGCCGTTGATGCCGACGGTTCGCCTAATTCGGGCTCCGCCACGGCGACCGTTTCGGGGGGCTCCGCGGTCAGCGGGGCGAGCCTGACTCAGTGCTTCCCCGCGGACGCGGGAATTCCCCTCGACCTGTCCTTCAAGGTCATGGTCGCGAACCCCCCCGACACCTCTAGAAGCTTCGGCGGCCTTCAGTATTACGGGAATCCAAATTGCACAGGAACCTTCCTGGGAGTCGACGTCACGCCAACTCCCGCGAACCTCCACCTCCACACCTGGCAGACGCTCCACGTCTTGGCAACGACCCCGGCGGACACGGGCAGCGTCCTCCTCGTGCTTCAAGGCACGACCGGTGCCGGAGGAAGCGCCCAGACGATCTCCTGGGACGACGTCTATCTCGGCCCTCATGCTGACCTAACCTGCCCCTCGCTCTCGACAGTACTCTGCCTCGACGGCAACTCGAGCGGCGACCGGCGGTTTGAGGCAGTCGCGACCTACCACACGGTCAACGGCGGAGGCCTTTCGGGCTCTGGAAGCGCGATCTCGCTCTCCAGCCTCGGGGTCGGGCAAGGCGGAGTGTTCTGGTTCTTCGACCACAGCAATCCAGAGATGCTGGTCAAGGTTCACAACGCTTGTGCTTCGAGCAACTACTATTGGATCTTCGTCTCTGCAGGAACCAATGCCGGGGTCGATCTTTACGTCGGGGACACCCTGACCGGAGCAGTCGTCCTCTTCCACAATCCGGACCTCTCGTCATTTCCGACGATCCACGACTTTCTCGGACTGCCATGTAGTTGATTCGGGCGCTGCTCTCGGCCCGGCGGTACTTGCCGCCGACCCTTCTCTTAAACGACAATGCACGGTACCGACAGGTGCCGGGCGCTGCCCGGCAACGACATTGAGAGGAGTCGCGATGGCCGAGCAAGCTTTCGAGAAGTTGGGTGTCTTCTATCTCGGGAGGCCGCTTGATCCCAAGACGCAGGAGCCGTCAACAGACCCGTTGCTCTACGATTCCCGCGACCTGACGACGCACGCGATGTGCGTCGGTATGACGGGGAGCGGCAAGACCGGGCTGTGCATCGCTCTGCTCGAAGAGGCGGCGATCGACGGAATCCCGGCGCTCGTCGTCGACCCCAAGGGAGACCTCACCAACCTCCTCCTCACCTTTCCCGACCTCGCGCCGCGAGATTTTCGCCCCTGGGTACGCGAGGACGACGCCCAGCGCAAGGGACTCTCGCTCGACGACTACGCCGCGGCGGAAGCAAAGAAGTGGAAGGACGGGCTCGCCAGGTGGGGTGAGGATGGCGCGCGCATTCAACGGCTGCGAGACAGCGTCGAGTTCGCCGTCTACACGCCGGGAAGCGATCTCGTCCAGCCGATCTCCATCCTCGCCTCCTTCGCCGCCCCCCCGAGGGCCGTGCTCGAGGATGGCGACCTGCTGAGAGATCGGGTCTCGACCACCGCGACCAGCCTCCTTTCGCTCCTTGGCATCGACGGCGACCCGCTCAAGAGCCGCGAGCACATCCTGCTCGCCACGCTGCTCGACAAGGCCTGGCAAGCCGGAAAGAGCTACGAGCTCGCCAGCCTCATCGCCGACATCCAGAAACCACCCGTGGCGACGATCGGCGTCATGGCGATCGACACCTTCTATCCGCCGAAGGACCGGTTCGATCTGGCTCTCCAGATCAACAACCTGCTCGCCGCGCCCGGCTTCGACGTCTGGATGCGCGGCGCCCCACTCGATCCCGGCTCGCTCCTCTACACCACGCAGGGCAAGCCACGAATCTCGATCCTGACGATCGCGCACCTCTCCGACAAGGAGCGCATGTTCTTCGTCTCCCTTCTCCTCGACGAGCTTCTCGGTTGGATCCGCAGCCGCTCGGGCTCCAACAGCCTGCGCGCCCTCTTCTACATGGACGAAGTCTTCGGCTACCTTCCGCCGGTGGCCAATCCGCCGTCGAAGAAGCCTCTCCTCACTCTTCTCAAGCAGGCGCGTGCCTTCGGCCTGGGCCTGGCGCTCGCCACCCAGAACCCGGTCGACCTCGACTACAAAGCGCTCTCCAACATCGGCACCTGGTTTCTCGGGCGCCTGCAAACCGAGCGCGACAAAGGGCGAGTTCTCGACGGGCTCGAGGGAGCGGCGGCCTCTTCCGGATCGGCGTTCGACCGCTCGACCATGGACACGATGCTCTCCGGCCTCAAGAGCCGCGTCTTCCTCCTGCACAACGTTCATGATTCCAAGCCCGAGCTCTTCGAGAGCCGCTGGGCGATGTCCTACCTGGCCGGTCCCCTCGACCGCCAGCAGCTGCGGCGCTTGACGGGAGCGGGCGAGGACGCCGGCGCCCCTGCCGCGCCAGCCCCAGAAGCGAGCCCCGCGGCTACGCCGGCGGCAACTCCGACCCCCGCCGCCCCTGCTGCTTCCGCCCCCCCCATCCTCCCGCCCGGAGTACCACAGGCCTACATTCCCTTGCGCTCGGCGCAACGTGAGGGGATCCTCTACACGCCGAGCCTTCTCGGAATCGCCCGCGTCCACGTCTCCGACGACAAGCTCGCGATCGACGAGACCTCGACCCTCGAGCGCCTCCTCGCGCTCGACCCCGCCACTCCCGTCGATTGGACCCGCTCCGAGGACGCAGCGGTCGCCCAATCCGATCTCGAAACCTCCAGCTCTCCCGGCGCCGCCTTCGCCGCTCCTCCACCGAGCGTCTCCGACCCCAAGGCCTTCAAGAAGTGGGAGAAGGAGCTCGGCGATTCGATCTATCAAACCTACAAGCTGGAGCTGATGAAGAGCCCCGCCCTGAACGAGGTCTCGAAGCCAGGCGAGAGCGAGAAGGACTTTCGTCTGCGCTTGACCGATGCGGCGCGCGAGGAACGGGATCGCCAGGTGGAAGCATTGCGCAAGAAGTACGGGACGCGCGTCGCCAGTCTCGATGACAAGCTCGCGCGGGCGAACGAGCGCGTCGAGCAGGAGAAGCGCCAAGAGACCCAGCAGACTCTCGATACGGTGGTGTCGATCGGCTCCACCGTCCTGGGAGCTCTCTTCGGCCGCCGGGCCTTGAGCCGCACCAACCTGAACTCCGCCACACGCGCGGCGCGGAAAGCCTCGCGCGCCCTCAAGGAGACTCAGGACGTCGGCGCCGCCAAGGAGTCCGTGGCCGCGCTCACCGCGCAGAAAGCCGACTTGGAAAGCGAGCTTCAGGCCGAGATCGCCAAGCTCTCTACCCTCCTCGACCCCGCGACCGAGACCTTCGACAAGGTCTCCATTCGCCCCA
>JBJKRB010000068.1:0-4551 GCA_046704885.1 Thermoanaerobaculia bacterium | reverse complement strand
CCCAGACCGGCCTCGTTCGTTTCGGAGCGAGGGACTATGACCCCGAGGTCGGGAGGTGGACGAGCAAGGATCCGTTGATCTTTGAAGGGGGCGACACGCAGCTCTACGGCTATGTGGTCAACGACCCCGTCAATCGGCAGGACCCCACGGGTTTCGGCACCTTCTATTGTGGCGGCGGCGCACTACGAGCCAAGGAAGGGCAGGGAGGAGGCGGGAGCGGCTTCTACTGGATTGACACTCAGGGAAATTACGGGCACGGCCTCGAGGGCGATCTCGCCCTTGGAAAGATCAAATCGGCCTTCCTTGGTGCGTTTCTGGGCTACTCTTCTGCTAGCGGCAAGGGTCTCAATGGGCTAGGCGGCGAGTTGACGTTTACGTCCGAAGTCTTTAGCGTGAGCATCACAAGTACTGAGAACGGTGACCTGGGGGTGGAGATTGCTGTGGGGTTGAGCGACAAAGGTATCCTCCCCACGCTAACGGTTACCCGCACGACGCAGACTGGCAACCTCGAGCAGGATTGGCGGGCACTACCTCAGGAGCTGCCTGGCCTCTATCCGTTTGTTCCCCGAGTACCCAAGAACCCGGGTTGGTGGGCGCGCCCTCCTTTGAGCCCCAATTCCTCGCCTGGCTCATGCGGATGCAGCGAGTAGCAGGTCCGCCCATGACCCTTAAGGACAAGAGGGTCTCACTGTGCTAGCACCCGAGCGGCCGAGTTCCGTGCGGCAAGATAGCTCGGGTGGATCAACACCAGAGGTGAAGTGTCCGCGTCGCGGATGCCGTGTCTCGGCCGGGTCCGTTAGAGGTTTCAGGCGAGCCCACCAGCTACTTGAACTTCTGGTCCTAGCGGTACTACTCTGGAGCTGCGAGCCGAGTAATTTCAACCGACTCGTCCGTCGGTCGAGACCAATCGCGGAGCGCATCAGCGACCCCAGTGTGGTCTTGATGGCGCTCTATGACCCTAGGGTGCCTGGACCTGCGGCAAGAGGCCGGGACGTCGACTTCATCACGGAAGCACTGAGAGATTCCCAACAAGTACTTGGGGCGTTCGTTCCAGCACGTGCCAACGAGGGATCTGGAAAGATCTTGCAGCTGATGCAGTATGCGGGGATGGGGGCAGGCGAGGATCGTGATTGGAGTTTTTGCCGGAACACGAAGACCATCGGAATATCCGGCCGCTTTACTCGCGCAGGACCCGGCGACGTCGAATTCACGTACTGCCGCCCCGGGGAACAACTTCGAGCCGTGAGATTCGGAATACCTGCTGACAACCGGAGGGGCCTGCGGCGCCTCGCCGAGCTACGCAAGCGCCTCTTCAGGTTGGTGTCAGGACAGCAATAGCGGCTCGCGACCAACGAGGCGGCTCCTACCGACCCTGGCCTAGCAGAGTAGTTCACGGCCCCGGGTCCAGAGTTCAGGGCTTTCCTCGTTGTATCCGGCCGGAACCCGGACCTGGCAACAATAACGAGCGATCGTGAGGGAGCCGAGAACCACGGGACTAGCAATGCTGCTCGCCCAACCTGCACCTACTCAGTTCAGGACCCTCAGTGCGGGAAGGTGGTCCCCCACGGCAGGGGTTCGGCCGAGGTGCTCCAGGTGAAGAGAGAACGCCCCAGATCAGTGAAGATCCTCTCGACCGCGCTTTTTATCAGTGCGGCTACTTGCTTGCTGTCTTGGGGCACGCTCCAATACCGCTATGGTGCTACACGTCCGTCGTCGCCAGAACCAAATCGGGGTTTTGTGTACCCATTGAATGTCAGCGGAGAGATCGTTTACATCACGTCACGTGAATCTACGACCCTCAGAGAGCTCCTCTGGGGATTTGCTGTTTCTGTCACTCTGTTTCTTCTCGTTCCTCCCGTCATTCAGGTGTTGCTCCGCCCCGGAGTGTCAACTCGAAAACCGCCGACTCGCGGGCCATGAAATCTGGCACAAGCCGTCACAGGTTTCCGCCTCAATTAGCGACGAGTAGTCGGAAAGGAAGCATTAATTCTTCATTTAGGGTGCTTCCATACAGGGGCTCGCATCCAGGGGCAGATGAGCACGACCAGCACCTACCGCATCCTCTCGGATCAAGTCGGGAGCGTCCGCTTCGTCGTCAACACCGCGGACGGCACAGCGGCCTCGCCCTTGATGATGCTGAATTTCCAGCAATCACATAGCAATCACCAGACAACAAACTCCAGCAAACTCAGGCCAACCGAACCAAAAGGAAGCCCCAGTACTAAAAGGGTTCAGCAAACTCCAGCGAAGTCCAGCAAACTCAAGACCTGCCATTCGTAATCAGCAGGTCCGCGGTTCAAATCCGCGCGTCGGCTCCATTATTTTTCAACCAGAATCCCTCGATTGAGCTGGCCGCAGGGCCGACAGTCTCGATGTTGGAGTCTCCGAGGGGCCTTGACGGAGCGGAAGAGGAACCACCCCTGGCTCGCCGGCGCCCGCCCACCCCTCAGCCCGCTACCCCGTCCGCTCACTCATTCTCGGAACCGTTCCACGTTTGACAAGCGCGGGGGCGAGGCGTAGCTTACGTGCCTCAGCTGTGCGAAGGCGGGGGGCTGCAAACGGGTTGCGGCTGTCGCCTGGCCCGAACTGGAGGGATGTCGAGATGCTTCATTCGCGTTCGATCAAGTTCCGTCGGGTCCACTACACTTCCTTGGCCTGGCTTCTCTGCCTTGCGGTCCTTCTTCCGGCCGCGAGCCACGCCGTAGACGGAGCGCTCGACACTTCCTTCGGCACCGCCGGCACCGGGCTCGTCCTGACCGACTTCAGCGGCAGCGGCTCCAACGACTCAGCCGAGGCCGTTGCGATCCAGAGCAACGGCAAGGTCATCGTCGCGGGCCAAAGCGATGCCTCGGGAAACAACGATTTTGCTCTGGCGCGATACAACGTGGATGGAACGCTCGATACTTCCTTCGGAAGCGCCGGTACCGGACTCGTCCTCACCGACTTCAGCGGCAGAGGCTCCTACGACGTAGACTGGGCACTAGCTCTCCAGAGCGACGGCAAGATCGTCCTCGCGGGCCAAAGCGATGCCTCCGGCAGCACCGACTTTGCTCTGGCGCGATACAACGCGGATGGAACGCTCGACACTTCCTTCGGAGCCGCCGGCACCGGACTCGTCTTGACCGACTTCAGTGGTAGCGGCTCCTTCGACCAGGCCCGTGCCCTGGCCATCCAGAGCGACGGCAAGATCGTTGTGGCCGGGAACAGCTCCGCCTCCGGCAACAGCGATTTCGCCCTGGCGCGATACAACGCGGACGGGACGCTCGACACTTCCTTCGGAAACGCCGGTACCGGACTCGTCTTGACCGACTTCAGCGGCAGCGGCTCGGGCGACGGAGCCAATGCCCTGGCCATCCAGAGCGACGGCAAGATCGTGGCCGCCGGGGGCAGCGACGCTTCCGGCAGCTCCGACTTTGCCGTGGCGCGCTACAACGCGGACCGGACGCTCGACACTACCTACGGAAACGCCGGCACCGCGCTCGTCCTGACCGACTTCAGCGGCAGCGGCTCAGACGATGTCGCCGGTGCCCTGGTTATCCAGAGCGACGGCAAGATCCTCGCCGCAGGATTTAGCAACGCCTCCGGCAGCTACGACTTTGCTCTGGCGCGCTACAACGCGGACGGGACGCTCGACACTTCCTTCGGAAACGCCGGCAACGGACTCGTCCTTACCGACTTCGGCGGCGTCACCGACTCTGCCTCTGGCCTGGCCATCCAGACCGACGGCAAGATCGTCGCCGCAGGGATTAGTAGGGCAAACCTCTCTAGTCAGCCAGATTTTGCTCTGGCGCGATACAACGTGGATGGAACGCTCGACACTTCCTTCGGAAACGCCGGCACCGGGCTCGTCCTCACTGACTTCAGCGGTAGCGGCTCCGACGACCGAGCCTTTGCCTTATCCATCCAGAGCGACGGCAAGATCCTCGCCGCAGGCCTCAGCAACGCCTCCGGCAGCTACGACTTTGCTCTGGCGCGGTACACGAACAGCATCCCCGTCACCGCGATTCCGACCCTCGACGACTCCGGCCTCGCGCTCCTCATGCTGCTCTTAGCCGCCGCGGCACTCTTCGCCACAGGGCGGGCTGCCAGAGTCAAGGGCCACGCCGGCTGAGAGCTCGGAAGATTTCTGGGGCCCACTCAAAGGATAAACGGCACCAGGGCCGCAACCCGGCGCGAGTAGGCGGCGTAGGCGTCGCCGAACGCGTCGCGCATCCAGCGCTCTTCGTGTTTTAGCTTCCACCACAGGACCACGAAGACGAGGAGTACCGCGACGAGACCGCGCCACTCTCCGAGCGCGATCGCCGTGCCAAGGAAGCCCGTCAGGAGACCGGTGTAGATCGGGTGGCGAACTACGGAGTATGGGCCGCTGGTAATGAGCTCGTGCCCCTCCTTGACGGTCACGGCCTGGCTCCAGTTGGAACCGAGTTGCACCCGACCCCAGACCGAAAAGAGAAGGCCACACGTCGTCACCAGGGCGCCGATCCAGAACGAGAGAGCCCGGTTAGGGAGAAATCTCGCGCTCAGGACGGGAATCCAACCGCTGGGCAGCAC
>JBJKRB010000067.1:0-31785 GCA_046704885.1 Thermoanaerobaculia bacterium | reverse complement strand
ACGCTACCTTGATTTACAGCGGTAAAAGAACGAGCGCGATGTCCTCGGCGGGAACATATGACGAATTCCTGCCCATCTCCTACGTAGACACAGCGCCGGCCACCGCGACCTCCACGTACCAGATTCGACTGGTCGTGACGAGCGCCACCAACATTACGAGCGCTTCGAGCCTGAACGCCTCACTAAATGCGATCGTATTTCCTTGACGAATCGCGACCGCGCGTGGAGTCGCTCGCCAGCGAGATTCTAGAGCGATGAAGCAGAGGCCATGGACAGCCGCTGATGAAAAGCAGCCCGTTCCGAGCGGCAGGACCGTCTCTGGCCGGCTGCGGGTTCCACCTTCGAAGAGCTACACGCTTCGCTATCTCGATCTGGCCCTCCTGGCGGAGCGGCGGCTCGAGATCCGGCATCCGCTCGGGGCGGACGACCCGGCGCGCTTTCTCGCTGCTCTCGAGGCTCTCGGCTGGTCGGTCGAACGTGGAGACGAGGCCGTCCGGCTGGCACCGCCGGCGGAGCCGGTCGAGGAGGCGACGATCGACTGCGGCGACTGCGGCACGATGTTTCGCCTTCTCACCGCCTCGCTTGCCACGCTCCCCGGCCGTTTCACCCTCAGCGGTAGCACCCGGCTGATGGAGCGGCCGATCGCGCCTCTGGTCGAGGCGCTCCGGAGACTCGGCGCAAGGGTCGAATACGTCGAGAGAGAAGGGCGTGGCCCGGTGCGCATCGAAGGGCCGAGTCTCGAAGGGGGACGAACCCCGCTCGACGCCGGGGAGTCGAGCCAGTTTCTCTCCGCTCTGTTGCTGGCCGGCTTGCGCGCCTCGGGTTCGATCGAGCTCGAAGCGCCGAGCCTCACTTCGGCCCCTTACGTGGACGTAACCCTGCGGGCCATCGATCAGTTCGGGGGAGAGATCGAAATCCTCGCAGGCGGGACCTACCGCATTCATCCCGGTCTTCCCGGGATCGATTCCGTCGAGGTGCCCGGCGACGATTCCGCCGCCGCCTATCCGGCCGCCGCCGCGGCCCTGACCGGCGGCGAGGTGAGCCTCGAGGGGCTCGATCCTGATTCGCGCCAGGGTGACCGCCGTTTCCTCGACCTCTTGGCCGAGATGGGGGCCAAAGTTGGAACCAGCGGCCCGCAAATCACGGTTCGTGGAACGGGGAAGCTCACGGCCATCGAGGCCGACCTCTCGGAGATGCCCGACCAGGTGCCGACCCTCGCCGCGCTCGCTCCCTTCGCCGCCGGCATCACCCGAATCCGCAACGTCGCGCATCTCCGCTTGAAGGAGAGCGACCGCCTCGCCGCGATGGCCGCCGAGCTTATGCGCCTCGGCGCATGTGTCGGGCAACTTGACGACGGGTTGGAGATCGAGGGAACCTGGGCCGGCGGCGAAATTCCCACGGACCCCGTCGAGGTCGATCCGCACGGCGACCACCGGATCGCCATGAGCCTCGCCCTCGTCGGTCTACGCCGGCCCGGAGTGACGATCATGAACCCCGACGTCGTGTCCAAGTCCTACCCCGATTTCTGGAGCGATCTCGACCAACTCCTGGGCTGATGAAGCTCTCGCCGGCGGAACAGATCTTCCACTCGGCCATCCGCGATCGGGCTGTGCGCCTGCTCCCGGGTTGCGCGCTCGGCGACCGGGAGCGATTGGGTTTACTGCTGGAAGGAGCCGGGCTCCTTTCCCTTCTCGCGGCTAGTGCTTGGCACCTCACCGAAGGTTGGAGCGCCGCCGGTCTTGCCGATGACGGGACCTTGGCTGGGATGAAGGTTGCTCCAGGGGCGGAACGCGTCTCCGCGGCAGAGAGCCTGAGCCATCTCCTGGAGCTCCTTTTCGGTCCGGTACGGGAGATCGCGGGTCGCGGCTGCGCCCGGGTCGTGGCTCGCCGACTGGCCGAGCACTGGTGTCTCCCATGGATCCCTCTCCAAGCCGACGCCGCGGTGAGGCAACTTCTCGATCAGGCCAATTTTCTTTGGCGCCAGCGATTTTCCCAGTCTCGAGCCGCCCTTGCCGGCGCATTTCTTCGGGGGGGCGAGAGGGAGACGTGGATCGCCGGCCCACGGCCCTTCCGGCAGCGTATCTTGGCTCAGGTCTCGAGCTGGAATGAGGCGCGGCGGGCGCTTGCTGCATCCGGAGCGCAAGAGCTTTGGCCGGCGGCGGCAGAAGCTGGGGCCCAGGCGTCGGAGCTCGCGCGCAAGGGACAGTGGAGAGCGGCCGTCGAACGCTGGCGACGGAATCCTCCACGGAGCTCCGAGGAACGCCTGGAGTTAGCCCGGAGTCTCTTCGCCCTCGGGCGATTTCGTGCCGCTGCGGAGGTCGTCAAAAGACCACGCGGCTGGCCCGAGAGGTTGCTCCGTCTCAGTTCCCTGCGGCATCTGGGCGAGCTCGCCACCGTTCGGCGCGATCTGGCTCGTCTCGAGCGAGAGTCGCTCGAGATCGATCAAATTGCGGCCATTACAGAGATCGCCGCTCGGCTCCATGCCACACATCATGATGTGGAACGCGCAAGACGGTGGTTCGAGAGAGCAGCTTCCGCCCAGAAGGACGACGACCTCGAGGCGCATCTCGCAATCACCGAAGCGCAGGCAGCATGGGACCGCCAAGAGTACAGACGAATGCGCTCGCTCCTTGCCCGCTCCTCACGCCTCGTCCGCCACGGCGCGAGCTCATGGCGCTGGAGGCACACGCGGGCCCTGCTGGCGCTGGCGGAGGGTAATGGTGCCCGTGCTGCAATGGAGCTAAGGCGCGCTCTCTCCGCCGACCGCCGTTCCCTCCGGCGCTTCGAGGCCGGAGCGCTATGGAACGACCTGGTTCTCGCCCGCGCCATGGTGGGGGATCTGGCCGGAGCCGAGCGCGCATGCCTGAAGGCCGTCCACCTTCTCGCCGCTTGCGAGGGTCCGCGGCGCACCACGCTTGCTTTGTTCAACCTGGCGGAGATCCGCCTGCGCCGAGGTCGTAGCGTGGGCGTCAAGGAGATCCTCGAGCGTTCGACCCGCGCCAACTTGAAGGCCGGGAACACCCGCGGCTTGGTCCACGACGCGGAGCTGTGGATCCGATATGAATGGGTTCGGGGCAGACCACAAGCGGCCTTGGAACGGGTCGAGGCGGCTCGTAGGCTGCTCGCCCGCGCGGGTATCGAGTGGCACCGAGAAGAGCTGGCGGTCTTTGCCGCGCGGACCCTGGGCTGGTTGGGGCGCTCGAGCGAGGCGGCAGCAGAGATCCACGGCGTGGGGGAATCGGCTTTCGCCGAGCTCGAGGCAGAAGAACGACCCGCCCTGTGGGCTTTAGCAGGCAATCGGGACAGAGCGCTGCGGGTCGCCACGGGCATGACGACGAGCCTGTGGAAAGATCTGCTCACAAGAGGGGAAGCACAGCCGGAGAGCTGGGCGGTCCTCGATTCTCTCGAGCCCTACCGCGCCGCCCGCTTGGTCGTTGATGCTCGGGGCCTGGAGTGGGTACAGATTCCAGAGCGGCGTCTGCGCAATGCCGCCGCGACTCTTCGGCGTCTCGGTGCCGTGCCCTGGGCGGAGCTGCTGGAAGTCGACCTGCGATCTCCGTGGCAGGCGGTGAGTGAATACTTCGAGGACTCGCCCGAAGATCGCGCCCTCGGGATGATGTACGAGCGCGCTGGTTATGGCGACGCGCGAGTCATCCTGGTCGCCGAGGATGGAGAGGAGGTCGTCCAGGACGGAGTCGGGGGAGGAGAAGAGATCTCCGCTCCGCTGGCTGGTGCCCGTGTGCTTCTCAAGGCACCAATGATCGATCCGGCCTTGAAGGCAATCTTTGCGATAACGGTGGATCGCCTACGCGGAGGCCGGCCACCCTCTGCTTGCGTTCGTCCTCCGCAGTCCGGCTCACTCGTTGGAGAGCATCACGACTTCCGCGCCGCCTTGCATCGGCTCGAGCGGCTCGCGGCGGAGGAAGTCCCGATCTTGATCGAGGGAGAGAGCGGCACGGGCAAAGAGCTGGCGGCGCGTTACGCGCACCGGGCGAGCTCGCGGCGGGATGGTCCCTTCTTGGCGATCAACTGCGCGGCCCTCTCGGAGAGCCTCTTGCTCTCGGATCTTTTTGGCCACGTCCGCGGAGCCTTTACGGGAGCGGATCGCGACCGGCTCGGAGTTTTCGAGAGCGTCCGCGGCGGGACCGTCTTTCTGGACGAGATCGGTGATCTACCCCCCGTAGCGCAAGGCATGTTGCTGCGCGTGTTGCAGGAGGGAGAGATTCGCCGGGTCGGCGAGACGAACCCGCGCAAGGTCGATGCCAGGGTGCTTGCCGCCACCCACCGCGATCTCGGGAGACAAGTCCGGGAGGGAGGTTTCCGGCAGGATTTGCTCTACCGGCTTCGGGTCGGTTTCGTCAAGCTTCCTCCATTGCGGCACCGGGGATCGGACGTTCTCTTGCTTGCGAATCACCTGCTGATCGAGCTCGGGAGGCGCCGGGGCAGGGAGGTGAGGCTCTCGGCGGTTGCCGCGCAGCGCCTCCTCTCCCACGACTGGCCGGGAAACATCCGTGAGCTCGAGAATGTCCTCCAAGTGGCGACCGCCTTGGCCGAGGATGGTGTCATCGAGGTACGCCACCTCGAGCTCCCCGAGGTCGCGAAGTCATCATCTCTTGACTATCACCGCCAGATCGATGAGCTCCGCCGGCGGTTGGTGCGTCAGGCACTAGACGAAACCGACGGCAACCAGGCGGAAGCGGCGCGGCGCTTGGGGATGACCCGTCAGGCCCTGAACTACCTCTTGAAATCGCACGGCATCGCGGTGGGGATGCACGACTTCGTTGGAGAGGGGTAGGCGAAAGTCGGCCCCGGAGAAAACAGGCGCCGGGCGGGCGTGCTCAAAGCGCCGGCCACCCGAGCACCTGCTATGCTTAGAGAGATCCGAACGGGTACGATGCGGCGCCAAAGGGGGAGTCGAGAGATACCTGCGACGGGAGGGATTTGGAATGAGGAAGCTTGGGGCATTCGTAGTTGTAGGTCTCATGCTGTCGGCCGCGGCGCCGGCATTCGCGGTCAATGTATTGCTCTTGGGAGACAACGGCTCCGAGAGTGTCGTCACCACGGCGCTACAGAACGCGGGCGACCAGGTCACCTCGGGCGGAGTCTACGATGCCTGGGACGGCGTGACGCCCAACGTGAACGACTTCGACGTTGTAGTTCTGCTCGACGGGATCCACTGGGGCTACTCTCTCCAGCCGGCGGCATTGAGCGCGCTCCAGGCGTTCGTCGCCTCGGGCCATGGCCTGGTCGTGACCGAGTGGTGCGCCTATGATGTTTGGTACCCCTACAAGACAGCGGGCTTCGGAGCGCTTATGCCGACGGAGTCGCCGGACGGAGCGTACGGCTACGGTGACACCTGGACGGTCGTTGATTCGGGAAGCCCCCTGGTAGCCGGCGTGCCGTCCTCGTGGACGGAGAGTAGCGCCGGTTGGACGCATGTGATCGCGAAATCCGGGACCACCGTCGTGATCGAGGGAACCGGAGGCAACCCTCTCTTGAGCTACTCGAACGCCAACGGTGGCACGGTCGTCCATCTCAACCACTCCATGACGTACAACAACGACCCGGTGAGCGCGAATGTGCGGCAGTTGCTGGTCAACGCGGTGGCGTTTGCCGCCACCACTCACCCGATGCCGACGGTGACGGCGATCCCCACCTTGGGCGAATTCGGCCTGCTCGCGGCGATTCTCCTGCTTCTTGGCGCTTCGCTCGTCGTTCTTCGCTGGCGGCGCCGGGAAGCCTAGGTCAACGCTCAGCTCGGCTCTGGCGAGCCAGGTGGTCCCAGCCGCTGGGCTTCAAGGGGTGGAGCTTGCCGGCGCGCGCGATCAGGACGCGCTTGTTGCCGGTAACCCGGCCGATGGGGGTCGCGGCGAATTGCTTGGGAACCACAATCGAAGGGGGCAGGGCGAAGAGGAGGACGTAGTCCTCGCCGCCGCCTAAAGCGAGCGTTTCCATGTCCTCGCCAAGAGCAGCCGCGAGGCGTGCACCATTTTTGGGAAGAGGAAGAGATTCTTTCTCGATCACGGCTCCCACGCCGCTCTCTCGGCAGAGGCGCGTCAGGTCGAGAGCCAGGCCGTCGGAGAGGTCGATGGCGGCGGCGCGGCGGCGCTTGCCGAGCCAATAGCCGAGCTCGAGCTGGGCGGTGGGCTCGAGATGCCGGCGGACCGCGGCTCTGGCCGCCTGAGCTAGCGCGGAATCGCGGGCGATCGAAGGTGGGAGCTCGATCTTGCGACCCGTCATGTGGGCGCCGCGCGCGAGAAGCCGCTCGCCGAGCGCCGACTCACCGATCGTTCCCCCCAGCCAGAGGCGGTCCCCGGGGCGTGCCGCGCTGCGCTCGAGCCAGCGGCCGCGCGGCGGGCGTTGGCCGAGGAGAGTGAGCGAGAGGCGAAAGTGTTCCGAACGGGCGAGGTCGCCGCCGGCGAGCTCGAGCCGGTGCTTTCTCCCCTCCTCGATCAGAGCGCGGAAGAAGGGCTTGAATGCGAAATCGTGGGGTGCCGCGAGGGTGAGGAAGGCGTAACGCGGGCGAGCGCCCACCGCCGCCAAGTCCGAGAGGTTGACCGCCAGGGCCCGGCGGGCGATAGCGGGGGGGGCGAGATCGGCGGGGAAGTGGGTGCCGGCGATCTGTTGATCGGTCGTGACCGCCCAGTCCCCGGCGAGTCGCAGGAAGGCGGCGTCGTCCCCGATGAGCGGCCCCCTCTTGCCGGCCGCGGTCGCGGCCAGCCATGAGGTGAGCGCATCCTCGTGGGAGGGAAAGGCCACTAGACCGGGTGAAGCCGGCGGCCGCGGCTCTCCGCTTCTTGGTCCTCGTCGGGAAGAAGGGCGAGCGCCGCCACTTCCTCCATGTGGTCGACGAAGTGGAAGGAGAGCCCGGCGCGAAGATTGTCGGGAATCTCCTCCAGGTCTCTCTGGTTGAGGCGCGGCAGGGCGAGCTTGTCGATACCCGCGGACTTGGCCGCGAGCACCTTCTCCTTGAGCCCGCCGATGGGAAGAACGTCGCCGCGCAGCGTGATCTCGCCGGTCATCGCCAGGCGCCGGTCGACCTTGCGGCCGGTCAGGAGCGAGAGGATCGCCGTGGCGATGGTGATTCCCGCGGAGGGGCCGTCCTTGGGGATGGAGCCGGCGGGGACGTGAATGTGCAGATCGTGCTCGGCAAAGTAGCTCGGCGGCAGCTCCCGGCCCACGGGTGAGCTCCGCGCGAAGCTCAGGGCGGCCTGGGCCGACTCCTTCATCACCTCGCCCAGCTGGCCGGTGAGCGCGAGCTTGCCGCTGCCCGGAACCGATACCGCCTCGATGAACATCAGCTCGCCGCCAGCCGCGGTCCAGGCGAGGCCGGTGGCGACGCCAACGCGGGCATGCTCGAGAAGCTCTTCGCTGAAGTGCCGCGCCGGGCCGAGAAACTCGGCGACCCGCCGCGGGCTGATCCCGACCCGCCGCTTCTTGCCCTTGGCCACGCCAACCGCCACCTTGCGGCAGAGGGCCGCGATCTCCCGCTCGAGGTTTCGCACCCCCGCTTCCCGCGTGTACTTGCCGATGATCGTTTCGATGCCGGCCTTGGTGAAGGTGATATTGCTACCGGTCAGCCCGTTCTCGGCGAGCTGCTTGGGGATCAGATGGCGGCGGGCGATGTGGAGCTTCTCCTCGCTCGTGTACCCGGTCAGCCGGATCACCTCCATGCGGTCGAGAAAGGCGGGCTGGATCGGTTCGAGGAGGTTGGCGGTGGTGATGAACATCACCTGCGACAGGTCGTAGTCCACTCCTAGGTAGTGGTCCCGGAAGGAGAAGTTCTGCTCCGGGTCCAGCACCTCGAGGAGCGCCGATGACGGGTCACCGCGGTAATCGGCGCCGACCTTGTCGATCTCGTCGAGCATGAACACCGGGTTGCTGGTGCCGGCTTGCATCAAGCTCTGGAGAATTCGTCCAGGCAGGGCCCCGACGTAGGTGCGGCGGTGGCCGCGGATCTCTGCTTCGTCTCGCACCCCGCCGAGCGACAACCGGACGAATTGGCGCCCCAAGGCGTGCGCGATGGAGCGTCCGAGCGAGGTCTTTCCGACTCCCGGCGGGCCGACGAAGCACAGGATAGGGCCGCGGCTCGTGGGCGCGAGCTTGCGCACCGCGAGGAACTCGAGAATCCGTTGCTTGACCTTCTCGAGATCGTAGTGGTCGCGATCGAGCACGCGGCGCGCATGCTCGAGATCGATCTTCTCTTCGCTCTGGATGCCCCAGGGAAGGCCGGTCAGCCATTCGAGGTAGGTGCGGGTGACGGCGGTCTCGGCGCTGTCCGGCTGGCTGCGCTGCAGGCGCTTGATCTGGCGCTCGAGCTCCTCCATGGCGGCTGGCGGCAGCCCTCTTTCAGCCGCAGCGCGCCGGTACTCCTCGATCTCCTCCGCGATCTCCTCGCCCTCTCCGAGCTCCAGCTGAATCGCCCGGAGCTGCTGGCGGAGGTAGTACTCGCGCTGGGTACGGTCGATCTCGCCACGCGCCTGCGAGGAGATCTCCTCCTGCATGGTCAGGAGTTGGATCTCCCGGCTCAGAAGATCATTCACCCGCTGTAGTCGGACGATCGGTCGCAGCTCTTCCAGGACCTCTTGCGCGTCGTCGACCTTGAGCTCCAAGTTGCTCGCCGCCAGATCAGCGAGCCTCCCGGGCTCGGCGATGTTGGCGGCAACGATCATGACCTCCGAGGAGATGTTCTTGCCCAGGCTGGCGGCGCGTTCCAGATTCTCCTTGACGCTGCGCACGAGCGCCTGCACCTCGAGCTCCTCGTCGGCTTCGTCGGCCTCCGGCGCGTCGGCGAGATCGGTGATCCGCGCCTGAAGAAACGGCTCGCCGGCCGTCAGGTGCTCGATGCGGGCCCGGGTCAGCCCCTGCACGAGGATCCGCAGACGGCCGTCCGGGAGCTTGAGCATGCGCATGATGGCCGCCGCGGTTCCGATCCTATAGAGATCGTCCGTCGTGGCTTCGTCGACCGTCGGATCCTTCTGCGCGACCAGCATCAACAGGCGGTCCCGGGCCAGGGCCCGATCCACCGCTTGGACGTTGCGATCGCGACCGATCGAGAGGGGGAGGATGATGTAGGGGAAGACGACGACGTCCTTGAGAGGAAGGACGGGAAGGATGTCGGGGAGCTTGACCGGTTCGTCGGCCGGCCCGTCGCTGCGTTTCGGCATCGCCTCAACCCCGCTGCTGGACGAGGTTCTTGAGCTCTTCCATGAACGCGTCGATGTCCTCGAAGCGACGGTACACCGACGCGAAGCGAACGTAGGCTACCTGATCGAGCTCACGCAGCCGCGCCATGACCAGGGCGCCGATCTCCCGCGTCGACATCTCCCGATCTTCCTTTTCGTGCAGCGCGCCCTCGACGGCATCGAGAATTTCGTCGAGGCTACGGGAGGCGACCGGCCTCTTCTCGCAAGCACGGCGCATCCCCGCTAGCAGTTTCTTGCGATCGAACTCCTGGCGGGAGCCATCGTTCTTGATCACCATGTAGGGAATGTCTTCGATCTCTTCGTAGGAGGTGAAGCGGCGCCCGCAGCTCGCGCACTCGCGCCGTCGGCGCACGGTCATTCCATCGCGGCTCTCGCGCGAATCCACCACCCGGTCCTCGAGCTCGCCACAATAGGGACAGCGCATGGTAGGGATCTCGTTGTGGTTGAAATTCGAGGCTCTTGGCTTCGCCTTCAGGAGTCGTTGACGTCGAGCGCGATGTTGAGGCGCACGGTCACGTTCGTGGTCGACTCGGTCGGCTCGATGTCGAGCTCGACGTCGCGCACCGTCTCTACGACCTGGTGGGATCCGTCCTCCAGGCGGAAGCTCAACGAGAAGCGGCGCGTGCGCATCAGGACGTCGCGATCCAGGCTCATCTTGATGTCGCGCGAGACCTCGCGCCGGCCGTTTCGGGCGACGCTGACAGGCAGGCTCGGCGAGGGAACCCGCAGCGCCTGCTTGCGAATTCGCTCGAGCTCGGCCAGGACGTCCAGCTGACGGGTGGCGCCGCGCTCTGGTTTGCCCTTCCGCCCCTTGGCGCCGGCAACCGGCTTGGGCGCTTCCTGCGCCTTCGTCCCTTTGTCCGCGGCCGGGCTTGCCGGGACGGCTGGGGGTGGAGGTACGGCGGCGGGCGCTGCGGCGGGCGCCGGGGCGGGTTTGGGGGTTGGAGCGACGATCTCGCCGCCCACTTCACCGGGAACGGAGACCGACCGCCGCTGACGCGCGGCCAGGGATGCTTCGCCGCCGCGCTCGAGGCGCTTCTTGAGGGCGACCAGGGTCTGCTTGGAGACCCCCTTTAGCGTCTCGAAGACGCCTCCGCCGTTGATCGCGGATGCCTCGACCGCCTGCCACTGGTAGCGATTGAGGGCCTCATTGAGCTCGGCTACGCTGGAGATGTCGGGAAGATCGCGCTTGTTGAACTGCAAAACGAGAGGGATGCTGTCGATCGCCAGTCCCATCTCGGCTAGGTTCTCTTCCAGGTTGTTGAGCGAATCGATGTTCGCGCCCAGCATCGGTCGTTGCGAGTCCGCGACGAAAACCACGCCGTCGACGCCCTTGAGCACCAGCTTGCGCGTGGTGTTGTAGAAGACCTGACCAGGAACGGTGTAGAGCTGGATCCGGGTGTGGAAGCCGGCGATCGAACCGACGTCGATGGGCAGGAGATCGAAGAAGAGCGTGCGATCGGTCTCGGTCTCGAGCGACACCATCTCTCCGCGCGAGCCCTGGGCGGTGTGATTGTAGATGTACTGCAGGTTGGTCGTCTTGCCGCACAAACCAGGGCCGTAGTAGACGATCTTGGCCGCCATCTGCATCGTGCTGTAGTTGAAGAACACCATCGCCGATAGCCCGAGAATGCGGTTAGCGAGCATAGCATCGGCTCGAAGGCACGGTCAAGAAAACGCCGCTACCGAGGATAGGGCTCAAGTCCTTGTCGCGCAGCACTTTGCGGATGCTCCTTCGGGGCACTCCGCGGCTGGGTTAGAATGCGGTTCACGGGTCAGGGCAGGGCTGCCGTCGGCTCGATTTGGAGCGACTCGAAGGGACGGTGAGGCGACGATTCTCGCGAGCCTTAGTCTTGATTACAGAGTGACTTGCGCTTGACACGCAAGGAGGCTTTGGCTATCCTCTTCTAGCACTCTCTTGGCGAGAGTGCTAAACCAGTGAGCCCCGCAGCGAAGGCGGATTCCATGGCTGCACCTGACCATCCTCGACGCTTGACCCAACGCGATCTGGAAATCCTCCGAGACGTGATTCACACCTATATCCTGACGGGTGAAGCGGTGAGCTCGCGCTCCGTGGCCAAGCTCGAGCGGCACAACCTGTCGTCCGCCAGCATCCGCAACATCATGGCGGATCTAGAGGAGTGGGGGTACTTGGTCCAGCCCCACACTTCCGCCGGTAGAGTTCCGACCCGCGAGGGTTATCACCTCTATATCGAGAGCCTGATGAAGGCTCGCGTTCTGCCGGCACGCGAGCGGCGCTACATCCTCGAGAACATCGACGGCGCGCCATCGGACAGCGAGCGGCTGATCGAAGTCGCCAGCCACCTTCTCTCCGAGCTCTCCCAGCAGATCGGCATCGTCGTGGCGCCAGGAGCGGGAGAGACGGTGCTCAAGGCGCTCGATCTCGTTCCCCTCAATGAGCACCGGGTACTCTGCGTCATCGTCTCGGCGAGCGGCTTCGTCGAGAGCCAAGTGGTCGAGATCGCCGACATCTTCAAGCGCGAAGATCTCGTTCGGATGTCCAACTTCCTCAACGCCAGTTTCGCCGGCAAGACGCTGCGCGAGATCCGCGACCTGTTGTTGCGCTCGATGGCGGAGGAAAAGGCCATGGTGGATCGTTGGCTGAACGCGGCGTTGCGACTGGCGCAGCAGGCGATCGACCACAGCGGCAAGCCCGATTTGGTGTTCGACGGAACAGCCGTGGTGCTCGGTCACCCCGAGCTGGCGAACCTAGATCGCGTGCGACGTCTCCTCGACACGTTTGCCGACCGCGCCCGGCTGGTGCAACTGTTGAGCCGGATGATCGAGGGCAAGGGAGTGCGGGTGGTGATCGGCGAGGACAGCGACCTGACCTCGGAGCTCGACTTCAGCCTGGTCGCGACATCGTACGGGATCGGGCAGCGGCCGCTCGGGCGATTGGGGATTTTCGGGCCCTCGCGAATGGAGTATCAGCGAGTCATTCCCCTGGTTAATTTTCTCGGTGAGGCGCTGAGCCGGGCCCTCGAGAGCCGGTTCGGGGCCGAGCACCAGGGGCTCAAGAACTGAGGTCGAGGACGCGATAGGGTAGACGAGAGGTCAAGCGATGAGGGACAAACACGGTTCCGACGACGAGATGGAAGACGAAGCTTTCGACGGAGATAGCGTCGAGCTCGACGCCGACGAGGAAAACGACATCCAAGCGGCGATGAACGAGGCGCTGGCCGCGGTCGAGGACTCTCCGGAGGAGGGCGCGCGCGCGGAGGGCGAGGACGAAGTCGCCCGCCTCGAGTCGGAGATCCAGGACTTGAGGCAGCGCACCATTCGAACCCTGGCTGATTTCGAGAACTACCGCAAGAGAGTCGAAAGGGAAAAGAGCGAGGATCGGCGCTACGCCGCGATGCCGGTGCTGAAGGACTTGCTCGAGGTCGTCGACAACTTGGAGCGAGCCCTCGCGGCCAACGCCGAGAGCGAGGACCTGAGAATCGGGGTTGAGATGACCCTCAAGCAGGCCCGCGAGTTGCTGCGCCGGCATGGGGTCACGGAGATTCCCGCCTCGGGCGAAGTCTTTGATCCGACGATCCATGAGGCCGTGGCGCGCCACGAGACTCCAGGAATCGATCAGCCCGTGGTCAAGAGCGAGCTCCAGCGCGGTTACCGCTTGCATGATCGTCTCCTGCGTCCCTCGATGGTCGAGGTTGCCGTGCCCTTGGAAGTCGCGGCGCGACACACGCAGGAGCCCAACTGACGGCTTGCGACGCGATCGTTTCCTCGAGATCGCCGCTGTGAGGGTATTGTCGTGACCCGAGTCCTCGGCATCGACCTAGGCACAACCAACAGCTGCGCCGCCGTGGTGGAAGTAGACGAGCCGCGGGTCCTGGCCAACCGCGAAGGGTCTCGCACCACGCCTTCGATCGTCGCCTTTACCGAGAGCGGCGATCGCCTCGTCGGTCAGCTCGCCAAGCGTCAAGGCATTACGAATCCCCGCAATACGATCTTCGCGGTCAAGCGGTTGATCGGACGGAAGCTCGAGGACGACGAGGTGCAGCGCGCCACCAAGGTCTTGCCCTATTCCCTGGTCGCCGCGAGCAACGGGGACGTCAAGGTGGAGGTCGGGGACCGCCAGCTCTCCCCGGAGGAGATCTCCGCTGTCGTTCTGAGCGAGATCAAGTCCTACGCCGAGGAGAGCCTGGGAGAAGCGATCGATACCGCGATCATCACGGTGCCCGCTTATTTCAACGACGCACAGCGCCAGGCAACCAAGGACGCGGGAAAGATCGCCGGTCTCGAGGTGCGGCGGATCATCAACGAGCCGACCGCGGCCGCTCTTGCCTACGGTTTCGATGGAGACCGAGGCGAGAAGACCATCGCGGTCTTCGACCTGGGCGGTGGCACTTTCGACGTGTCGATCTTGCAGTTGACGCAGGGCGTTTTCGAGGTTCGCTCGACTTCGGGCGACACCTATCTCGGTGGCGAAGACTTCGACCAGCGCATTATCGACTGGCTCCTGGAGGGCTTCAAGAAGGAGACGGGCTCCGACCTCGGCGACGACAGGATGGCGTTGCAGCGGCTCAAAGAAGCGGCCGAGCGCGCCAAGTGCGAGCTTTCCGTCGCCGAGGAGGCCGTGATCAGCTTGCCCTTCGTCACGGTGGGTTCCGGCGGACCCCAGCACCTTTCGCGGACCTTGACGCGGAAAGAATTCGAGGGGCTGGTCGCGGATTTGATCGCGCGCACCGAGCAGCCCTGTCTTGACGCGATGGCGGCGGCCGAGCTCCGCCCAGACCAGATCGATGAGGTCCTTCTGGTCGGCGGTCAAACGCGAACGCCGGCCATCGCCAGCACCGTGGAACGGATCTTCGGGCGCGCCCCGAACCGGGAGATCAATCCGGACGAGGTGGTTGCGGTGGGAGCCGCCATCCAGGGCGCGATCTTGAGTGGAGATATCAAGGACCTCGTGCTGCTCGACATCACGCCCCTGTCGCTAGGCGTCGAGACCCATGGCGGCCTGTTTACCCGTCTGATCGACCGGAACTCCACGATTCCGACCAAGAGCAGCCAGACCTTCACCACCGTGGTCGACAATCAGGACACGGTCGAGATCCACGTCTTGCAAGGGGAGCGAGACATCGCGACGGAGAATCGCTCGCTCGGCCGCTTCGAGCTGGTGGGAATTCCTCCTTCGCCACGCGGGATCCCGCAGATCGAGGTGACCTTTGCCATCGACTCCAACGGCATCGTCAATGTCTCGGCCCGTGACCTGACCACCAACAAGTCCCAGGGCATTGAGATCTCCCCGGCGGGCGGCTTGTCGAAGGAAGAGGTCGAGCGCCTGGTCGAGGAGGCCAACGAGTACTCGGGACAAGACGCCGAGCGCCGGGAGCTTAGACGGCTCAAGAATCGTCTCGAAGGCATGATCGTCACGAACGATCGGGTGTTCGAGCAGTTTCAAGAATCCATGGACGACCACGACCGTGAGCGGATACGCAAGATGCTGCTCAAGGCGCGCATGGCTCTCAACAACGACAACAAGGCCGATCTCGAGGCTGCGGTCTTCGATCTAACCAACCTCGCCAAGGACTTCTCCGATCGGATGCTCGATTCGATGGGAGGCGCGGCACACTAGGCATGGCGTCAACCCGCGACTACTACGAAGTCCTGGGCGTTGGCCGCGACGCCTCGGCCCAGGAGATCAAGTCCGCCTACCGCAAGGTGGCCTTGCGCTATCACCCCGACCGCAATCCCGGCGACGCGGAGGCGGAGGAGCGTTTCAAGGAGGCGGCGGAGGCCTATTCCGTCCTCTCGGACAGCGACAAGCGAAGCCGTTATGACCACTTCGGTCACCAGGGCGTGAACGGCGCAGGCGGGTTCTCGGGATTCGATCCGACGGTGTTCGGCGATTTCGCGGACATTCTGGGGGATTTTTTCGGACTCGGCGATCTGTTCGGCACTCGGTCGCGCGGCCGCAGGAGAGGGGAGCCCGGAGCCGATCTGCGATACGACCTGACCCTTAGCTTCGAACAGGCTGCCTTCGGTACGGACATGACTCTCAAGATTCCCCGCCTCGAGGCATGCCCGAGCTGTGGCGGCAGCGGCAGCGTCAGCGGCCAGCTCAAGCCGTGCTCGGCCTGCGGGGGGCGTGGCCAGGTTCGTTTTACCCAAGGGTTCTTCACCGTGGCCCGGGCCTGCCCCCAGTGTCACGGGGAAGGCAGGGTGATTACCGACCCGTGCAAAGCGTGCAAGGGCGAGGGGCGGATCGAGCAGGAACGCAATCTTCAGGTTCGAATTCCCGCCGGCGTCGACTCCGGGGCACGGCTCCGCCTGGTCGGGGAAGGGGAGCATGGGCGCCTCGGCGGTCCGACCGGAGATCTCTACGTGGTGATTCGGGTCGAGCCCCACGAGCACTTCGAGCGTCACGACGCCAACGTCATCTCACGCGAGGCGGTGGGCTTTGCCCAGGCCGTCTTCGGCGCCAAGATCGAGGTCCAAACCCTGCACGGCGAGCAGGAGCTCGAGATCCCTCCCGGCACCAAGGATGGCGATCTCTTTCACTTGCGCGGCCAAGGAATCGAACGGCTCGGCGCGAGCGGTCGTGGGGATCACATCGTGGCGATCGAGGTGTCGATCCCAAAGGCCCGCGACTTGAGCCCGGAGGAAACCGATCTCCTGCGCCGCTGGGCGGAGCTGCGGCAGGAACCCGTACGCGAGGAGCGCGGAGTTCTCGACCGGGTCAAGGACTTCTTCGCGTGAGCCAATGATCCGATGACCGGCGGCGAGGATGGGACAAGCTCTGAAGCCCAGCCGCGGAACGAACGGCGGGGTGATGCCCGCGCACCCTTTTACGTACGTCTCTCCGTAGAAATACCGGCCCACTCCGAGGAGCAGGCGAGCGTGGTTCTTTGGGACCTCGGTAGCCGCGGCAGCGAGGTTCTCGATGCCGGACCTGACCGGCTGTTGATCCGCGCGTACTTCGCGGGCGAGGCGCGGGAAGCGGTGGGAGCGGCGGCGCTCGCGCTCGCGGACCTCGGTGCCGAACGCGTCTTCCTCGCCCGGGTCGGCACCGAGGACTGGCAGGCGAGCTATCGCGAGGTCGCGCAGCCGGCGGCGGTCTCGGAGCGCTTCTTGATCGATCCGCGCGAGCCGGGGAAGACGCTGCCAGATGCGCCAGACCGTTTTGTTCTCCGCCTGCCCGCGCGCAGAGCTTTCGGAACGGGCTCCCACCCGTCGACCGAGCTGGCGCTCCGTCTGCTCGAGACCTCCCACGTCGTCGACCAACGGGTGCTCGACGTCGGCTACGGGACCGGCGTCTTGGCGTTCGCCGCGCTCTTGCTGGGCGCGCGGACTGCCATCGGCGTCGAAAAGAGCCTCGAGGCCGCCCTCGTGGGGGGAGAGAACCGCAAGCTCAACCGCCTCGAGCCTGGGCTGCTCGCTGGCGAGATCGACGCCATCCGGCCCGGGACGCGGTTCGACTTGATCGTCGCCAACCTCCTCTCTCATCGCCTCTTTCCGCTCTTGCCCCGTGTCGCACCGCTGCTTGCAGCCGACGGGGTGCTCATCCTCAGTGGGTTCCTCGGGAGCGAGTGCGGCGAGGTTGTCGAGCGCCTACAGGCCGTTGGTCTCGGAGAACAACGGAAGCTCCAGCAAGACGAGTGGGCGGCGCTCGCCGTGGGGCACGAAGGGTGACGACCCTGCTCGTCGCGCCCGGTGACCTCTCCGGCGAGGAGGTGGAAGTCGACGGCCCGCAGTTTCAGCATCTCTTTCGCGCCCGGCGTTTGCGGGTCGGCGAGGGGCTTCGGGTGAGCGACGGGAGGGGAAGGGCGCGGCTGGCTCGGGTGTCGGAAGTGACGCGGCGCCGGGCGCGTTTGACCCTCGAAGAGGAGACGGTGGCGGGCGATCCCGGCCTCGAGCTCGTGGTGTGCTCGACTCTGCCGCGTCCGGAGCGGGCGCGCTGGCTGGTCGAGAAGTGCGGCGAGCTTGGCGTCGCGGAAGTGCTCTTTTACACCTCCTCCAGGGCTCCGAGAACGATCGGAGTCGCGACCCGCGAGCGCCTCGCGCGCGTTGCGGCGGGGGCATTGACGCAATCGGACGGCTCCCGCCTGACCAGGGTGCGCGGCGCCGTCAGCTGGTCGGAGCTCGTCGCCGAGTGCCACGCCGAGCCGTGCCTCGTGCTGGAGCCGGGGGAGCGCGGTGGAGTGCTCGAGGAGATTCCGAGGGAAGGGCGGTGTCGCGTCGTCGTCGGGCCGGAAGGCGGCTTGGCGCCGGAGGAGCTCGACGAGCTCGTCGCCGCCGGAGCCTCTCTCTGGCGACTGGGGCCCCGCCGCCTACGCGTCGAGACCGCGGCGCTCGCCGCCGCCAGCCTCCTGCTGGCGCGTTAGGCTTTCTTGCCTGATAGTGGGTACGTGACCTGGCGGGTCCTGTCGCGGTTCCGTTTCCCGCCTCCGTGCTCGCTAAGGCTGCGCGCGGGGGCGTAGCCGGGGGCCCCGCGCACGGCCGGCTTCGCGGGACGCGCCGCGGGTCGCCGAGTCCTCAGATTTCGATCTTGGGTGGCCGGCCGAGGAGGATCTCGGCGATCAGGAAGAGCTCGAGACCGAAGGGGAGATAGCCGAGATAGCCCGGAGCGGGCATCGCAAACAGGTGCAGGTGGTTGAGACCGGGGATGTCATAGACCCATTTGGGGTACGAGTAGACGTTCCAGAGCTCCCAGAAGAATCCGCAAATGAGCGCGCCGAGCGCGAGAGCGACGACTTGGCGCCAGTCGCCGAGCGCGAGCCGCTCGAGGAGCGAGCGTCCGGCGCGCCACGCCGCGATCGGCTCGAAGAGAAAGACCAGGGAGAGCCAGGTCAGCGGGTAGAACCAGCGCGGCCAGACGAGAAGGAAAGCGAGCATCGATGCCCCGCAGGTGAAGAGAACCGCGCGGTTGCGCCGGGTCGCGCCGATCGGTCCTCGGCGCGCAAGCGAGCGGACCCACTTCCAGCCAGCCACCAGCTCCGCGGTTTCGAAGACCGCGGGAATCACGGTGGCGAAGGAGATGGTGGCGAGAATGAAGTACTGCGTGTTGGTGAATTGCGAGCGCCCCAAGTAGCGCCAATTTTGCGTCCTCTGGTCGATGAGCTCGAATAGCCACCAGGCCGGCGCGGAAAGCGCGAAGAGGAGATAGAACTCGCGGTGCGAACGCGACCAGATCGATGAGCCCCGGTGCAGAAAGACCAGTGCGTCCACGGAAAGCGCGTAACCGACCCAGAGAGGCGCGAAGAGGATCTGCGTCCGGAGCCCGGGCAGGAGCCAATTCGCCGGCCACATCGTGGCGATGAGCGCCAGGCCGATCCAGCCGTGAAGCGGCCAGTGTCGGCGCGAGGCCGCTCCCCCCGGGGGTCTCTGCTTGTCCTCTTCGGCGCGCGTCATGGTGAGAGGTTATCGGAAGGGAGAGCGAGCGGGAATCGCGGGGATGATCTGCTAGGATCTTTGGCGGTGGGTCGGCCAGCGACCGCTCGTCGAAACACTCTCCGTCTCACGGACCACCGGCCTCATTCAGATCAGGTTGCTCGTGATCGCGGGGCGTTGTGCGAAGTCCGCGGAGCCGCGGTCGCTTTGCCGGTCCTCCTCAAGGAAAGGAGATGGAGGAATGATGCACCCCGAAGCAAACGAGTTCGAATCCCTGGGGAACAACCCACTTCGGCGCGGTCTGGCGCCCCTCGGCTGTGCCGTTGTTGGGCTCTTGTTGTTGGCAGTCGCCGTCTTCGCGCAGGCTCAGGCCCATGCGCACGGAACCGTTACCGACGAAAACGGCAAGCCGGTCGCGGGGGTGAAGATCAACGTGTCCGATCCGCAGATCTCGTCGTTCCAGCTCAACGTCACCACCAATTCCCATGGGGAGTACAGCCTTATCCTGGCCGATGCCACGAAGGTCTACACCTTCACGCTCAGCAAGGACGGTTATGAAACTCTCAAAGAGCAGGTGAAGATTCCCATCCTCAGCAACACGGAGAAGAACTTCAAGATCCTCTCCACGGCGGCGGCGCGAAAGAAGTTCATGAAGACCGGCGGGGGTGACCCCGCCGTCGCCGCCTTCAACGCCGGAGTCGACATGGCGAAGAAGGGCGATCTCGACGGCGCGGCCTCCAAGTTCAAGGAGGCGCTGGGGCACAATCCCAAGCTCGAGCCGGCATACCGTGGCCTCGCCTCCATCGCCCTCACTCAGAAGAAGTACCAGGACGCCGCCAACTATGCGTCCAAGGCGACCGCCCTCAATCCCGGGGACGTGGATGCTCTCAATGTGAGCTACGAGGCCCTCAAGGCGCTCGGAGACAAGGACAAGGCGCAAAAAGCCTATGAAGCCTTGAAGGCAGTGAGCCCGCAGGTCGCCGCCGGCGCCAACTTCAACAAGGCAGCGAACCTATACAACTCGGGCAAGGTCGCCGAGGCCAAGAAGCTCCTCGAGCAAGTCGTCGTCGAGGATCCCAAGAATCCCAGGGCCCACTATCTTCTGGGTCTTTGCTACGTCAACGAGAACGATACGGTCAAGGCGAAGCAGGAGCTCCAGAAGTTCATCACCTTGGCTCCTAAGGATCCGGATGTCTCGACCGCGAAACAGATGATCAAGTATCTAGGCTGAGGGACGGCGCGCCCGATCGATTCGGCGCGCCGATCGCCCACGTTCACCCCTCGCCTCTTCCTCGCTGTACCGGAAAAATCTGAACGGCCATGGCCACCCCTCACGATCTCGCAGGGCGTGACGGGCGCAGTGTCGTCTTCGCTTCGCTCACCCTCAGCGATTCGCGCGATGCCGCGAACGACGAGAGCGCGCCTTTGATCGCGAGACGGGTCGAGGCGGCGGGTTACCGTTTCGCGGGCGCGTGGTACGCGAGGGACGATGTCGAGCGCATTCGTGGAGCCTTCGATGAGCTCCTGGCGCGCTCATCGGCCGAGGTGATCGTGGTGACTGGAGGCACGGGATTCTCTCCTCGCGACGTCGCCATCGAGGCCCTCGAGGAACGCTTCGAGCGTTCGATTCCCGGATTCGGGGAGATCTTCCGGCGGCTTTCCTTCGATGAGATCGGCGCGGCGGCGATGCTCAGCCGCGCCTCTGCCGGGGTGGTGCGAAAGCGAGCGGTGTTCTTGCTTCCGGGGTCACCCAAGGCCGTGGAGCTGGCGCTCGAGCGCCTGATCCTCCCAATCGCGGCGCACCTCGCGGAGCTTCTAGGCTTTGCGAAGCAGTCGTAGAACCACGAGAAACAGAATCGCGCCCAGGATGGCGATCACCAGGCTGCGCAGGTCGAAGCCCGAGATGCCACCGAATCCCAGCCAGGTCGCGACGAAACCGCCGATGACGGCTCCAATCACGCCGATCACGACGGTGATGATGCAGCCACCAGGGTCCCGGCCCGGGAGCAGCATCTTGGCGACCACGCCGGCGATCAACCCCATCACGATCCACGACACCAAGCCCATGCCTTCGAAATTCATCTCTTCCCCTCCATCGCTCTCTGGCCTTCTCCTCGATCTCCTGCCATCGCGCCGCGAGCTCGAGTCGCGGTAGCGGCGGGTGGCAGACCCCACGGAAACTGGATCCGGCGGACCGGAGCTGCGCCCCAGTGTCCGTCAGGCGAAGGGTAGAATCGCTGGCGATGCCCCCTTCGCGCTCCCGACTCTACCTGATCGACGGCTACTCGAACATCTTCCGAGCCTTCTTTGCCATTCGCGGACTGTCGACTTCCCGGGGAGAGCCGACCAACGCGATCTACGGCTTCCTCCAAATGCTGCGCAAGCTCTTGCGCGAGGAGAATCCGGAGCTGGTCGGGGTTGCCCTTGACGTCTCGGAGCCCACGGTGCGGACGGAGAAGTTCGCCGACTACAAGGCCAACCGGCCGCCCATGCCCGAGGACTTGGAGTGGCAGATTCCATGGATCCGCAAGACCATCGATGCGTTTCGCATCCCCATCCTGGAGCTCGAGAGCTACGAAGCGGACGATGTCCTGGGCACTCTGGCCAAGAAGGGGGCGGCCGCGGGCTTCGACGTCGTTCTGATCAGCGCCGACAAGGACTTGATGCAGCTCGTGGCGCCGCACGTCTTCCTGTACCACACCGGCCGGGACCGCCTCTACGATCCGGCCGGGGTCGAGGAGGATTTCGGCGTTCCGCCGAACCGGGTCGCCGACGTTCTCGCCCTGCAGGGAGACACCAGCGACAACGTCCCCGGCGTGCCGGGAATCGGAGCCAAGGGCGCGGTCCAGCTGATCCGTGAGTTCGGCTCTTTTCAGGAGCTCCTCGAACGCTCCTCGGAGGTGAACCGCAAGAGCTACCGGGAAGGGCTCGAGGGCAACCGCGAGCAGGCGCTGCTGTCGAAGGAGCTCGTGACCATCCACACCGATCTTCCCATCGAGCTCGACCCCGAGGCGCTGCATCACGATCCCCCGGATCGAGAGGCGCTGCGCGTGCTGGCCAAGGAGCTGGAGTTCTTCTCCCTGCTCAAGGAGCTCGAGGGGGACGAGGTCGAGCAGACCGCCCAGCCCGCGACCGAGATCGAGACGAGGGAGGCTTGGCGAAAGCTCCTCTCCGGCCTTGGCAGCGAGGTAGCCGTCGCCATGATCGGGAGTCCGCCCGTCGCGCTCGCGCTCGCCGGGGGTGATGGCGACTCGTATCTGGTGAATCTGCGCCGGCCGGAGCTGGGGGAAGCGGTCAAGGAGGGCCTGGCGGAAGCCCTTCGCGTTGCTGAGCGCCGCTGGGTCGGACACGACCTCAAGGAGCTCTTGCGCCTGGCCGGCGGGCAAGGACCCTTCCGCGGCCATCTCGTCGACCTGATGTTGATCTCGTACGTCTTGCGCCCGGAGGTCCACGGCCACAGTCTCCAGGAGATCGCGCTCGAGAGGCTCTCCCTGCGGCTGCCCGCCTTCGAAGCAGCGGCGAAAGGGAAGCAGGCCGAGGCGCCAGCGCCCGGCGCCGAAGCTTTGCGCTCCCACGCTGGAGAGCTCCTGAGCGCGGTGGAGCGGCTGGCCACGGATCTCGAGACCGACCTCGCGGCGAGCGGCCTGGAAGCGGTCTACCGGGAGATCGAAGAGCCGTTGGTTCCGGTGCTGGTCAAGATGGAAGAGACGGGCATCCTGCTCGACGTCCCATACTTGAATGGGATGTCGAGCGAGCTGGGAGAAGAGCTTGGCGAGCTCGAGAGCCAGATCTTCGAGCTCGCGGGAGAGGAGTTCAACATCAACTCGCCGCAGCAGCTGGGCGTCATCCTCTTTGAGAAGCTGGGCTACCCGGTTCTGCGCCGCACGCGCAAGACCAAGAGCTACGCCACCGGCGCCGAAGTGCTGGAGAAGCTGGCCGAGCAGGGTTTGCCGCTACCGCAGAAGCTCCTGCGCTATCGCGAGCTCGCCAAGCTCAAGTCCACCTACGTCGATGCGCTTCCCGCCCTGGTGGGAGACGACGGCCGGCTTCACACCCGTTTCAACCAGGCGGTGGCGGCGACCGGACGGTTGTCGTCGGCGCACCCCAACTTGCAGAACATCCCGGTGCGTAGCGACCTCGGGCAGCGCATCCGGCGCGCCTTCGTGGCCCCCCCGGATTCGGTCTTGCTGGTGGCTGACTACAGTCAGATCGAGCTCCGCATCCTTGCCCATATCGCGCAAGAGGGAGCCCTGGTGGATGCGTTTCGCGCCGGCGAGGACATTCATCGGGCCACCGCCGCGCGGGTCCTCGGCATCGCCCCCGAGCTGGTGACGGCGGAGCAGAGGCGGGCCGCCAAGGTGATCAACTTCGGGATTCTCTACGGGATGAGCGCCTTCGGCCTCGCCAAGAACCTGGGAATCTCGACCGCCGAGGCCGATCGTTTCATCCGCTCCTACTTCGAGCGCTACCCGGCGATCGAGCGCTACGTCGAGGAGACGGTCGCGAGCGCCGAGAGGGAGGGGAAGGTCGAGACGCTCTTCGGTCGAGTGCGCTGGCTCCCGGATCTGGTGAGCAAGAACCGCAACCTGCGCGAGAACGCGCGACGCATGGCGATCAACGCGCGCATTCAGGGTACCGCGGCCGACCTCCTCAAGAAGGCGATGATCTCCCTAGACCAGACCCTCGGCGAGCGTCATCCCCGGGCGCGCCTTCTTCTTACCGTTCACGACGAGCTGGTGCTCGAGGTCCCCGGCGCCGAAGCCGAGGCCGTCGCCGAGAGCGTGCGGCAAGAGATGGAGGGCGTAGCCAGCTTTGCCGTTCCCCTCGCGGTCGAGACCGGTTGGGGAACGAGCTGGTTCGACGCCAAGTAGTCGGCCTCTAACGGGCCGAGCTTCCCTTGCTGGCGGGCGGCGACTTGGGCGGCGTTGCCGGGGCCGCTTGACTTCCAGACTTCTGCGGCTCGGTCGTTCCCTTGGCGCCGGGCTCGGTCGTCATCGGCTGCGCGCCCCCCTGCCCATTCGGGCTCGCCTGATTTGAGGCGGCGGTGAGTAGGGCCTTCTCCTCCGGGGTGAGATTGGGGAGGTGGCGGACGAAGCTCACGATCTGCCAGATCTGCTCGTCGCTGTGGGTCGGTCCGAAACCCGGCATTCCGGTCATGCGGTAGCCGTTCTTGATCACCCAGAACATCTCGCCGTCGGGCATGTGCGCGAAGCCCTTCCAAGCGAGATGAGGTGGGTGAGGGTTGAGGCCCTTGGCGATGTCGCTCCGCTCGACCCCCGGAACTCCATGGCAGGTCATGCAGTCCTCGCGGTAGGCCTTGAGGCCGGCGGGGAGGACGGAGGGATCGTTGGCGTAGGGGTTGGTCATCTTTTGTGCGTGGTTGTCCACCGACTCTTCACGTCCGAATTCCGCGATCGCGCGCTCGATGAACCCGGCCCTCGAGGTCGCCGCGACGTTGAAGGCGCCGCTGACCACCCACAAGGCGGGAATCCCGAGAATGATGATTATGCCGACCACGACACCAAAGAAAAACTTGCCCATTCACTGGCCTCCGTTTCCGCTCTGTTACGCGTCAATACGGCCCGCCACCAGGGCGGACCGTTCCAGCAGTATACCTAACCCTCCCGGCCCGTCAGCATGCGCTCATCGCCGAGGCGCCGAGTGAAGCCCGCCGAGTCCAGATGCTCGAGCAGGGGGATCGCCCACTTTCGGGAAAGTCCGTAGCGTTGTTTGAACTGCCCCACTGAAAAGGTCTTCCAGCCGCTTGCGGCGAGGTCGCGCCGCAGCTCGCGAAGGGCGGAGGTGGCGAGGATCAATCCCCCCGGTAGGCGAACCAGGGTGTCACGATCGACCAGGAAGCGGATGATGCCCTCCACGATCTGCGTCTTCGCCCCGAGCTCGGAGGCGACGGCGGTGGGGGAGGGCGGAGTCAGCCCGGAGCTCTCATATCTCTGGGTGATCTCACGCGCGAGCCGGGATTCGGAGCCGGAGAGGACGCTGTCGCGGCCGGGCAGCGCGACCCGGTCCGCGTTCAGGGTGACGAGGTGGCGCTTCTCGAGCCAGGAGAGGTAGAAGTCGGCGAGCAGTTGCGCTCGCGCTGGAAGCAGGCTGGACACGAGCTCCGCTCTCGGCATGCCGGTCGCCATGCGGTTGCGGGCGAAGAAGTTCTCGAGAGCGGTGATCGCCCGCCGCTCGAACCGGTGCAGGACGTCGGTGGAGATGTAGCGGGGCGGGCGACGTCCCGGCTTCGCGATGGTGAGCGCCCCGCGCCGCGCGCCCTCCTCGAGCAGCGCGCTGGCGCGATCCTCGCCGCCGCCGAGACGGGCGGAGAGCTCGGCTGAGTCCAAGCCGCGCTCGTGCGCCTCCCGCGCCCACCAGGCAACCGCTTCGTCGAGCCCGGAGGAGAGCGCCGAGAGCGCCGCGGCGAGCTCGTTCGGGCGAGGCTTGCGCCAGAGTGGATCGAGGATTCGCCCTCCTCCCATGGTAAGGACCGGGGAGAGCCGGCGAATGATGACGTGATCGTCGCGGATCGCGGGCCGCGGCTGCCGCAGGCGCGCTTCGACCAGCCCCTTCCCCCCCGGTTCGATCGGGCCGGCCAGAGGCCTGATCCGCGCGACGACCTCGCTCGAGTAGAGGTGGAGCTTTACCTCGGTCGTGGCGGCGAGCGGCCGTTCGAGCTCGGTCAGGAGCTCGAGCTCGAGCAAGAAGCCGTGACTGGGCTCGAACGCGCCTTCCGAGAGGAGATAGTCGCCTCGATGAACGTCCTCGAGCTCGATTCCGGCAATCTGCGCCGCGACGCGATGGCCCGCCAAGGCCCGGTCGCGGGCCTGGCCGTGCACCTCGATCGAGCGGATGCGGACCTTCTTGTCGCTAGGGAGGTGAACGAGAGTCATTCCCTCCGCGAGCTCTCCGCTGGCGAGGGTTCCGGTCACGATCACGCCTCGCCCGGTGATATGGAATGCGCGGTCGATGGGCAATCTGACGGGAAGATCGGTCGCCTCTGGTTGGGCGTTCTCGGCGGCGAGCTCGAAGAGGGTCTGGCGCAGCGCCTCGACGCCCTCGCCGGTCGTGCTCGACACCGGCAGGATGGGGGCGTCGGCGAAGCGGGTGGAGGCAAGGAGATCCTTGACCTCGAGGCGGGCGATCTCCTGGAGCTCCGGCGCGGCCAGATCGATCTTGGTCAGGGCGACGACCGCGGTGGGGATGGGTAAAAGCTGGGCGATCGCGAGGTGCTCGCGAGTCTGGGGCTTGACTCCCTCGTCCGCCGCCACCACAAGAAGCAGGAGGCGGATGCCGCCGAGCCCGGCCAGGGCGTTGTGGACGAACTTCTCGTGCCCGGGAACGTCGATGAAACCGAGCTCGAGCTCATCGGACTCCGCGTGGGCGAACCCGAGATCGATAGTGATACCGCGGCGCTTTTCCTCCGCCCAGCGGTCGCAATCGATCCCGGTCAGGGCTTCGACCAGCCGCGTTTTCCCATGATCGATGTGTCCGGCGGTGCCGATGATGGCGCGCCGCATCAGTCGTCGGAAGCGAGAAGCCGGCGTGCGATTTTCTGCAGGGTTGCCCCGTCGGTGCGCCCGGCGAAGCGCGGCATCAGCTGCTTCATGATCGGTCCGAGCCCGGCGGGCCCGCTGAGGTTCTCAGCCGCGATGACCTCTTTGACCGCCCGCTCGAGCTCCTCCTCGCTCACTGCTTCGGGCAGGAATTCGCCGAGCACCTTCGCTTCCGCCTCCTCCTTGTCGGCGAGATCCGGACGTTCCCCGCGCCGGTACTGTTCGGAGGCGTCCTTGCGCTGCTTGATTCCCTTCTGCACCAGAGAGAGGAATCCGGCTTCGTCGACCTCTTCGCCGCGCCGAATGCGTTCGTTCTTGATCTCGGTCAGCAGCAGGCGCAGGGTGCTCAGGCGGAGCTTGTCGCCGGCTTTGAGCGCTTCCTTGAGCTGTGCTTCGATCCTCTGTTGCGGATTGGCCATGCGCGAATTATACGGACTCGCCCCGCGCCGCCGTCCTAAGTGGCGGGAAGCTCGACAGTGAAGACGGTGCCGTGAGGGGAATTGTCCTCGACCCGGATCGTGCCTCCGTGGTCGGCGACGATGCGATGGACGATGGCGAGCCCGAGCCCGGTGCCCCGTCCCTTGGTGGAGAAGTAGGGGAGAAAGAGCTTCTTCTTGTCCTCGAGCGGAATCCCCGAACCGGTGTCGGCGACCACGATCTCGACCTTGCCGTCGCGTCGCGCGACCTTTAGGTCGACCTGTCCCGGAGCTGAGGTCGCCTCGATCGCGTTGTCGAGGAGGTTGATCAACGCCCGCTTGATCTGCTCGCCGTCGACCCAGACGTTGCTGGCTTGGAACTCGACGTCGGCGGAGACCGCCACCCCTTCCTTGATCCCCGAATAGAGATGCACGATCTCCTTGACGAGATCGCGCAGATCGACCTCGTGCAGGCGCGGCGCCGGCATGCGAGCGAAGCGCGAGAACTCGTCCACCAACGCCTTCATGGTCTCGACTTCGCTGCCGATGAGGTCAACGCTGCTCGCCACCTCCGCGGCGAGATTGGGATCCCCCTGCTCGGCCTTGCGTACGAGCCGCTCGGTGGCCAGGCGGATGGGAGTCAACGGGTTCTTGATCTCGTGCGCGATGCGCCGCGCCGCTTCGCTCCACGCCGCGAGCTGCTGGGCCTTGATGAGCTCGGTCAGATCTTCGAGGACCATGACCTTGGCGCTCAGGCGATCGCCTTCCCCCATGGCGGTGATCTTGGTCTCGAAGGTCTTCCACTCGCCGCCGAGGAGCAACCTGGCCTCGCGCGTGGTGCGCGCTCCGGGGCTTGCCGGCTCGGCGAAGAGCGCCGCGAGCTTGGCTCTCTCGGGGTCGGCCCAGACCTCACCGACCGGTCGCCCGAGGACGGCGGTCTCGCGCTGCCTGAGCATCTGGAGGGCGGCACCGTTGAAGGTCAAGATCTTGCCGTCGCGATCGATCGACACTACGCCCGCCGCTACGTTCTCGAGCACCGCCGCGATCAACGCCCGTTCCTCCGCCAGCCGCTCGTTGGTCGCGGTCAGGCGCTGATTGCTCATCTCGAGGAGCTCGCGGCTGCGTTTGAGCTCCGCGGTCATCGTGTTGAACGAGTCCACGAGGACCCCGAGCTCGTCGTCGGCGGCGACCTCGACGGGATGATCGAGGTCCCCACTCGAGATTCGCCGGGTGCCGTCCGCCAAGGCCTGAATGGGCACGGTCACGCGCTTGGCGAGATAGAGGCCGGCCCAAGAGGAGAACAGCAGAATGAGCAGAGTCACCATCAGGAAGGTGAGGAGATAGCTCGCCTTGATCTCGCCCTTCTGCATTTCGAGCTGGCGGTAGCCCTGGTAGGCGTCGATCAGCTGCTCGCTCTGGTGCGCGAGCTGCGGGCCGAGCAGGGTTCCCGCGACGACTTCGAGAGGCGGTCCGCCACCGCCCTTGCTGGCCACGGCGGTGAGGATCATCCTGCCGCGGTTGCCGGATATGTTGAGCACCCGCGTGGCGGTCTCGTTCTCCATCGCGTCGCGGAGCAGCCCGCTCCCCGGCTCCGGCAGATCGGTCAAGCCGGACTGCGAGTTCACCACTCCGTGCAGGAACTCTCCGTTCTCGTACACCTCGAGAACGTCGAGGGCCAGGTTCTCGCGAAAGGCGCGGAGCTTGCGCGCGAGCTCGGGACGGCGGTGGATGTCGGCGAGATCCATGCCGGAGATCTCCCTTAATACCCATCCCGCGTCGCGCCGGTTCGCGGCGACGATGCGGTCGTTCATCGCTTCCGCCACCGCGTGCCCCTGCTCGAGCACCTGCTTGACCGCCGGCGTGTTGAACCAGCGGTCAACCCCTCCTTGCAGCAGCTCCGTCGCATAGACGAAGAGGAGCATGGTGGGAACCAGGGACAGACCGATATAGGTGAAGACGAGCTTGATCTTGAAGCGCGATCCGAGGAAGCGGTGGTAGCGCTCGACGAAGAGCTTGAAGAGGTTGCGCGCGAGGACGAAGAAGACGGCGAGGATGAGGACGACGTTGATGTACCAGAGGACGAAGAGCAGCACCCGATTGTTCAGCAGGACCACGGGCAGGTCGCGACTGTGCTGGACGAGGTAGTAGATGCCGGTGAAGACGATCAGCAGTACGAAGAGGCTTCCCGCGATCCAACGGTTGTCCTTGCGCCGTCTCCGCAGCTGCTCGCGGAAATCCATGTCAGTCGTCCGGTCCCGCAGGGGCCCGGAACTTGCGGGATTGGACCCAATCGGTGGTCACCGTCACGGGGATGAGCGAGAGGATGGTGCGCGAGCCGAGCTCGGCCTGCACCTTAACCAGAAGGCGCCAGTCGTGGGGCAGGTCGTCGAGGGTGAAGGCTTTGAGGCCCGCGACGTGGGTCATCGCGGTCTTGAGGTCGTCGAGGCTGTGCACCACGCGGCTTTCGACCAGCTTGCCGTTCTGTTTGTAGTTGACCAGATACTCGCGGGTCACCGCGTTGTACATGGCGACGACCCGGAGCGAGGTCGCCTGGAGCTTGTGGTCCCACCAGCGGATGTGGTCCCGGTGGAGCTGGATGTCGTAGGTCAAGCCGGTGGGGAGGCCGCTCTGGATGCGATCGATGAACTGGGGGGTGAACACGTCCTCGAGATTGAACCCGACGACGACCTCCCGCTGCTCGAGACGAACGTGGAGATCGGCAATATGGGCGGCGGGAGCGACCTGCGCTCCGAAGAGCGCGGCTAAGGCGAAGGCGGCCAGACGTCCCGTCATGAATCGGACTCTAGCAGTGTAGCCGGATTCCTTCACCCGCGCCGTCGTTTCCGCTACCGGCGGAGAGCGGGCGCCGTTGTAGACTTTCGCTGCCATGGCAGGGGATCGTCCGACCATCCGTCCGCTGGCCGCCAATCGGCGCGCCCGGCACGAGTACGAGATCTTGGAGACCTTCGAGGCGGGAATTGCCTTGCAAGGGACCGAGGTCAAGGCGGCGCGCCAGGGCAAGGTCCAGCTCAAGGACTCCTACGTCGAGGTTCGGGACGGCGAGGCCTATCTGATCGGCGCCCACATCAGCCCCTACACCCACGGCAACCGCGAGAACCACGAGCCCGAGCGCCCGAGGAAGCTCCTCTTGCACCGGCGCGAGGTCGACAAGCTCTTCGGCCGGATCATGATCAAGGGACTGACCGTGGTTCCGCTACGCGTCTACCTCAAGGGCAACCTCATCAAGGTCGAGATCGCCCTGGTCCGCGGCAAGCAGCTCCACGACAAGCGCCAGGCCGAGCGCGAGCGCACCATGGACCGCGAGGCCCAGGAAGCGATCAAGAGCGGCTGGCGCCGCTAGATTGCGAGCCGCCCGCTCTCCCGCGCTTGGTCTTACCGGCCGGTGCGCTCACGCTCTTACGGCGGACCTGAGCGATTCGAAAGCGCCAGACTTCGACTCTCGAATTCTTCTTATTCAGGTAAGGTGCCAGGCACTTTTGAAAAAGTGCCTGGCACCGCGTGTGGCGGTTCCCTCAGGATCTCCTCTCGGGGAAATATTTGGCTATTGCTTTCACCGTAATTTCACAGTAGGCTCCGCGCCAGACTTGAAGAGCAGTCTTTCTTGAAGTGGCCGGGTGGAGTGGATGGTCGTTCGGGTGTGAGTAACACCGGGCCGCGATCTTGAGCAGGAGGTGAGAGATGGCAACGGCTGGCTCGCATCTTTGTGTAGTCGCACTCTTCGTCGCGATCGGCGGTGGCGCCGTTCTCGATGACCGGGCCGCCTTGGCGGCGACCGGCCCGCGCTGTTACGTCGACAAGAGCGCTGCCGCGCCCGGCAACGGGAACAACTGGGGGACGGCCTACACCGATCTCCAGTCGGCCCTCACCGATGGGAACTGCAAGGAGGTCTGGGTCGCGGCGGGGGTCTTCAAGCCCACCGCCACCACGGATCGCACGGTGAGCTTCCAAGTGAAGCCCGGCGTCAAGGTGTACGGCGGCTTCGCGGGCGGGGAAGCTTCGCTTGGTCAACGCAATCCCGTGGCGAATGTCACCGTGCTCTCTGGCGATATCGACGGCGACGACAACGTCAACGCCAACGGCGTCGACGAGACGGTGGACGCAACCCATAATGGCGGCAATAGCCACCACGTGGTGTACATGGATGGCGTGAGCACGGCGATCACCATGTCGACCGTGCTGGACGGATTCACCGTCACCGCCGGCAACGCGGACACCGGTCCCTCCTACAATTCTGGCGGTGGTCTCTACTGCAACGGCGAGGTGAGCCCCGGCGAGTGCAGCCCGACCCTCTCCAACCTCGTCTTCAGCGGCAATAGCGCGGTTCTCGGCGGCGCGCTCTTCAATGACGGCTACTACGGAACCTCCAGCCCGACCCTGACCAATGTCACCTTCAGCGGCAACCACGCCTACAACGGTGGCGCGATCATGAACTACGGCGACTACTACGGCGAGAGCAGCCCGGTGCTCAACCGCGTGACCTTCGGCGGCAACAGCGCCGACGGCGCTGGCGCCGGCGGCGCGATGTTCAACTACGGCTCCGACGACACCGACTGTGGGGAGTGTGGTGGCACGGCCAGCCCGACCCTGACCAATGTGACGTTCACGGACAACAGTGCCGGTGACGGCGGCGCCATTCACAACGAAGGCACCAACGGCGGCACGAGCAGCCCGACGCTCGTCAACGTCACCTTCAACGCCAACAGCGCTGGCCAGGGCGGCGCGATCTACGACAACGGCGACACTGGCACGTGTAACCCGACCCTGACAAACGTGATCCTGTGGGGCGACACGGCAAGCACCGCGGGTTCTGAGATCTTCAACTATCTCGCGACGACGACGATCGCCTACAGTGTGGTCGAAGGCGGGTGCGCGGCGATCACCGACGCCATCTGCGGGGCGGGTAATCTCGACACCGACCCCCTTCTCGGTCCCCTGCAGGACAACGGCGGCCTCACCCAGACGATGGAGTTGCTCGCCGGCTCCTCGGCGATCGACACAGGCACCAACTCCGGCTGCCCGTCAATCGACCAGCGCCTCGTCGCGCGACCGCAGGACGGTGACACGAACAGTAGCCTTATTTGCGACATTGGCGCCTACGAGTTACCGGGGTTCTTGCCAGTCACGACGATTCCAGCGCTGAGCTTCAAGGGTTTGGCCCTTTTGGGCCTGCTCCTCGCGGCCGGCGCGCTCGGAGTCCTGCGGCGGAGCTGAGCGGACCGAGAGCGCCGAAGA
>JBJKRB010000066.1:0-11427 GCA_046704885.1 Thermoanaerobaculia bacterium | reverse complement strand
CCCCCCCCCCCCCCCCCCCCCCCCCCCCCCCCCCCACGACTCCATCAGAGGTATCCTCGAGTCTCAAAAGTGTTACCTATGTCTCCGGACCATTGTGTTACCCATGTCCTGAGGCCAAACACCCCCGTGCCGGCCGAAACGATCGGGAATCATCCAAAGGATGTAGGGGCGAGGCTTGCCTCGCCCGCAACATGGTTCGTGTACCCCGACAGGGCGACCAGCCGGTCGCCGCTGCACGCCAAGGACCTAGTCCGTGGGGCGGCCGCGAGCGAGGGCTCCCTGGGCCCACAGCCTGAGCGAGGACCCTGGGATACGGTCGCGAAGCCGGGGGCCCCACGGGCGGCCGAAGGGCCTGAAGTGACTGGCCCCCGCCGGCCGTCGCTCCTCGCTCCGCCGGCCGCGGTAACATGAGGGCACGGCCTCCCCATGATCGAAGAGAAGCAACCGCAGGAAGAGCTCTATTGGCAGCTCCAGGCCTACACGCTGTCGCTCCGCGATCCCGACTTCATCCATCAGCACGTGGTCGACGCCTGGACCGCGCAGCACGCCCACGACGGCACCAAGCCGATGGCTCTCGCCTTCGCTCTGGTCGGCCTCTATCTCCACGTCGAGCGTGACTTCTCCGGGCGCGCGGTGCAACGCGTCCACATGCAGCTAGCGGAACAGGAGGAGAAGTGGCCCACCTTTCCGCTCCCCGCCAAGCGTGGCCGGGTAACGGCCAAGAGGGTGCTCGCGGCATCCCAAGGGGGAGCGCGGAAGGTGGCGATCGATGCCTGGTGCGAGTCGGTGTGGGGCGCCTACTCCGCCAGCCGCGACGCCGTCGCCGGGCTCCTCGCCGAACACGGGATAACCTAGGCGATCGGCCTCAAGTCGAGCTCGCCAATGCTCTTCTTCAGATCAGGTGAGAAGCGGTGCAAAGTGGCGGTTGAACGGTTGTGATCCACTCGGCGAAGGAGTAGCATTCTTCTTTGGAGTTCGTTACCTCGCAGATTCTTCCGGCGGAGGATGGGAAGGGGTCTTTGGGTTTCCGCCGATGACTACCGGAGCTCCGCGACTACAGAACCGTTCGCCTGCCTCGAGGCTGGACAAGGGGGGATGATGCATCGATCGAAGCTGTTCTCGCCGTTTGCAGCGATCGCCGCACTCACGCTGACCGCGGGGGCCGCAGCGCTTGGCGCCGCGACCTGGGAAGGTCCCTTGACTTTCCCTGATCAAACTGTTGCGGGCTCGAGCTGTTCGACAAGCACAATCGGGGTCTCCTTCTCCTGGTCCGCGACGACCCAAGACGACGGAGCAGGGAACGACTGGGTCGCGGGGGTGGTCTACGACGGTTCTGGCACCGCTATCGGGTACTGGTCATGGTACTTCCACGCACCCACTGCGAATCTTTTCAGTGTTAACTCGGGTATCTATACGGGGACATTCCCAATCAACACCGTAAAACACATTGCCGATCTCACCTTTGCGCCCGTGAAGGTCGTTATCTACGACCTTTCAGCAGCGCCCTCTGGGACTCCGACGCAGGAGGTGGCGCAAGCCGAGGCCTCACCGGTTTTGGCGCAAGGGAGCTTCGACCCGCGGACCGACCCCAACCTGAGCACGGTCTGCGCGGGCTTGACGAACGGGAGCCTGGCGATCCCGGCCCTTTCGCCCTGGGGCCTGACGGCACTCATCCTTCTCCTTGCCGGGGCTGCCTTGGGCCTCGTCCGCAAGATTTAGCCGCGGGCGCGAGCGCGGGTCACGCGACGTCTCCCGCCGCACAACTCATCCGGAATCGCCGTGAGCTCCTTGGATGGAAGAGCGGCGCCGCGGAAATCCCTACAATATTTTCGCTTCTCGAGCGTCTTCAGAGGGTGGATGCGTGAGACGGCGAGCCTTCCCCCGATGAGCGACGTAGGCGAGCAGGACCGGCGAATCGGCGAGGTCTTCGCTCGCGAGGGCGGGCGGCTCCGCAACTTCATCCGCCGCCGGGTGCCCGACTCGGCCGACGTCGAGGACCTGATGCAAGAGGTCTTCGCCGAGCTGGTCGAGGCCAACCGGTTGATGATGCCGGTCGACCACGTGGTCGGGTGGCTCTTCGAGGTGGCGCGCAACCGGATCACCGACCTCTTCCGCAAGAGGGGGCGCGAACCCCGCTCCGCCGAAGCGCTCGGCGACGGCGAGGGGGAGCCTCTCCTCCTGGCCGAGCTCCTGCCTTCGCCGGATGGTAACCCGGAGGACGCTTTCGCGCGGGCCGAGCTCCTGGAGGCGATCTCCCGGGCGCTCGCCGAGCTTCCGGCCGAGCAGCGCCAGGTCTTCCTGGCGCACGAGGTCGCGGGCAAGAGCTTCAAGCAGATCGCGGCTCGCACCGGGGTCAACGTCAACACGCTGCTGGCGCGCAAACGCTACGCGGTCCTCTATCTGCGCCGCCGTCTGGCGCGCATCCACCGGGAGTGGGAACAGGGGAACGAGGATTAACAAGAACGTGAGGAGCAAACGATGAGAAAGAAACTGGTTTGGATCGCGCCGCTCGCCATTCTCGGGGTCGCGGCCCTGATCGCGCTCGGCGGCTGGGTGGTGATGCTCTTGTGGAACTGGCTTCTCCCCGCGCTTTTCGGCTGGCCCCATATCGCCTTCTGGCAGGCGCTGGGGCTCTTGTTGCTGTGCCGCATCCTCTTTGGCGGCGTCGGACGCGGCCACGGGCCGGGCCGCCACTTCCGCCATCGCGGAATGGGGCGCATGGCCGAGCGCTGGCAGGGCCTCTCCCGCGAGGAGCGCGAGCGCTTCTGGCGCGAGTTCCACGACAAGGGCGCCGGGCGCGAGCCCGCGAGCGACGCGGCCGAATGAGGGGTAAGCGGAGCGGCCGGCCGTGCACCGTCCGCGCGGCCGCCGCCTTCGTCCACCCCTTCTCCTGTATACTCCCGCTCCGATTTCCGGATGTTCAGACCAATCGAGATGCGGCGCGGCCGTGGCCCCCATGCAACCGGTCGAAGCACCGTCGCTCATAGGAAGATGAAATGGAAAGGGAGGGAACCATGAGAAGCAAGCATTTCGCGATCACGGCAATTCTTGTCGCGGCGGTCCTGGCGCTCGCGTCCGGTCCCATCGTGGCGCAGACTCCACAGTACCGTGACGTCTATCTGGAGCTCCAGGTCAGTGAAGGATCGTGCACGATCAAAGTCTCCGACGACCCCACGACCATCTGGAAGAGCAAGAATCCTTCCTTCGTCCAGTGGATCGTGCGCGACTCCAACGACAATCACCAATGGATCATCACCCACAAGAACGATGGCGTGAACCTGCTGCCGGGAACGATCCCGCCGATCACCTGCAACGGCAAAAAGAGCACCAAGACGCCCAACCCGCCCATCGGCACCGGTAATTGGAATTACAAGGTGAGCGTCTACTCTTGCGTCAACGGTCGCCCCTCGCCGACGCCGATCTGCGAGCTCGACCCCCAGGTCATCATTTTGCCTTAGCGGAGGGTTTGCCGGCGGCGCCGGGGCCGACGAGCTTCTCGAAGCGCGGGTCGGCGCGCAGCGAGTCGAACTCGGGCTCGGGCGCGAGGCTCTGGGGCGTGATGCCGCTCGCGAGCGCCGCCTGGATGGCGGCCAGGGCCTGATCGGTCTTGCCGCACAGGGCGTAGGTCTCGGCGAGAAACCGTGCGCTCTCGCCCACCACCGCGCTCTTCTTGCCCAGCGTGGAGGCGGTGGCGAGAGCCTCGGGGCAGCTCGCCGCCTTCGCGGCGTAGAGAGCCTTCCAGAGGAGAAGGGAGTGGTCCTTCGGCGTCTGCTCCAGCCGCTTCTCGACGAGATCGAGCGCGGTGCGGTACTCCTCAGTCGCCGCTTGCTTCTTGCCTAGGCGGAGCAGCACGTCTCCCAGGTTACGCCGCACCTGGAAGTTGGCCGGGTCGAGGTTGACGGCACGGCGATAGAGGCTCTCCGCCTTGTCGAAGCGGCCGAGGTAGAAATAGGCGGTCCCCATGTTGCTCGCCACGGTGGGGTCGCGCGTCCCCCCTCCGACCTTCTCGAAGGCGTCGACGGCCGCCTGCCAGTGGCCACGGAAGAGATCGATCGTGATGAGATTTTGCTCCGGCCACTTGATACCCGCGGGGGCGAGCGCGGCGGCGTGCTCGAGAGCCTGCCGAGCCTCGTCGTAGCGGCCCTGGCGCAACAGGAAGGAACCGAGCGTCTCCCAGTTCAACCAGTAATCCGAGGCGCTCGCGATCGCCAGTCGCAAGGACTCCTCCGCCTGCTTGAGGTCTCCCATCTGTTGGTAGGCGGAGGCGAGCTCCCGGTACGCCTCGTCAGGTTCGCTGAGCGAGGCGACGACGTTCTTGAGCTCCTTGATCGCGCTCTCCGGGTGCCCCTGCGCGCGGGCTACCTGGGCGAGCGCGACTTGCGCCGGCCCCAGGGCGGCATCGAGCTCGAGAGCCCGATGAGCATGCTGGTTCGCCTCCTCGAGCAGCGCGGCGTCGGGACGATCCTGATTCAGGCGGACGAGAGTCTCCGCCAGCCCGGCGTGAGCCAGGGCGAACGACGGATCACGTCGCAGCGCCTCGCGAAACTGGGTCGCCGCGATCGCGAGACCCTGGGCATCCGTCGCATCGGCGAGCGATTGCTCGCCGCGCAAGTCATAGGAGTAGGCCGCAAGCGAGCTCGTGGGGTCCTTGGCCATGCGCCGGCGCTCCGCCGCCGAGAGCGGAACCGCGAGCACGCGCGCCAGCCGTAGGGCGATCTGGCGCTGCAGGTCGAAGATCTTCGCGGCGCTTCCCGCGAAGCTCTCGGACCAGAGGACCACCCCCGACCCGGCATCGGTGAGCTGAACGTCGACCTCGAGCTTGTCTCCCTCTCCGTGGACCTGACCCTCGACCAGGCTCGCGACCCCGAGCTTGCGGGCGAGCCGCTCGGGAGGAAGCTTCTTATCGCCGCTGCCCCAACTCTCCAGGCGGCTCAAGACCTCGAGACCCGCGACCTGCGCCAATCGATTGATGAGGCCGGCCGGAATCCCCCGCGCCAGATGATCGAGCTCTGGATTGCCGCTCAAGTTGGCGAAGGGGAGAACGGCGACCGCGGTGGGGATCGGCGCCGGGCGCCGCAGCAGGCGGTACCCTCCGACGACGACGATTGCCATGACCGCGACCATCGCGATGAAAATCCACCGGGTCGAGCTGCGCCAACCGCTGCGCTCGAGGAGCGGAGGACCGGAAGCGCTCTGCGAGCGGCGCTGAGCGGCGGCGCTCAACGAATCCCTCTCCACGACGCGCAGCAGCCCGGCCAGCGAGTCGTGCATGACGCGGGCGTTGGCGGGCCGGGTCTCGGGCTTCTTCTCCAGGCACCAGTGGACGAGATCGGTGAAGCTCGCGGGCAGGTCCGGGCGCATCTCCCGGAGGGAAGGCGGCTGGTGGCGCAGAATCGCGTCGGCGACGTCGGCGCTGGTCGGTCCCGGGAAGGGCCGGTTGCCGGTGGCCGCCTCGTAGAGGACGGCGCCCAGGGCGAAGACGTCCGAGCGCGCGTCGGCGGGCTCCCCGCGGATCTGCTCGGGAGCCATGTACTTCCAAGTGCCGACGGCGGCGCCGGTTTGGGTCAGGCCGTCGGAGTCCATGGTCAGGGCCTCAGGCTCCAGGGGTTGGAGGAGACGCGCGAGGCCGAAGTCGAGGACCTTCGGCTTGCCGTCGGGCCCGATCATGATGTTGCCCGGCTTCAGATCGCGGTGGACGATCCCCCGCTCGTGCGCCACGCCCATCGCGGCGGTGACGTGCAGGGCGAGATCGAGAAGAGCTTCGGCCGGCAAGGGGCCCTTGCGGAGCTTTTCCGCCAGGGTCACGCCTTCGACCCGCTCCATCACCAGAAAGAGCTGGCCGTCGACTTCCTCGATGGCGTGGATCGTGACGATCCCGGGGTTGTGGAATGAGGCCAGGGCTCGCGCCTCCTGACGGAAGCGCTCGATCGCGGTGGGGTGGTCCGCGCTCTTGGGCTGAAGGACCTTGATCGCGACCCGGCGGCCGAGCTTGCTGTCCTCCGCCTCAAAGACCTCACCGATTCCACCGGCACCGAGGCGCTGGAGGATTCGGTAGTGAAGAAGCGTTGCGCCAGGCTCGATCCTCATCGAGATCTACCCCATGGAAGCGCGGCCACAAGATGCCGCGGGCCAAAGATACTATCCCGAGCTCTCTTTACCCGGATGTCCACTGAGACCCCGGAAGCGAGACTTCCGGGCCGATCAGAGATCCGAGCCGCCGAGCGCCTCCCAATCGCGCCCGAGCCCTTCCCGCCCGCCTGTTGTAGACTTTCCTCAATAGAAGTCTGGACATCGGGCGATAGAGCGCGGCGACCGTCCCGTGGGCGGGAATCGTAGCCGGCTTCCATCGCTGTCCGGACTCATCAGAAAGGAGGGAATCATGACCAAACGTTTTCTGATCATGGAAGTCCTCATCTTGACGGTCGTGGCGCTCGCGGGCTGTTCCGGGCCCAAGCAAGAGGCGCCGGCGCCGGCCAAGACCACGACCCAAACCCCAGCTCCAGCTCCAGCTCCAGAGAAGACGGGGCCCCCGGCTGTCGTCACCCTGAAGTACGACTCCACCGCGAAGCCGTGCATAGCCCTCGATCCCCCCACCCCAGTCACGATCTACGTCGCGACCAAGGGGCCCCACAACATTACGTGGAAGAAGCAGGACGAGAGTGAGGACTATGAATGGGTCATCGACCAGAAGGCCAAGGATGGCGGCCCCGGTTCCCTCGGTGGGAAGACGACTTTCACGATTCCCTGCAACGGGAAGCAAATACCCTCCGCGAACGCCACCAAGCAAGGAGACTGGAACTACAGCGTGACGGTCAAGAAGTGCGAGAAGGGGCAACCGACGGAAACGCTCTGCCAGATAGACCCCAAGATCATCATCTTGCCTTAGCGCCGGGGCCGGTGGAGCTTCCGCGGCCAACGAGCTTCTGGAAGCGAGGATCGCTGCGGAGCGATTCGAACTCGGCCTCGGGAGCGAGGCTCTTAGGCGTCACCCCGCTCGCGATCGCCGCCCGAATCGCGGCGAGCGCCTTGTCGCTCTTGCCGCAGAGGGCGTACGCCTCGGCCAAGCTTCTCGCGTCCTCGCCCACCGCCGCGTGCTCTTTCTCGAGCCCGTCGGCGGTGGCGAGGGCTTCGGGGCACAGCCCCACCTTGGCCGCGTAGACGGCTTTCGAAAGAAGAAGGGCTCGATCTCCCGGCGTCTGCTCGAGGCGCTTGTCGACGAGTGCAAGAGCGCTTCGGTACTGCTCGGCGGCTTCTCCCTTCTTTCTCAAGCGGAGGAGCATGTCGCCCAGGTTGCGGCGAAGAGCGTCGTTGTCCGGGTCGAGATCGACGGCGCGGCGGTAGTACTCCGCTGCCTTGTCGAGATCTCCGAGATAGAAGTACGCGGTTCCGACGTTGCTCGCCACTCCCGCGCTACGAGTGGTGAGACTCAGAGCTCCGGCCTGCTCGTAGGCGTTGAGACTCGCTTGAAACTGCCCCAGGAAGAGCTCGAGGGTGGCGAGATTGAGCTCCGGCCACTTCACCCCTTCCGGGGCGAGAGCCCCGGCTCGCTCGTAGGACGCGCGCGCTTCGTCATAGCTCCCTTTTCGCATCAAGAGCCCACCGAGCTTCTCCCAGTCCAGCCAGTAATCCGGGGCGCTCGCGACGGCCAGGCGCAGCGCGTCCTCCGCCTGATCGAGATCCCCCATCTGTTGGTAGGCCACCGCGAGGTCGCGGTAGGCCTCGTCCGGCTGGGCGAGCGAGGAGACGACTCCCTTGAGCTCCTTGATGGCGCTCTCGGGGTGTCCCTGGGCGCGGGCCACTCGCGCTAGGGCGACGTGCGCCGGTCCCAGCGCAGGGTCGAGCTTCAAGGCCCGGTGGGCCTCCCGATCCGCCTCCTCGAGCAGTGCGGCCTCGGGGCGATCCTGGTGCAGCCGGACGAGGGCCTCGGCCAGCCCCGCGTGGGCGAGAGCGAAATCCGGATCGCGGCGCAACGCCTCGCGGAACTGAGAGACGGCGAGCTCCGCTCCCTGCTCGTCGGTCGCGTCGGCGAGCGACTGCTCGCCGCGCAGATCGAAGGAGTAGGCGGCGAGCGAGGTGGTGGGATCCTTGGCCATCCGTTGCCGTTCCGCCGCCGAGAGCGGCACCGCCAGCACGCGGGTCAGCCGCACCGCGATCTCCCGCTGCAGGGCGAAGATGTCCCCGGCGCTGCCGCTGAAGCCCTGGGACCAGAGCACCACGCCGGAGCTTGCATCGGTGAGACGGATGTCGACCTCGAGCTTCTTCTCGTCTCCGCGGAGCTCCCCTTCGACGAGGCTCGCGACCCCGAGCTTCTGAGCGAGCCTCGCCGGCGGCAGCTTCATTCCGGCCGCGCTCCAGGTCTCCGAACGGCTCAGGACCTCGAGACCGGCGACTTGGGCGAGCCGGGTAATGAGACCGGAGGGTATGCCTCGCGCCAGGTGCTCGAGGTCGGGGTTGCCGCTCAGGTTGGCGAAGGGAAGGACGGCGACCGCGGTGGGTACCTGCGGCGCGCGCTCGAACCAGCGATACCAGACAAAGCCGGCCACGGCGAGGATCGCGACGAGCGCGGCCGCGATCCAGGCGATCCGGTGCCCGCGCTTCGGCGGCGTCACTTGGGTGGCCGCGGTGGCGACCGAGGCGCGGGAAGCGGCGGCGGTGCTCGCCGAGTCTCGCTCGACCGCTCGCAGGAGTCCTCCCAGCGTGTCGTGGACAACGCGGGCGTCAGCGGGCCGGTCTTCCGGTTTCTTCTCCAGACACCAGTGAACGAGGTCGACGAAGCTCACGGGCAGGTCAGAACGAAGCTGACGCAGGGATGGGGGATCGTAGCGGCGAATGGCGTCGGCGATGTCGGCGGCAGTCGGTCCCACGAAGGGGCGCACCCCCGTCGCCGCTTCATAGAGGAGGGACCCCAGGGCGAAGACGTCCGAGCGCGCATCCGCGGCCTCGCCCTGGATCTGCTCCGGAGCCATGTAGTCCCAGGTCCCCACGGCGGCGCCGGCCTGGGTCAGGGGCTCGCCGGCCACGGTCGGCGCCTCTGATTCCATCGGTGCCTCGAGACGCGCGAGCCCGAAGTCGAGGATCTTCGGCCGTCCGTCGGGGCCGATCATGATGTTGCCCGGTTTCAGATCGCGGTGGACGATGCCCTGGGCGTGCGCCGCCGCCATTCCCTCGCTTACGCGCAGAGCGAGAGGGAGAAGGCGATCGGCGGGCAGAGCTCCCTTGCGCAGGAGCTCGCGCAGGGTTGTCCCCTCGATGCGCTCCATGACCAGAAAGAGCTGGCCGTCGACCTCTTCGATGGCGTGAATGGTGACGATGGCGGGATGCTGCAGCGAGGCCAGGGCGCGCGCCTCACGGCGCAAGCGCTCGAGCGCCTGCGGATGCTTGGCGGCCTTCTCGTTCAGAAACTTGATCGCGACGCTGCGGCCGAGCTTGGTGTCCTCGGCTTCGAACACCTCGCCGAACCCGCCGGCGCCCAGTCGACGCAGCAGACGGTAGTGGAGAAGCGTTGCGCCCGGCTCTATATTCATCACAGCCGGCCCCCGGGGATAACCTCCATAAGTCTGTCTACGACAATATCATCGGCGGGTTGCCGGTTTTCGCTTCTCGTTTCGAGCTCGACCGCGAAAACTGGGGACCAGCATCGGCCTGCCAGGGCTCCGCGAGGTATACTCGATCGCGGTTCAGACAAGCTCATTCAACTTCAACCGGCGAGCCTCGGGAGCGGGCGCGACCCGCCAGGAACGAGCGTTTACGCAAGGAGAGCGCAATGGACGTGATGAACATTCTTTCCGAGATGGGCGGTCTCAAGTCGATCGCCAGCGAGCTCGGCATCGACGAGAACCAGGCCAAGAGCGGTGCCGCGGCGCTCGCCCCGGCGATTCTCGGGGGCTTGAAGAAGCAGGCGCAAGGCCACCCCTCGGGCCTCTCCGGGCTGACCGGTCTGCTGGGTGAGCTCGGCGGTGGCGGCTTGCTCGATGAGGTGCTGGGAGAGCACCCCACGAACACTGCTCCCGGCAACCAGATCTTGGGCCAGATCTTCGGCTCGAAGGACGTGAGCCGCACCGTGGCGCAGCACGCCTCGACGCAGTCGGGGCTCGCCCCCGAGGTCTTGAAGAAGATGCTCCCGATGCTCGCGATGGCGGTCGCCGGCTACATGGCGAAGCAGCACGCGGCGGCCTCTGGCGGGAGCGCTCCCGCCGCGGGCGGCGGAGGCCTGGGCAATCTTCTGGGCAGCCTTCTCGGCGGCCAGGGGAGCCCGCAGAGCGGAGGCGCGGGGGGCGGAACGACGAGCGGCTCATCTTCGGCTCAGGGGGGCCTCGCCTCGATGCTCGACATGGACGGCGACGGCAACCCGCTCGACGACATCTTGAAGATGGCGGGCAAGGCTCTCGGTTAAGAGAGCCTGCCCCGGCAGGGTTGGCGGACGCGGCGTGCGCCCGCCGACGTTAGCGGTTCCATCGAATCACGAAGGGGGGAACACATGGGTTGGATCATCACCTTGATCATCGGCGGCATCGTCGGCTGGCTGGCGAGCATCGTCATGAAGACCAACGCCCAGATGGGCATCATCGCCAACATCATCATCGGCGTAATCGGCTCGTTCCTGGGCTTCTGGATCGCGGGGCTCATGGGAATCGCGGCGACCGGCGGCTTCCTGCGTTTCGTGATCGCCTTCGCCGGCGCGATCATCCTGATCTTCATCTTGCGTCTCCTGGGCCTCTTCAAGTAGGCCCAGGCTCGGCGCCTGACAGGCGGAGGCCCCGCACCGGCGAGAGCCTCCGGCGAGAAGGAAACCGAGGGCGTCCGGCCGAAGTGGCTCTAACGACCGGGCGCCCTCTTCCGAGTACGCGGCTAGTGGTCCGCGGCTTTCACCCTCAGCACCCCGAAGGCGCCTTTCAAGACCCGGAAGATCGAGTGATCGACCAACGAGTAGTCGCCGGGAGGGCCCGCCGTCATGTCGGTGACCACCGCGCCCCCGGCGGGGACCAGCACCGTCTGGAGGCCGTGTGAGGGCGGATCGACCAGTCCCCCGTTCCTCCACACCCGGGTGAAGATCTCCCCGATCGTGTGGAAGGAGGCGTCGAGGTTGGGTCCGATGTCGCCGAAATAGATGCGTACCGTCTCGCCGCTCCGGGCGGTGAGCTCATGGGGCGGACGAAGCGCCGTGTACGACCCGTTGAAGACCACGAAGGTTGGCTGCTCGGCGAGCGCCGCGTCGCGGTTGTAGGTGAGGGTCTGAGGCTCGGGGGTGAGCATCCCCGAGAGAATCCTCGGCGTCGCGGTCGACAGACCGTAGTACGCCTGCCAACCCTTGGCTCCCTGGAAGGTCAGGGGGCCGGCATAGAACTCGCTCTGCATCACGTAGTACTCGTGGTCGACCGGCGGCAGGCCGCGCTCGGGCTCGACCAGGATCATGCCGTACATGCCGTT
>JBJKRB010000065.1:0-16274 GCA_046704885.1 Thermoanaerobaculia bacterium | reverse complement strand
GTCGTCGCGATCAGCCTTCCTTCAGCGTCGTAGTCGTTGCGCGCCACCGGCCGCCCCAGGGGGTCTTCGATCTTCACCAGACCGTGATCGAAGTTGTAGAAGAAGTGCGTCGTGTTGCCGCCCTCGTCGGTGTAGGAAGCGAGGTCGCCCGTCGCCGAGTAGGTGTAGTAGCGGACGTTGCCGGCGGGGTCGGTAATGCTGGTGATCCTCCCTTCCGCGTCGCGGGCGAAGGTGACGCTCTTGCCGGAGGAGTGGGTAATGCCGTTCGGCCCGATGGTCAGGGAGTTGCCGTTCGGGTCCTCGATCTTCTCGAGGCCACCGGCCACGGAGAGCGTGTATTGGGTCTGCCCCTCCATGGTGTAGACAAAGGTCTTGGGATCGTAGACGTTGCCGGTGATGTCATCGCGCAGCTCGACCGGCCCGGGCTGTGGGTCGAGGATCTCGAAGTTCATGTTGTCGAGCGACGAGAAGGTGCCGAGCGTTCCGCCCTCGGGCACGAACTTGCCCCTGAGCAGGGAGAACTGCTGTAAGACCGAGCTCGCGGGATCGGGAACGAAGTCGAAGGCCTCGACGCGCCCCGAGGGCATGACGAGAGTGCAACGGTGGAGGCGCGTCGCCACGAGGTCGTAGGAGAGCCCTGCCTTGATCACGTTCCAGCCCGAACCGAGCGACGACGTACAGGTCATCGTCAGGGTCTTCAGGCCGAGGCGCCAGCCAATTCCGAAATCTCCCTGGCGCTTGTCGCGGCTGTCGTACGTCCGCTGGATCTCGATCGGGATCCCCGCCATCGGAACCTTGAGGTCGGTGAAGCTCAGGGCGAAGTTGCCGACCTTCTGGTTGCCGGCGATCTGCACCGTAACCTCGGCGCTCGCCTGGTTGCCGCCGGCGTCGAAGACCGTGAGCCTCAGGGTGTAGAGGCCGTTAAGCATCAGGGTGGGATCGAGCGTCCCCAGGGTTCCGCTCGTGACCGGCGTGGTTCCGGTACTGAGCAGGGTGAAGCTCTGCTCGCCGGCGGGCGAGATTGCGAGCTCATAGCGCACGAAGTTGGCGTCGGAGGCGGTGCCCGTGATCGTCGTCGGGCCGTAGATGTTCTGGCCGTCGGTGGGCGCGGTGATCGCGACCGCGGGAGGTAGGGTGTCGCTCGGCTCCGCGGCCACGACGTTCACGGTCGCCGTACCGGTCTTGCCGGAATACGCGGCCTCGATCGTCGCCGTTCCCGCGCTCGCCGCGGTGACTCGGCCTGACGAGCTGACGCTCGCCGCACCGCTGGAGCTCGACCAGGTGGCGAGCGATCCGACGTTCCAGCTCGTGCCGTCGGCCGCCACGCCATAGGCGGACAGATCGACCGACTCGCCGGCGAACAAGGTGAGAGCCGAGGGGCTCACCGCGACCGATACCGGGGCGAGCGTGCCGTCCACGCCGTCGCAGTTCTGGTCGACGCCGTCGCCCGGGATGTCGTAGGCGCCCGGATGAATCGTCGGATCGTGGTCGTTGCAGTCTCCCTGGCGCGGCGTGTAGCCGTCGTGGTCCTGATCGAGGTCCTGCGGCCCGGGCCCGAGCGAGGTCGTTAGATCGACGGCGCTCCCTACCGGGGCGGCCGTTCCCGCCGCTGGCTGCTCCGCCGCGACGTCACCCACCGGGATCGTGGGATCGTTCGCCTGAGTCACGGTCCCCACCGTGAAACCGTCACCGGTAAGGGTGCTCCCAGCCGCCGCCGGGGTCATCCCGACGACGTCGGGCACCGGTACCGGCTGGGAAACGGTCAGGGTATAGACCTGGTGAGCGATGTGTCCGGCCGTGTCGATCACCCGAAGGGCGATCTGGTGAGCACCCAGGTCCGCTTCGCTGGGCGTCCAGCGCACGATCCCGTACGAATCGATCGCCATCCCCGGCGGATCGCCGCTATCCAGCCCGTATGTCAGCGTTTCGCCGACGTCGGGATCGCGCGCCAGGAGGCCGTACTCGTAGGGCACGGAGGCGGTCGCCCGGGTCACCGGCGTCGAGAGGATCACGGGCGGGTTGTCGGCGTTCTTCACCGGCAAGGAGACCGTCGCCGCGTTCGAGTCGAGCGATCCATCGTTCACCTTGTAAGTGAAACTGTCGGTGGTTCCCTCCTCGCCCGGCAAGGGTACGTTGACCCGACAGTTGTTCAGGCCGGGCTGGAGCCAATTGGGGAGCTCATGCGCCGGGATGGTGCCATCCGGGTTGACGTTGGTGATGTGGTAGTCGACTTGGTTCCAGATCGGGCGCGAGGGCATCCATCTGCCGCTCTTGGCGCCGTAGACGGCTAGGGCGGGACTGTAAATCCACCCGTGGTTCGCCTCGAGGATGTCGGCCGCACCGTCGCCGTTGACGTCGGCGATGACTTGCTGACCACCGCCGGGTCCGATCGTCGGGACCTCGTAGAGGGTCTTGCCGGTGGCGCCATCGAGGACCGTGAGGTTTCCAGAGCCATCGGTGTAGATGACTTCCGGATGTCCGTCGCCATTCAGATCGAACACGGCTGGAGTGCTCATCTTGGCAATGCCGCCGGTCGGGTTCGTCGTCCACAACAAATTGCCGTCTTCGTCCAATGCCGAGAGCTGGTTGTAGTTTCTTCCCACGAGATCCGGCCGGCCATCGCCGTTGATGTCCCCGACCACGAAGCTACCGATGTAGCCACCGAAGGCGCCCGGCGCCGAGACCGGTCCCCAGATCTTGTTTCCATTGTGGTCAAAAGCATAGAAACGGCCGTCGCCGTCCTTGTAGACGATCTCGGGATAGGGGTCGTCGTTGAGATTGACCACCGCCACGGTCTTCACATTGCTGACGCCGGCGCTCCACAGGTGGTTGCCGTCGGCATCGTAGACGTCTTCGCCGAACAGAACCTCGGGCTTGCCGTCCAGGTTGAGATCGGCCACGTGCACCGGAGCTGAATACTGGTTGCCATTTTCGGCGTTGTTTCCATAAGCGGTCCAGCGGATGGTGCCGTCGTGGTTGAATACGGTGACGAACTGCTTCACTTGGGAATTCGTGGCCAATCTTCCCTTGTAACCGACCAGGATCTCGGGCTTCCCGTCGCCGTCGAGGTCCGCCAGGGTCAAGTAGCCGAAGCCGGTGCTCGAGGAGACCAACCCTGACTGGTCGGCGACGATGTCCTGACTGGTCCAGAGATACTTTCCCGTGTGGTCAAAGGCGTAGAAGTGCTGCCTGAAGGTATCTCCACCGCCTCCGGCGTAGCCGTCGATGGCCAGAATCTCCGGCTTGCCGTCGCCGTCCAGGTCGCCGACCGCGAGCGCGCCGCCGTCGGGAATGATCCAATCGTTCGCATTCGAGGCAGAACAGTCGGAGGGAGTATCAAAGTAGGGACTGCCGTCGCTGCCGTGGAAGGCAACGAGGTGGCTACCGCAGTAGTACCCCGACACGAAGATCAGCTCTGGAACACCATCGCCGTCCAGGTCAGCCACCAGAGGCGTGACGGTATTGAAATGATAGCTGTTGCCAGTGTTGTCGCCGATCACGTATCGCAGATCCGGCTCGGTGGTGCCGGGGGTGCGCTGATAGGTGAAGGAGCCATCGGGACTCAGGTTCACGGTGCCATAGCTCGGACCGTTAACCAGCGTTGCCGTCAGCGCATCGCCGTTGGGATCGCTGTCGTTCGCCATCACCCCCGGGGCGGCGATGCTCAACTGCAGACCGCCGGGAACGTCGTACTGGTCGTTGACCGCCACCGGCGCCGCGTTGACCGCGACGACGGTCACGGTAAACGACGTGAAGTCGGAGAGACCGGTCGAGTCCGTGACGGTGACCGTGACGTCGTCCGCTCCTAGATCGCCCGCCGCCGGCGTCCAGGCAATGGCGCCAGTCGTCGCGTTGATGGTCATTCCGCTAGGCGCCAGGGAGAGCGAGAAGGTGAGCGTGTCGCCGGGGTCGGGATCGGTGGCGACCGCGGTCAAGCTCAGGCTCTGTCCGAGCCGGAGCGTTTGGCTGGCGAGCGCCTGGATCACCGGCGGCTTCCCTAACGCCGTGACCTCGACCGAGAAGCTCTGGCTATCGCTCGCGCCGTGCTGATCGTGAACGCTCATGGTGACGCCGTGGATGCCGGCCTGGCTGGTCTGGGGCACCCAGATGACCGAGCCGGTGGCGGGATCGATCGACATCCCCACCGGCGCACCGATCAAGGAAAAGGTCAGGGTGGCGCCGGCGCTGGAATCGGTTGCGTGTCCCTGAACCGAGAGCAGGCGATCGGTCAAGACCGTCTGGTCAGGAATGGGCGCGAGAACCGGTGGCGCATTGCTGGCGCTGCTGCACACGGTCGCCTCGACGCAGGCGACGTCCCGGATATCGACCTTCGCGTCCCCATTACAGTCGCCGTTTCCCGGGAGAGAGACCCTCTTCCCCACCAGGAGATCCGCGATCCAGGCCGCATCGGTGCCATTCACCCTCCCGTCGTTGTTCGCATCCCCCGGGGTCACGGACGCCTTCGCGTATTGCGCGCCCAGGGCCAAGAAAAGGAGCGCCACCACCGCGCCGATCCCCGGGTGGACGGCATGGCGGCGGCGCTCCAACAGGATCACGGCCACGAAAAGAAGAAGAATCCCCAGGGCGAGGAGGGCGCCACGGCTCAGAGTGGGGATCGCGACCGGCGCGACGCTCGCGCCAACCGTGACTCCGCCGTCGGCCGTGGAAGCGGCGACGCTCGCATCTGAAGGGTCGGAGGCCGTCGCCGAGCCCAAGGTGACCGCGCTCTTGCCCGTGGGCGCCGTGGGGGCGATGGTGAAATCGAGGTCGATGAGGGTTCCCGAGATGAGCGCGCTGCACGACGACGAATAGACGACGATCAGGGCCTTTCCCGGCGAGGGCTCGTTCCAGTCGAATGTGCGGCCGCCGAGAGCCGCGCCCGGCGCCAGGCTGCTGAGCGAGAGAACACTCGGGTCGTAGTCCACCTCGAATAAGAGGTCCGCCCCGCCTCCCGGGCTGCTGACGCCCAGGGGCACCACAACGGCGCTGCCCGGCGCGCCGGTGACCGACCCCACGGTCACGCTCAGGGCATGGGCAGCGGCCGCTCCCGCCAGGACCGTCAGCAAGAAATAGAGACAGGCCCCGGATCGCAGATCCCGAATGTTTCTCATCTCGACTCCTCCCACCCCGGGCCCTCGCCGGGCAGCCTCAAGTCCGGATTGAAAACCCGTTCAATCCAGTAAGCGGAAAAGCGAGAAGCGAGAGATCAGGGAGACGAGTTGTTGCTGAGAAGACCGATGGCGGCCCACCGTGGCATTGGCCGCTTCAGTTGGGGGGAGCCACGCCCTTCCACCGCTCGCGGCGGAAGCCGATAGGACAGCGCGAGCTATGATGCGGTGACGATCGGCAGGTCGCGCATGGTAACCAGGCCCGGAGCGGCCGCCTTGACGCGTCGCACCGCGTTGACCGCCATCGCCACCGTCGCCAGATCTCCGTTCGTGCCCTGGAGCTTCACCGTCAGCTCTGGGCGCCCGGCGATCGTAATGGTGTCGCCTTCCGGCTCCTCGTCCAATGCGGCGCGGAAGGTCAAGGAGACGAGCTCGCCGTCGGCGGCGTAGCCGCGGCCGGTCTGGTGGAGCCCGCGGACCCGCCCCGCCGGAACTCCGAAGAAATCGGTCTTGACCGGCTGGTCGGCGACGACCGGCTCGACGTTGTTTTCGAAACGCGCGAGCTTCCAACCGAGCGTGTCGAAGATCATGGCCGTCGACTCGGGCATCCCGACGTGCCCCATCCGCCCCTCCGCCATCCGGGCCCGAAACTCCTCCGGCGCGAGCCCCGAGCCGATCTTGGCCTGGAAGGGACCGCGCCGCTTGCTGGCATTGATCACCCGCGTAACGTCGACGTGGTCGACCCGCTGCGCGATCGCGGTCAGAAAGAGCGGCAGCGAGTCCATGAGGAACCCGGGGTTGACTCCTGTTCCGAGCACCGTCTTCCCGGCGGCGCGCGCCGCGGCGTCCACCCGCTCCGCCTGCTCTCTGTTATGTGTCCACGGGAAGGAGAGCTCCTCGGACGTCGAGATGATGTCGAATCCCGCGCCGAGGATCTCGAGAATCTGCTCCAGGAAGAGGTCGAAGTACGAGCTCGTGCTGTGGAGGACGACGTCGGCCTCGGCGCCGACCTCGTCGAGCCGCGCCGTGACCTCGAATCCCAACGCGTGGTCGAGGCCGATCAGCGCTCCTACCTCCTTTCCGATCTTCGCCGGGTCGATGTCGACGGCGCCCACAAGCTCGAGGTTGTCGCGCTCGGCGGCGAGCCGGGCGATGGCGGAGCCGATGGGCCCCAGGCCGTATTGGATGACTCGAATGACCTCGGTCATGTCCCTCGTTCTCCTCTCCCCTTCCTAGCCCTCCATGTTCGCTCTGGCCCTCTTGTACGGTTTCACGCGGCGCGCGATCGACTGGCAGGTCTGCCTCAGCTTCTCCATCTCCTCATCGGTGTGGGCGATGGACACGGCGCCGTGCCCCTCAACCATGTGGACGTCCTCGAGCAGCATCGCCACTGGGAGCACCTCGGTCCGCAACGCCACGTCGCAGACCGCGGGATCGAAGACGGCCTCAGGTGTCTCGAGGGCCGCGCCCTCCTCGTAGGGGAAGCTCACCATACCGAGCGAGCTGCCGGACGGCAGCTCGGGACTGGCGCCGGTGCAGACCGCGTGGATCCCCTCCGCGGCGAATCCGCCGGCCATGGCGTCGCGCATCTTCTGCCCGAGGTCTGACAACCGGCCGTAAACCTCGCTCTCGTGCTCGACCAAGTAGGTCATGAAGATCTTGGCGGCGAGGAGGGTCGCCGGGTGCCCGCTGTAGGTCCCGCCGTGCGCCGCGACCTTGCGCCCCCGCGCCCGTCCCGCCAGGCCCATCACTTCTTCGCGTCCGGCCACCGCGGCGAGCGGCATGCCGCCGCCGATCGCTTTGGCGTAGACCGCCAGGTCCCCTTCGACCTCGTAAAAGGACGCGACGTTGCCGGCGCGAAAGCGGAAACCGTTGATGACCTCGTCGAGAATCAGCAGGGCTCCGTGCTCGCGGGTCAGGCGTCGCGCCAACTGAAGGTACTCCCGGGTCGCCGGGATCATCCCGCCGGCGCCGATCACCGGCTCCACCACGAAGCACGCCAGCCGGTCGCCGTAGCGGGAGAAGTCGTCCTCGAGGCGCTGGGGATCGTTGAACCCGGTGACCACGACCTCGCCCGCGATCTTCGTCGGCAGGCCCGCGCTGTCGACGGCGCTGAAGCCGACGCCGTCCTCACCGTGGTACTTGGACCCCTTGAGCGACCACGGGTGGGCGCCGTGCCAGCCGCCGCCCACCTTCAGCACCAGGTCGCGACCGGTAAAGGCCCGCGCCAGCATCACCGCGTACATTCCCGCCAAGCTGCCGCTGGTCGTGAGCCGCACCCGTTCCGCCCCGGTTCGCCGGCAGAGAATCTCGGCGACCTCGACCTGCAACCGGTCGGTCATTCCGACCTGGAGGCCGAAGCCCTCGGCAAAGGCTTCAGCCAGGGCCGAGGTGACCACCTCGGGGTTGTGGCCGAGGACGTTGGCCATGTGGCCCTGCCAGAAGTCGAGAATGTCGTGGCCGTCCTCGTCGCGGATTCGCCCCCCTTTGGCCGACGCGATTCGCGGCGGGAAGGGCTTCATCAGCCGCAGTGCGTGGCTGCCACCGTCGACCAGAAAGCGGCAGGCCTCACGATGCAGGGCTTCCGAACGGGGGAATCGCTTCGCGTACTCCGCCGAGAGCTCATCGATCAGCGGTCCGTACTCCATCTTCGTCATGATTCTCTCCCTGGCCGGAGTCTGTCACGCTTTGCGCACTCCCTCCGCCGGCTACTTCCGCGCCGCTAGGACCTCGGAGAGGTAGTCGGGCTTGCCCGGGATGCGCTCGAGGTGGGGGATCTGGAGGCCGCCATGGTAGTCGACCGAGAGCGTCCTGAGCTCGTCGAAGTCCTTCACCGTGAGCTCGATCGGCTTGGTCGTCCCCTTGGCCGCGACGATCGCGTCCTTCAAGGCATCCGGCTTGAACTCCTTGCCGTTGACCGCGATGAGCGTCATCCCGGGGGCGAGCCCCGCCTTGAACGCCGGACCGTTCCACAGGACGCCGCGGAGACTCCCATCCTTGCTTACCATGAGGCCGATCGAGTAGGTGAAGCTGGAGGCGTGGAAGCGCCCCGAGGCGTATGCCTTCAAGGCCATCGACGGCTTGTCGTTGTAGACCACCTTCCAGCCTTCGTCGGCCAGGCCCTGGGCGAGGTCTCCGTGCCCGTCGAGCCGTGAGCGCAGGAAGTCCTTCCAGTCGTAGGGAGCGATCCGGTTCAAGGTTGCGACCACGTCGTCGAAGGTGAAGGTGCTGATGTCCCAGGCACCGTTGTCCATGCCGAAGAAGGCGCGGGCGAAGTCGTCGAGCGAACGCTTGTCCTGGGTCAGGTCGCGGAGCTTCGCGTCCACCGCGAACCAGATGAGCTGGCCGCCCGAGTAGTAGTCCTCGCTCATCTGGTAGTCGCGGTAGGGAATAGGAGCACGCTCCGCGATCGTCGGATCGTTCGTCGTGTCCTGGATGTTGCGCCAGGTCATTCCCGGGCGGCCGCGGTCGTAGGTGGCGGCCAGGAGCCCCAGGGCCGACATCGTCTGCTTCTGGCTCCACAGCCCGGAGCGCGCCGCCATCACATATCCCCAGTACTGCGTCTGTCCCTCGTAGACCCAGAGGCCCCAGTCGCGCTTGGTGACGTTGAAGTTCGGGGTCCAGAGACCCGCGGGCCGCCGGTACTTTCCGTCCCAGGAGTGGTTGAACTCGTGCGACAGAAGATCACGCCGGATCCACTGCTTCTTCCACTTGGTGAAGTAGCCGGCGGAGGCTCCGTCCTCGCTGGAGCGGTGATGCTCCAGGCCGATTCCCGAGAGCTTGTTCGAGACCGCGAGGAGGAAGTCGTAATGGTTGTAGTGATGGGCGCCGTAAAGGTCGTACATCTGCTCGACGAGCTTGCGGTGCGCCTCGATCTCCTCCGGCGTCGCCTCGAGATCCTTGGGCTCGTCGGCGAAGACGTCGAGGTGGACCGGGGTCTTGGCGCCCGGTGCGAGGTCGAAGCGCTTGAAGTACCTGCCCGCCATGATCGGCGAGTCGACCAGGTTCTCGAAGTCGATCGGCTGGAAGCGGACGTGATCGCCGTTTCTCTCCGCCACGGTGAGCGCCGTTCCCAACTCCCAGCCCTTGGGCAGGGTGACGCTGGGCGCGAACTCGATGTCGCGGCCGTAGTAGCCGGCCGGATAGAGGGCAACCGTGTTCCACTGGAGGTTCAAGATCTCGGGGGTCATGACGATCCGCCCCTCGCTCCGGTTCTCAGGGGAGAGAAACTGGAAGTGGAGATCGAGCGCCGTGGCGCCCTCCGGCACGTCGATGTGGAAGGCGTAGACGTTGCCCGGATCGCGCACCCAGGCGACGCGCTTCCCCTTTGCCTCGACGATGAGCCCGGCGAACTTGTCGATTGGACCGGTCGGCGAATGATGCCCCGGAATCCACTCGGGATAGAGCAGGGTGATCGGTCCGGGCTTGACCGGAATCACCTCATGCACCGAGAAGACTCGATGAGCGAGATCGGTGGCGTTTACGTCGAGGCGGATCGTTCCCGGGAAGGCGACGTCGCGCGGCGGCGGCACCCGCCAAGCGGGTTTCATCGGTTGCGGACCGGCGCTCGCGACGACGGGCGCAACCGATCCGATGACACCTAGGATCACGAGAATGGCAATGGCGGTCTTCTTCACGATCGGTCTCCCCTCATTGTTGTATGGCGATGCCGCACATCTTAGCGCCGGAGCGCCGCGGTGGTGCTTCGGTCTGGACAGTCTGGTCCCCATCTGGGTCGCGGGGGCGGCAACGACCACCCCCGCGACCAGAGGAAGGACCTACAAGTAGGGGTGCCTCAATGCCCCGAGCCGGCCGGCGCCTCCGGCAGAGGAGGCAGAACCGGATGGTAGTCGCGCCAGGATGGCCGCGTGTAGCGCGCTGGCGGGTGCTGTTCCAGCTCGCGAATGGCGATGGCGATACCGCGCTCGAGCTGCGGGTCATGTCCCTCGCGAATCAGCCTGGGGTCCTGCCAGACGGTGACGTCCGGCGCCACGCCGTGGTTCTCCACCGGGAAGGTCCCGTCCAGGCCCTCGACGGCCACCCGCGGTGAAGTGATCCGGCCGCCGTCCATCAATCGCGGATAGCCGCCGATCCCGACCAGCCCGCCCCAGGTGCGTTCGCCGACCAAGGTACCGGCCTTGTCCATCTTGAAGTACCACGGCAGCGCATCGCCGCCGGAGCCGGAGAACTGGTTGATCAGCATCACCTTGGGCCCGTAGATCGCCATGGCCGGAGCCACGTGCGGCGGGATCCAGCGCGTGACGATAAGCGCCATCGGTCGTCGCTGCAGGTACTGGATGATGTAGTCGGAGATGTCGCCGCCGTGGTTGAAGCGCTCGTCCACGATGACGCCCTGCTTGTCGACCTGTGAGAAGTAGTAGCGATTGAAATTCCTGAATCCGCCGTTGGCGGTGTCGGGCAGGTAAACGTAGGCGAGCTTGCCGTGTGAAAGCCTGTTCACCGTGGCGATATTGCGATCGATCCAGGCGATGTGCCGCAGCCGGAACTCGCTGGGAATCGTCTTCACCGTGACCTGGTGGGCGCCGCGCATGTCCGGGTTAGGGCCCACGGTCAGCGTGACGTCGACGTCGGCCAGGTCCTCGAACGCCTTGTAGAGGTTCTCGCTGCCGCGGATCGGCTTTCCGTTGACCGCCAGCAGGTAGTCCCCAGCCTTGACCTCGAGGCCCGGCTGCGCAAGCGGCGCACGCACGCCCGGATTCCACTTGCCGCCGGTGAAGATGCGCGTGATGCGGTAGTGGCCATCTTCGATCTTGTAGTTCGCGCCCAGCAGGCCCACCCGGATTTCCTGCATGGTGGGATGGTATCCACCCCTTATGAACATGTGGCCCACCGACATGTAGCTCATCATCTCGCGGAACAGGAAGGTCAAGCCGTCGCGGCTTGCGATGCCGGGCAGGTAGTGCGCGAATTCCTTCTCGGCAGCCCTCACGTCCAAGCCGTCATACCCGGGGTTGTAGAAGAAGGCTCGCTGGATTCGCCAGGCGTCGCGGTACATCTGCGCCCACTGCTCACTCGGCACCACGAAGACCTTGAGGTCGGCGGTGTCCAGAGCCTCCGGCTTGGCCTTCTCGGCGGCCTTGGCGATGAACCACTTGCCGGAGCGGCGGTAGAGCATCTTCTCGCCGTTCGCCGTGAGCTCGAAGTCGTTCACATCCTCGATGATCGTTTCGGTCTTCTGCTTCTTGAGATCGAATTTCTCGATCGTGACGGGGCCGACTTCCTCGGGGTCGAGCAGGGTCAGCCTGGCCTTCTCCAGGAACAGCTCGCCGCTCTTGCCCGCGCTCAGGCCAACGTAGTTCGCGGCCTTGATGGGCAGGGCGACGACGCGCGCCTCGAGGTCGTTGAAATCGATCGCGACATGCGGGGGTTTGCCGTTTTCCTTCTTGATCTTGTCGGCGTGATCGCCGCGGTCGGCCACGGGTTTCTCGAAGCCGTCGCGCGGGGCGACCGGCGAGGGCGTGTCCGGCTCCAGCGTGACGGCATAGACCTGGCGGTGCACCGGTCGCGCCATGCCGGTCATCTCCCACATGCCCGAGGTCAGCGCGGTATCGGTGCTCGAGGTGAAATAGAGGAGCTTGCCGTCGGCATCGAACACCGGGGCACGGCAATCGCTACTGGCATCGGTGACCTGGTGGGTGCTGCCGTCGGCCAGCGAATAGATGAAGACCGCGCGCAGCTGGTTGGGCATCACCTTGGCGTAGGCGATCCAGAGGCTGTCCGGGGACCAACTGGGCTTGAACAGCTGCAACACGGCATGGTCGTTACGCGCGATGCGTACCGGATGCGGCTTCTTGCCGTCCAGGTCGAGCAGCCACAGGTCGAGTTTCTGGTCGCCGAAGACCAGCTTCTTGCTGTCCGGCGACCAGGTCAGTCCGTAGTAGTAGGCACCGTCTTGGCCAAGCGCGATGCGGCGCGCCGTGCCGGTGCCGTTCTGGTTGCGGATGTACAGGTCGTATTCGCCTTGGCCGTCGGAGAAATAGGCCACCGACTGCCCGTCCGGTGACCAGGCCGGATCGCGGTCCATGGCCGCCGGACTGTGGGTGAGGTTGACCACGCTGCCGTGCTTGGCCGGCACCGACAGGATGTCGCCGTTCGCCTCAAAGACCGCGCGCACGCCGCTCGGCGATACCGATGCGCTGACGATGTTCTTGCCGACCTTGACGAAATGCGGACGCCGCTGCGGCAGGTCGCCGCGCACCGTGGCGTGCACCGACTGGATGTGCCCCGTGGCGAAGTCGTAGATGCGCAGCTGGCCGAACTGCGAGTAGACGATCCCGCCGGGCCCGGCCGAGGCCGAGGTGATGTCGAAGCCCTTGTTGTCGATGAGCTTCGTCACCTTGCGCGATGTCGTTTCGTAATCAAAGAGGGTGATGGCGCCGTCACGGTCGGAGAGGAAGTAGACCTTGTTCCCGACCCACATCGGATCGCGTTCATTGGCATTCTCGTCGGGGATGCGCACCACGCTGGAATCGGACAGCCGGGCCAGCCAGACCTGTGTGTGCTGGCCGCCCTTGTAATCCTTCCAGTAGCTTTCCCACTGGAAATCCGGCACGTAAGCCAGGTGACTGCCGTCGGGCGAATACGAGCCTTCCTCGGCTTGCGGCAGCGGCAGCTGTTTCGGGAAGCCGCCGGTCACCGGCACGGTGTAGAGCTGGTCGGGGTCGGAAAAGCTGTAGCGTCGCGAGCGGAAAAGAACGCTTTTTCCGTCCGGCGTCCATCCGACCGCGACGTCGGGCCCCGGGTGGTAGGTGAGACGAACCGGCTGGCCGCCGTCGGCCGGGACCACGTAGACGTCGGTGTTGTCGTCATAGGTACCGGAAAACGCGATCATCTTGCCGTTTGGCGAGAAGATCGGCTTGCTCAGCATGTCCATGCCGCTCGCCAGGACATGCGCCCGCCCTCCCGCGCGCGGCACCTCCCAGATCTCGCCGCCGTACTCGAAGACGATCTCGGTCTTCGACATGCTGGGGTAGCGCAACAGCAGCAAGTGGCTGCCGTTCGCGCCTGCCTGCGACTCCGACGTGCGCCCGAAGGCTGAAGGAGAAGAGATCATGGCCAGAGCCAGACTCACCGCCACGATTAGGAAATGGGCTCGCTTCGACGTCTTCACCTGATTCACTGCGCCCTCCTTGGTTGTTCTCGTTTGGGTCGGCGGCCGGGCCCGACGATCCGGATCTCAGGATACAGCGCGGCGAGGCGATCGAGAAACCGCCCGAGGCGTGCGTTTCAGCAGAGCCCCGACAACGACAGCGCTCCGCCATAGTCGAACAGTCGGATCGTTCCCGAATGGGCGATGTCGCGGGGGCGGCACCAGCCACCCCCGCGACTAGAGGGAGGACCTACAAGTACGGCTGCCTCAATGCCCTGACTCGGCCGGCGTCGCCGGCTTGGGGAGAGGAGGCAGAACCGGATGGTAGTTGCGCAACGGCGGCGTCGGGAACGTCTTGGGTGGATTCACCTCGAGCTCGTGCATGGCGATCGCGACCGCGCGCTCGAGCTGGGGATCGTGCCCCTCGCGCACCTTCTGCGGGTCTTGCCAGACGGTGACGTCCGGCTTAACGCCATAGTTTTCGACCGGGAAGGTGCCGTCAAGCCCTTCGATCGCGATCCGGGGCGCGGTCACGCCGCCGCCATCCATCAGCGGAGGATAACCGCCGATCCCGACCAGGCCGCCCCAGGTGCGCTCGCCGACCAGGGTGCCCACCTTGCTCTTCTTGAAGTACCAGGGCAGGGCGTCGCCGCCGGAGCCGGAGAACTGGTTGGTGATCATCACCTTGGGACCGAAGATCCCCAGCGGCATCACCGCCCGGTTCGCCCAGCGCGTGATGCTCAGCGCCATCGGCTTTCGCGCCAGGTACTGGACGATGTAGTCGGAGATCAGGCCGCCGTGATTGAAACGCTCGTCGACGATCACTCCCTGCTTGTCGACCTGGGAGAAGAAGTAGCGGTTGAAGTTGAGATAACCGCCCCAGTGGGTGTCGGGAAGATAGACGTAGGCGAGCTTGCCGCCGGAGAGCTTGTTGACCACCTCCATGTTGTGGGCGATCCAGGCGGCGTTGCGCAACGAGTGCTCGCTCGGGATCGTCTTCACCGTGATCTCGTGCGCTCCGCTTCCGTTCGCGTTCGGACCGACGGTGAGCGTGACCTCTTTCCCGGCCAGGTCCTCGAACGCTTCATAGATGTTGTCGTTGCCCGTGATCCCGCGGCCATTGACGGCAAGAACATAATCCCCGGTCGAAACCTTCAGCCCTGGCTGGGCCAGCGGAGCGTAGATCCGCGGGCTCCACTGATCACCGGTGAAGATCTTGGTGATCCGGTAGCGTCCGTGCTCGATCGCGTAGTTCGCGCCCAGCAGACCGACCTTGATGTCCTCCATCTTGGGGCGGAAGCCGCCGTAGATGAACATGTGGCCCACCGACATGTAGCTCAGCATCTCGCGGAAGAGGAACGTCAGTCCGTCTCGGCTCGCGATCCCCGGCAGGTAGTGCGCGAACTCCGCCTCCGCCGCCGGAATGTCGAGGCCGTCGAAGGTCGGGTTGTAGAAGAAGGCGCGCTCGATCCGCCAGGCGTCGTGGAACATCTCGGCCCACTGCGCCGGCGGGTCCGCGTAGACCTTGAGGTCCGAGGTGTGCAGCGCCTCCGGCTTGGCCTTGGGTTTCGCGTCCGCGATGAACCAGTGCCCGTGGCTCTCGTAGAGCATCTTCTCGCCGTTGGCGGCCAGCGCGAACTGGGAAGCTCTCTTGAGGACGGTCTCGGTCTTCTTCGACTTGAGCTCGAAGCGCAGGACCTCGACTCCCCTCCCACCCGGACCCATCGCCGACGGGACGCTGACGATAGGCGCCTTGAGGAGGAAGAGCACACCGCTCTTGCCGCTCTCCATACCAACGTAGTTCGCGGCTTCGATGGGGAGCGTCACGGCGCGCGCGGCGAGACCCTGGAAGTCGATCTTGACCTCGGGCGTCTTCTCTCCATTCTTGGCGCCTTTGCTCTCTTTCGCTTTCTCACCCTTCTTCTCACCGTGCTCTGCCCCCGCCTCCTCCTTCGAGGACTTGGGCTCGTCGAACCCGGCCTTGGGCGCCATCGGCGATGGTGTCTCAGGCTCGAGGCTCGCGACGTAGACGTGGCGCGTCACCGGGCGCTCCATGCGGGTCATGTCGATCCAGCCATGGGAGAGGCCGGTGTTGGTGCTCGCGGTGAAGTACAGGTACTTGCCGTCACGGTCGAAGAGCGGATAGAGACAGTCCGTCGTCCCGTCCGTCACCTGATGGATCGAGCCGTCGGCGAGCGTGTAGATGAAGACCGCGTGCATGTAGTTCGGCATGACCTTGGTGTAGGTGATAAAGCGGCTGTCCGGCGACCAGCGGGCGTCGAACTGGTGCAGGGGCTCGAAGTTGTCCTTGTCCACCTTGACCGGTTTGACCGAGGCGGGGCTCTTGGCCGCGAGATCGACGTACCAGAGGTTTACCTTTTGGTCGTTGAACAGAAGCTTCTTGCTGTCGGGCGACCACTTCAGGTTGTAGTAGTAGGCATCGTCCTGGCCGAGCTTGACCCGGCGCGCCGGGTCGATCCCCCGCTGGTCGCGGATGTAGAGGTCGTACTCACCGTCGCGGTCCGCGAAGTAAGCGATGGACTTGCCGTCGGGAGACCAGGCGGGCCCGCGGTCCATGACACTCGGGCTGTGGGTGAGATTGGTCGCGCTGCCGTGCTTGGTCGGCACCGTGAGGATGTCGCCGTGGGCCTCGAAGACGGCGCGCACGCCGTTGGGCGATACGTCGTAGGCACCGAGGTGCTTGGAAACGTCGACGAAATGGGGCCGGCGCTGCGGCATGTCACCGGCCACCGAGACGGGAACGGCGCTCGTCGCGCCGGTCGAGGGATCGTAGACGTGGAGCTGCCCGAACTGCGAATAGACGATCCCGCCGGGTCCGGCCGAGGCCGAGGTGATATCGAAGCCCTTGTTGTCGATGAGCTTCGTCACCTGGCGCGAGGTCGTGCCGTAATCGAAGAGGGTGATGGCGCCGTCGCGGTCGGAGAGGAAGTAGACCTTGTCCCCGACCCACATCGGGTTGTCCTCGTTGGCGTCCTCGTTGGGAATGCGCACGACGCTCGAATCGGAGAGTCGGGCCACCCAGATCTGGGTGTGCT
>JBJKRB010000064.1:0-50811 GCA_046704885.1 Thermoanaerobaculia bacterium | reverse complement strand
TCGCGCGCGCGACGTTCGAAGCAGGGGGGTTTCCGGCCGAGAAGCTTCATGTAAAACCGAACTTCCTGCTCGACGACCCGGCAGTGGGAACGGGTGACGGCGGCTATTTCCTGTTCGTTGGACGCCTATCGAAGGAAAAGGGAGTCGAGACCCTCCTGCGCTGTTGGCAAAACCTCGGTCCGGGAGCCCCACCCCTACGCATCGTCGGAGATGGACCACTTGCCGCGCGGGTCCGGGCGGCAGCCGACTCCCTCGAGACGATTACCTACCTCGGGCCACAAACACCCCAAAGAGTGAGAGAGCTCATGAGGAGCGCCACGGCGATTCTCCTACCGTCCTTGTGGTTCGAAGGGCTGCCGATGGTGGTGGTCGAGGCGTTTTCGACCGGTCTCCCAATCCTTGCAAGCCGCAACGGAAGCCTCGCGGGGCTCATAGCTGACGGCCGGACCGGGTGGCTTGTCCCGCCCGGGGACCCGGTCGCTTGGGGCGACGCCATCGGTGCCACAATGCGTGATGAAGCCGCGCTCAAGAAAGCTCGACAAAATGCACGAGCCGAATATGAGAAGCGATACTCGGCCGCCCCGAATCTCAAGCGGCTTCTCGAGGTCTACTCGGGGGCGATGAAGGTCCGTAGCCAGAGTCCAGAGACTCTCGAGCTCCCCTCTGAGTCGGCTCGCGACTGACGGGCGGCACCAACCGGGTCGGCCGCCGGTCGGTTCTGAGGGCTGGCAAACCGGTGCAGCTGTCAAACACGTTGCTATCATGCTTCGCGCCGTGAAGCGACAAACAGGTTTCTTCTCCCGCCATTTACTCAGTAGGTTTTTGGAGAGAAGCGAGCTCGGCAAGCACGATGTCCTCCGAGTCCCCGCCCTGCTCCTCGTCGCTACATCTCTCGTCCTCCTTTCCTGCCGATCCGGAGAACCTACGAACACGAAAGCGGTCAACGTCGTCCTCGTCTCCATCGACACGTTGCGAGCTGATCATCTGGGATGCTATGGCTACGATCGAAACACGAGCCCCGAAATCGACAAGCTTGCCGCGCAGAGCATTCTCTTCGAGGAGGCCCGCTCCCAGGCCAACTGGACGCTACCTTCTCACATGTCTCTGCTCGAGTCGCGCCTTCCGAGCGACGTGCGTTGGAATCTCCCGACCCTGGCGCAAGTGCTTCGTGATCAAGGGTTTGCCACCGCCGCCTTTACCGGTGGCGGCCTCGTTTCCAAGGACTACGGTTTCGCGAGGGGCTTTGACAGCTTCGTGGAATCAGAAACTCGATCTGGATTCAGCTATTCCTACCCGCGCATTCTCCGCTGGCTGTCGCGTCCCCACCACCGTCCGTTCTTTCTCTTCATCCATACCTACGACGTCCACGTGCCTTACGATCCACCGCCGCCGTATCGCTCGCTCTTCGACTCAGGCAAACCACAGCCATTGCTGCCCGAGGACACGGGCAAGATCGTGAGCGAGTTCAAGCGGGCGCATCGGAAGTCCCAAAAGCTCCACATCGCCGACCTGCCCCCCGGCGCTCGAGCTGAGCTCGTCGCCCTCTACGACGGGGAAATCCGGTTCGCCGACGGGTTTATCGGACGGATCATCGGGGACCTCAAATGGGATGGCTACTGGAACCGCACGATCTTCATTCTGCTTGCGGACCACGGCGAAGAGTTTTGGGACCATGGATCCATGGGGCATGGCACGACGATGTATCACGAGCTTTTGCACGTTCCTCTGATCGTTCACCTCCCGGGGGGTGTCGACGCCGGGAAACGTATCTCTTACGAGGTTCCCTTGCTCGACGTGGGACCCACGATTCTCGGCCTCCTGGGCATCCCAAAGGAAGTGACTTTCGAGGGCAGAAGCCTGCTGCCTCTGACCCAGGGCCGGGGGAAACCGCCAACGCCGATCTTGAGCTCGGGCCGTCAATATCGATCACTGATCGTCTATCCCTGGAAGCTGATCGCGAGGCGTCACGGCCCGGGGACCCAGCTCTTCAACCTCGACAGCGACCCGGACGAGCTGCGCGACCTGAGCCCCGAGCACCCCGGGAGAATCCGCACGATGCTCGAACAGCTCGATGCCGCGATTCCCGAGAAGTGGGCGAGCGGCGAGATCCGATGGCAGCGAGTAGTGAAGGCGCGAGCCCAGAGTCAATTACAGAAGCTCAAGGCCCTGGGGTATCTGTGAGGTGCTCACCTTGGTCCTGTCACCGGAATCGGCAGATGCTCTCTCGGTCAAGCTCCCTCCGTCGATCCTGAAGGGCCGTTCAATTCGGTATTAACACAAGCGACGATCATCACACCCCAGATCGGAGCCATTCGAAAATCGTAGATCTCGGGCGATGTCACGCTCCAGATCAAATAAGCCAACCACGCCGAGACGCACGCCGCCAGCAGCCAGGCATGGCTCCCAGACTGCCGCTCCGCCAGCGCCCGCCTGAAGGTCCAAGCGAGGATCATCTCCAACCCCCATAGAGCGGCCAGTCCAGCAAGCCCGAGCTTGAAGGCCAGAAACAGATAGAAGTTGTGGATGTAGCTGGCGCGCGAGAGGGAGGTCCGGCGGCCGGTCGCGCTCCAAGCGGAGTTGTGAAATTCGAAAGTCTTACCCAGCCCCTGACCGATCAGGTCTCGACCGATGGAAGAGGTCTTCCACACTCTCAGAACCGCTCTCGTCTCCCGAGCGCGATAGGCAATCGTCGGAACCTCGATTCCTTGCTGGAGATCTTGGAAACTGACCGAGACCCGCCGGATCAGGCTCCACGTCCAAAACTCGATGGGGGACGAGAATCCAAGGGCTCGGACGCCTTCTACGGTCAACGCTCCGCTGCCCCGCGCTAGTCGAACAGACACTCTGGCGGCAACAGATCCGGGTTCTCTGACCATCGTCCCGTCCAATCGGCAGGGACCGGGCCCCGCCTTCCAATTCACTCTGTGCTTGCCCACGACGTTCCCGCCGTCGCCGAGCCACTGAACCGCAATGTTGCCGTGGGCGGGGGCTTCGAGGCGACCACGGATTTCGATTCTCAATGCCGCTCCACCAAAAGGTAAGGGAGAGAACAGCAACTCCTCCGCGCCTCGCTCGCTCGAAGAGCGAAGGGTCGCCCCATGCCCGCTCTTCGATTGGAGGCCCGCGGACAGCAGGTCGTGAGAATCGATCTGACCGACCAATTCCTGTCTCTTCAATCCAAGCACGACCAGGAGCGCCACCATCAGGATGAGCGACGCTCCGAGGATTCCCATGCGCCATGCGACCTTCCTGTCTTTCACCGCGAGGGCGAAGAGAACGATCGCGCCGACGCCGGCGCTCAACCAGGCGCCGCGAGAGAGGGATCCGACGAGGAGCGTCACGGCGGCGACGAGACCGGCGGAGGTTAGCCAAGAGGGCCTCGACAGGGTCGCTCCTAGGAGGACCAGAACGAGAAGCGCGGCGGCGCCCGTCGCCGTCGCCCCTTGCACGAACACGAATCGAAAGCTTCCGGCCGCCCACTTGGAGCGCAGCGCGGGCGAGAGCAGCGCAACGACGTGCAACGCCGCGGCGAAGATCGCCGCGCCGGAGAGGCCCTTGACAAGCGCCCGAGAGTCGAAGCGTGGAATGGGCAAAAAGACCAGGGTGGCCACTGGAAGAAGCAGCATCGAGACCCCTTGGCTAAGAACATAGCGCAACGGATTCCCCGCCACGAACCCGATCGCGAGACCCCAGATCGCCGCCCCCGCGTATAGAGCCAGGCCGATGCCGACGGCGCGCGGCAAGGAGGCCACGCCACCAGCCCAGCGTCTCGCCCCAACGAATGCCGCCGCGGCGAGAACGCCAAGGATCGCCGCCAACTGCACCGCCATGGAGTAGCGATACGGCACTAGCAGGGCGAGGTAGGGAGCACAGACCAGAAGCGCGACCAACAGCGCCGGAGACGCCTGTCGACCCTGGCGACCAAGCGGCGAGGCCGTGATCAGCGCGCCCCTCTACCCGTAACCACCGCGGAAGTCGTCTTGGCGAGAATGTAGATATCCATCCAGATCGACCAGTTCCGAATGTAGTGGGTGTCGAACGCCTCTTGCTCCTCGATGCTGCCCGTGCTGCGGACCATCACCTGCCAGAGACCGGTCATTCCGGGCCTCACCCTTCGCCTCAGGGCCAGGAATCCCGGAGAGAACTTGTGCAAATGGTACTCGGGAAACGGCCGCGGTCCGATCAAGCTCATCTCCCCTTTGAACACGTTCCACAACTGCGGCAGCTCGTCGATGCTGAATCGCCGCAAGAAAGGCCCGATCCCTGGAACGATCCGAGGGTCGTTTTCGAGCTTGAAGGACCGATGCCACTCCTTTTGGGCATCCACCGATGTCGCCAGGTGCTGCTTCAGGAGCTCCTGCGCATCCGGGTGCATCGTGCGCAACTTACGGACCTGAATCGAGCGACCACCCAGGCCTTCGCGCTCCTGACGATAGATGACAGGGCCCCCATCAACCAGCTTGATGGCGAGTGCGGCGAGCCCGATTATGGGCAGGGCGAGGGTGAGCGCGACGAAGCCCAGAACCACGTCGAGAGCTCTCTTGGTCAGCCGGTTCCTTCGAATCAACAGCTGATTCGTGAGCTCCAGGCCGAGGACGCCACCCAGGTCTCGCACCACGACGCCCTCGACGGGAAGGCTCGCCATCGAGTGCACCACGATCACGTGTCGAAAATGCTGCTGCAGGAAATCGAGCAATGGACCCTCAGATGCCGGTTCCTGATCGACTACGAAAGCCACTCTGACGCCCCGCATCGCATAGCTTGGAGCATCGCGAAGGTTTTCGACAGACTCCATCAGCGAGCTTCCGACTCGTACCTTCGGACCCGCTCCGCCCTCCTGGGATAGCACTGCGACGGGGCGATATCCCAGTGACAGGGCGGCGTTCAACGTTTCGCGCAGGAGCGCCACCTTTTCTCTTCGGCCGACGAGAATTGCGGGTTCTGTCCACCACCGCCACCGCTTGGCGGAACCGAGAACGAGGTAGCGAAGGAAGGGCACGGCGACGAGTGCACCCAACCATGTGAGGGCGACGGTGACGCGCGAGTATCGCGCTGGCAGCTTCAGCGCGAAGGTGAAAGAGATCAGCGCGAGCATGACAAAGCTCGTCCGCAGGGTCAGTCGGCGGAGAGTCTGGACCGCGCCGATGCCGAACCCGGGATAGAGATCGCCAGTGCCGTAGGCCAATGGAAAAAGCAGCGCAAGTGGAAGCAGAGGTAAGTAAATGCTGGCGCTTTGGTGCAACAAGGTCCTTGCCCACACGAGGTACGCTGTTACGGAACAAGCGAGGAGAGCGGTCAGGTCGCTGGCCATGAGGATCGCGACCCTCAGCAAGCGGGCCCACCACGAAACTCCAGCCAGCGGAGCACTTTGATTAGACTGATCCGCAGCGGAACCTTGAGAAGGCGAAACCACGCTCATTCTTTGACTCCCAAGATCTTCGGGGGAGCGGGGCGCCGCCTACCAAAGACCCCTGGACGCATAATGCACCGCACCACTCTAGCTCAAGGTGCGGCATTCGATTCTTTGCTACCTCCAGTCTTGGTCCTCCTCGTAGCCGAGTCGCACCAGCAGGTCGCCCGTGTGCTCCTTGAACAACTTGACGTGCTCAGCGGTAAACGATGTTCTCCACTCTCCCATATTTCCTCGCCGAAAGGTCGGAGATCTCATTGGATCGACGTTCGCGATCAGCTCTTCGACGATCGCAGCGCGCGTCTTTCCGAGGCGATCGATCCGTTGAAGAAAGTGATCGACGATCCTCTCGATGGCACGCCTTCGGTCGCCCATCAACTCCTCATACCGCAAGACGAGCACGCCGTCGCACTCCAGCCAACCCATGCTCCTTCGATAGACCGTCGCGATGCCAGGGTAGTGGAAGCTCCAACGATCGAAACCCGTGATGAGCCACCGCAACCTCTCATCCAGCGACAGATTCAGAAATCCCCTGTGTACCTTCCACAGCGGGCCGATAAAGCCATAGTGCGCACGCGAAACCAGGACATCCCGGGGATCACGGTAGAGAAAGTAGGTCAAAAAGTCGGCGCCGGAAACAAATCGCACCAGCTCGGGCTCCGCTGGGAGATGGGTCTTGACGACCTCTAGCGAGTGAAATGACCGCAACTCTTCGATCAGCTGCTGGCTTGAGTAGGGGTTACCCGTCCGCGGATGTGAAGCTCTCAAGAAGAGGGCTCGCGGGGCAAACGGCGAAACCCGTGAGAAACCGGTCAGGATCTGGTCGAGGAGGTGGGTCCCGCTCTTGATCATCGAGATTTGCAGCAAGGTTGGCCAGCCCATGGATGGAGCAGGGACCCTTGGTGCATTGCGCCGGTGCCATTCCGCCTGCGCCCTGAAGACCGAGGTCCGAACCGCGTTGGCCACCTCGGGAGGGAGCAGGCCGAGGAAACTCCGGACGGCTCCCAGGAGAAGCCGATATCCCCTAGAAGCCAAGCGGATTCTCCATCCAAGCCAGGGTGCTTGCCTCACTCTCCAACAAGATCGCAGACCTTCCGCGCCAGCGTTCCCACGTGAGGCTCTTCCATGATGCTCACGTGATCGCCAGGTACGTCGACAATCTTCAAGCTACGGGTCGTGAAGCGACGCCACCCTTCGGACACTTCGACGCGGCGGTAACGGAGCAATCCAGTGGCCCGGAAGAGCAGGAGATCAAACGCGAATGGCTCCGGATGGTAGAAACCGGAGATGACCGTGGAAGAAGCATAGGTGGCCGACTTCGTGTTCCATGAGCTCAAAGCGGGCATCTTTCTCGTCCGCAGTAACCTTTGTCTCATTGGGCGGGCCCCGAGCGTCAGTCTGGATGCCCGGACAAACAGATTCCTCCTCAGGTCCTTGAACGCGAGACGGAAGCCCAACGGTCCCACATTCTCTCGAAAGAGCTGCAGCGCCCCCAAGAAACCCAGAATGCTCGACCCCGGTGGCACGGTATCCAGAAGCCCCACCCAACCGATCTCCCTCCCTCGCCTCTGCAGCTCGCGCGCCGTCTCGCATGCGATCATGCCCCCGCCCGAGTGGCCGATGAGGTAGAGGGGCCCCTGGGGACGGTGTTCTTCCAGGACCCGAGCATAGTGCTGGGCCAGCTCCTCGATCAGGAAAAAGCCGCGACGCCCAGCGGTTCGGACTGGTAGCAAGTAAAGGGGCTGTTCGCGATGAAGGTAGCGAGCCATCCGGTGCACGTAGAGGTCCGCGCCAAAGCCTGAAGGAATCCAGAAGATGGGGGTCCTCGAGCCGGACTCCTTGACCGCGATCACCGGCACGTCCTCCTCTTCGCCCCTCTCTCGCACGAGTCGCGCGAAGGAGCGAATCGTCGGATGGTCCAGGAACACGGTCGGTGGGAAGCTCACGGACAGCTCGCGCTCGATCGCCAGCAGGAGCGTCATGGCGAGGAGCGAGTCCCCACCGAGGTCGAAGAAACTGTCATGAACTCCTATCGCGGCGCGGTCGAAGACCTCCTCCCAGATCCTGTTGAGGCGCCCCTCGAGGTCATCTGCGGGCAGGTCCGCGGGGCTCAGCTCGCCTCGTTCCGCCGGGTCCGGGAGGGCGAGCCTGTCCACCTTGCCGGTGCTGCCCAAGGGCAACCGGTCCACGAACACCACGAACCGTGGCACCATGAAATCCGGCAAACTCGCGGCCACGGCTACCCTCACCTCTTGGCTCGTGAGACTCCCACCAGCTTCCTGGGCTATATAAGCGACGAGCTGCTGGCGGGGCGATCGGCGGCTCGGCCGCCGGCCCACCACCAGGTACTCCTTGACCCCCGGGATTTCTGAGAGGACAGCTTCGATCTCCGCGGGAACGATCCGGTAGCCTGAGATCTTGACCATCCTGTCTCGTCGCCCGATCAGCTCGAGCGCGCCGTCGGATCCGAACCGCCCCACGTCTTTGGAGTACAAGATGCGCTGGGATCCATCCTCGGGATCGAGTCCGAAAGTTGCCGCCGTCAACTCTGGCTTCTTCCAATATCCGTCGATGAGATAGGCGCTGCGAACGGCGATCTCCCCGATCTCGCCTCTGGGCACGGGTCGGTGCTCCTTATCGACGATCATGATCTCTTTGTCAGGCGCTGGAAATCCGACGTCAGAGTGCACCTCGGGAATCGGGCTTTCGTGGTCGTAGTCTCGGCAGGCAATCATGCCGGCTTCCGTCGAGCCCAGGACGTAACAGAGGCGGCCTCCTTCGACGAAGAGTTCCTTCCAGCGCCTAAGGTCTCGCGGATAGAGCCGCTCACCACCGGTTTGAATCAGGCGCACGCTGCGAAGGCGCGGATCTCCAGGCTCCATACGATCCATCAGCGGGCGGAGAACCCCAAGCAAGATCTGGAGCTGACTGATTTCGTTGCCCGCGACGAATGAAATCAAGTCCGGGATACTCGCCTCTTTGAGCCCAAACGGATAGATCGCAGCACCAGTGAGAAGGCCACCAAAGAGAGTCGAGATGGACCACGAAAAGCCGCACGAAGTAAGGAGGGGAATTCGACTAGCGCGCTCCAAGTCAAGCACATCTACGTAAGTCAGAGCCGAATGAAGAAGCCCGCGATGCGAACGGACGGCCCCCTTTGGGTCGCCCGTGGACCCAGAGGTGTAGTAGATGCCCGCCGGCCGGTCCGCCGAGCGGCGAACGTTCACCCGCTCCGAGGCCTTCCGTGCTGCGTCCACCTCGACGATCGCGTCCGCGCCCAACGGCAAGCTCCGAGCCAAGGCGAGATTCTCCTTGTCGGTGAGCGTCAACTCCGGGCCGAGATCGTCGATCAGCCGCGCTAGACGTGGCTGCGGATTTTCCGGATCGAGCACCGCGTAGATCTTTCCGGCCTTGAGGCTGGAGAGAACGCCCAGGATCTGTGCCAGTCCCCGACCGGCGACCACCGCCACCGGCTTCTCGTCGGAGCCGGCACGATCGACGATCTCGGACGCGATGTTGCTGGTCGTCTCGTCCAGCTCTCTGTAAGTGATCTCGCGCCCCTCGACTCGAATCGCCGTCCGATCAGAGTGGCGCTCGGCGCTCTCGGTGAGCGCATCCGACATCGACCGCTCGACATCCTCGAGGGAGAAGGGCCGGGGGCGTATCTGACCCGGAGGATCGTTGGACATGTCTGAGGGGTCGATCAGCACGGGGGTTGCGGTCCTCGGCAGTTCTTCAGCCCAGCAGCTCAGGCTTGAGCTGGCTTCTAAGAGAAGTCGTGCCGCTCTCCGAACCGAGGTCCGATCCAGTTCCAGCCGAAGGCGCCATGGCGCTTTCCTCGCATCGAAGCGGACCGAGAGCAGTCACTCATTCTCATCCCCGGAAGAACCACTGGGTCGGGAGGTATATTAACCCGAGGGGGGTTCTGCGGCAGACCAGGTCGGTTATTGGCAGCTGACCCATCCGGGGGATATCCCGGACGGCTCCTCAAGCATCAAGCGAGCGCACCCCTCTACGCCATGACACCCCCAACGCCAGCGCGCGTGAATGTACTGGGCGTCGGAATCAGCGCCATCGATATGGGGTCCACGGTTGCCCTGGTTCGGCACTGGATCGACAACCACGAGTCGCGCTACGTCTGCGTCAGGGACGTGCATGGCGTCGTGGCCTGCCAGCGGGACGACGAGCTACGCACGATCCACAACCGGGCTGATCTGGTCACACCGGACGGGATGCCACTCGTCTGGCTGGCACGGCGCGAATACCCGCACGTGGAAAGGGTCTACGGCCCGGACTTAATGCTCGAGCTCTGCCGGGAATCGATCCGACCCGGTTGGCGCCACTTCTTTTACGGAGGCGCCGAAGGGGTACCCGAGAGGCTAGCCGAGGGACTGGGGAGGAGATTCCCCGGGTTGCAGGTCGCGGACACCCTGTCTCCACCGTTCAGACCTCTAACTACGGCCGAGGACGAGGAGATCACCAAGAGGATCCGCGAATCGCAGGCGCAAATCGTCTGGGTGGGCCTCAGCACTCCCAAGCAGGAGTACTGGATGGCTTCCCACGTCAATCGACTGGGTCCCTCCATTCTGATCGGAGTCGGAGCAGCGTTTGACTTCCACTCCGGACGAAAACGGCAGGCTCCGAGGTGGATTCAGCGCAGCGGCTTCGAGTGGCTCTTCCGACTCGCCAGCGAACCGCGCCGGCTCGGTGCCCGCTACCTGCTAAACAATCCGAGCTTCCTGGCGCTCCTCCTGCTTAAAAGGCTCGGGCTCAAACGGTACTCTCTCGACTGAAGGTACCCAAGAGCAGCCGCAAGTCCTTCGGCACCCACTTGACCCACACCGGCATTCGGCTCCCCGCTCACTCGGATTCGCTCCGTCGCTTCTCTAGTGGGTAGCCGTAGCGCAGCATCAGGGGCCAGGCCAGAGCGGTGACGCGCGCCTTCTCACCCCAGGTCAGTCCCGTCCGCCACCTCTCGTCCGGCCGAAGAGTCACTCGCCCCGTCGTGAAACGCAAGGGGTTACCCGAGACCGTGTGGGTGGGCCGCAGATCCACCTCGCGATCCGAGACGAACGGCAGGTTCTCGCCGCCGTCGAGGTCCAGGGAAGAAAGAATCGCCCGGCTGCTTCGGGCTGGGGAAGCGAGGAAGTCCTCGAACCGGACCCGGACGTACCTGTAGCTCGATCGTGAGAGGAGCGCCTCCGTTCCAAGGTTCCAGACATTCCACAAGAGCGTGCACGTCACGGGAGAGATCCGCTTCATCAAACGCTCGCCGTCGATTCTGGGATTCGGCTTGTTGCGACGCCACCACGAGTAGGCCACGGCTCGGGGATCGCGAAGCAAGTGCACGACGTGAACCTTCAGAGCGGGTAGCAAACGCAAAGCGTAGCCATAGGAAGGGATCTTGGACGTGTCAATAATCACGCGACACCCTGTCGCGCGGCTGATCCCTTGGTAAAACTTGCCGAGATCCGCGAGATACTCTGCACGCCAGCCCCGCGCGGGGAGCCGCCGGAAACTCGCCACCATCCCCGGCATGTCGCGAGTCCGGAATCGCTTGGTCCAACCCGCTAGCCTCTCGGCCAAGGCGTCGGAGGGATCCCCAAAGGATTCCCGCACTACCGCCGTCCACGTGGGACAGGTGCCGAAGGCCTCACCGCAACCACAAGGCCAATTCTCGAGAAAACTCCGCTGCCACACGTGGCGCAGCTCTCCGGCGCAGAAGAACCCTGGAATCTGGCCGAGGACCGTCCCCAGCAGCGTGGAGCCGCTTCTCCCCCATCCAGCCACGTAGAGCAGGTTAACCTGTCGATCCGGCATCATGGTCGGAAACGATTTCTTGCTCCAGGCCTGAACGAGTTGTTCTCCCTCAGGCGAGTTTCTTCTCCGCCGCCGAGGGAGAGGCGAGCCGGACGGCGCTATCGCGAGGGCTCAAGTCAGGCCGAGTCCTAGTGGAGAGCAACAGGATGGTGGCCACCAAGGTCCAAAACCAAATTCCCCCCATTGGGTTCTCGATAGCAACGCTGAACGAACCGTCGGTCACGCTTGCGGTGAGGTACCCGAGGACCCAAACGAGCGCAAGGGAGCCCTCGGGGTTTCTATGCCATGACGCAAGCCCAGTCGCGACAACGCAGACCAGGAACAGAGCGAAGAGCCCCAGACCGGGAAGACCCGATCGCGCCAAGATCGTCATGAAGACATTGTGAGGACTGCGCAATCCGTGGTCCCTTCGCACCTGAAAACCATCGTCATCGGCCAGGTTGACCCCGAACCCTTTACCCGTCCAGCGGTAGGGCCCAAACAGCGTGTAACCTACGATTTTCCGCCACCACCGCAGCCTCCAAGCGGCGGTGCGGGCGCGCAGCACTCTCTGCCCTCTCACCAATCGCCTTTGGCGCACTCCTCGCTCTCCAAGCTTCCATAGACTGTTAAAGGTCCTCGTGAGATTCGCCGAGGAGATCTCCTTGCGGACGGCGCCCTGGTCACGCTTGGGAACGATGATCCGCGCTCCCGATGCCGCAACCACCAACCACGCGATACCTACCGCAAGCGCTAGGAGAACGACCGCTCGGCGAAAGCTAAGGACCATCGCCAATGTCAGGCCGGCCAGGGTGGCCAAGATCGCCGCGCGCGACAGGTTTGCCACGAGGAACCACCCGAACCCCCAGACAAGCAATACCGAGTAGCGCAGAGAAACCCTCTTCGGAAAACGCCAGAGTAGCAAGGCGATAGCCGCTCCGGAGAGATGGACGCCGATGCTCCCAGGCCTGAAGAGGTACAGCGAGACCGGCGTACCCGGAAGCCTCAGGCGATCAGGACGGAGAACCAGCAAGCCAATCGCCACCGGTGCCCACAAGACGTAGAAGGGAACCAGGGTCCGATATCTCGCGATCCACTGCAACAGCTCTTCGCGTGGCACGAGCACCAGAAGGCACAAAGCAAAGAGGCCATAACCCCACACGGCACCGTCGCGCAATGCCGGCTTTCCCCAAACCGTGACGTCGACGGCGGTAAGAAGCGCTTCGTAGCCTAGAAACGCGATCAGTGCGACGAGAGGCCAGCGTACCGACCCGAGGTGATCGGGGAAACCTCGGATGACCAGCCGAGTGGCCGCCACCGCAAGGCCTATCACCAGGATCAGATCGGAGATGAAGAGCGGCCCGACACGGAGATACGCCAAGGGCTTGTCGAAGAACATCAGCCCTGCGAGCAGCAGGAAGAACGCCCACAGGTACAACCTTCGGAAGCTCACACCGTCTCTCACGTCAGAAATCCAACCGCCTCGTGGCCCCGCCCGGCCGCCTCTCCCATGGAGGCGAATCCCCGAACCCGTCGAAGCGCAAAGCTTCCACCGTCGGAGTCGAAGAGGAGAAGACGCTCACTCATTCCAGCGCCGGATCAACGGCTGGTCTATCGAGGTCGCGCGACCCCGACTCGCGACGGAGGTACCCGTATCTGAGCATTAGCGGCCAGGCCAACGCGGCAACCGTCGCTTTTCCCTTTCGGGACAGCCCAGACCTCCACTCGCTATCCGGCGAAATTGCCACCGCCCCGGTGTTGAACCGCGACGGATTGCCGGAAACCGTATGGGTGGCTCGGAGAACGATCTTGTTCTCCGAGATCTCGAGGGGCACGCCCTCGGAAGGTGTGCCGTTCCACTCGAGAATCCGTTGTATAGCGCTGACGGGAGCCGCTACGAAATCCTCGTAGCGCATTCTCAAATACGGTCGTTCGTTCCGGTGGAAGAGCGCCTCGCTGGCCGCGTTCGACGCGTTCCAATACATCGTGGTCCGCGCGAGGTTGTACTTCGGCATCGTCTTCCCAGGCGGCCCAGTCGGCAGGCGCTTCACGCGGTATCGGCAGGCATACGCCACCGCCCGTGGATCCCGCACGAGATGGAGAACCCGGACGTCTAGGGTCGGAATACGCTGGAGAGCATAGCCATAGCCCGGGTACTTAGAGGAATCGACGATCACCCGGCAGCTCAGGACATCCTCGATCGCTCGGTAGAGTCGCTCCAAACGATCGAGAAACTCTCTATCCGGCCCGCTGTCGAAACGGCGAAGCCCGGTGAGCATGAGCGGAGTGTGTCGGGATCGGCCCCGCTCACAACCCCGCAACATCTCTCGACGGTCGACCCCTTCCCACCCGCCATATGCCTGCTCGACCACCTGCCCCCAGGTCGAGCAGGTCTGAACCGGATTGCCACACCCACAGTGCCATCCCTGGAACATCTTCTCCTGCCAGATTGAACGCAGCTCTCCAGCATGGAAGAAGCTCGGCACCTGACCTAGGATATTTCCCAACAGCGTCGAGCCGATTCGACCGAGCCCCGCGATGAACAAGATCTTCGTGGGCTCTCTCTCGCTCATACGCCTCGCTCTCCGCCTTGTCATACGCGCTAGGGCTAGACAATATCAGCGTGCCCAGAGCCTGGTGCATGAGCACCTATGCGGACCGGCAGTAGAGCGTCCGCAATCCTGGCTTGGCCAAAGGCCCGACAACATCGCCGCGGCAATGCTCGCGACGCTGCTCCGACCCCTGCGCGTCATCGAGCAATGCTCCGCTTTATCCAAACGAGAAGCTCCCGTTCCTCTTCGTCAAGACCGGTCAGAACGAGCCCCAGGAGAAGAAACACTCCACTGCCGAGAAAGAGAATCGCCGCACGGGCCACGGGCCAAAGGGGAAGCACGGGTGTTAAAAACCACGCACCCAAGAAAGTCAAGCAGGCGAGACCCAGGGTCTTTCCGACCCGCCAGTCGAAGGGCCAGACCCCAAGCATCCACTTTGCTACCAGAGTCCCCACAACAGTGAGAACTGACAACGCAACCAGAGTCGCGAACGCTGCTCCATTGGGACCCATCCGAGGAACCAGATACAGGCTGAGCAGCAGGTTGAGAGTGAAAGCACCCGCCGCAACCGCAGCCCATGTCCGCTCCCTGCCACTCATTACCAGAAGCACGCCGAGACTTCCGCCGCAGACCGCGATCATCTGTCCCAATGTGAGAAACACGAGGACCGAGGCCGCCTGCTCATAGGTGCTGCCAAAGGTGACGCGAAGAGCGGTCCTCGGCAACACCATGAGTACCACCGCCGGCGGCACGGTCAGAGCGAGGCTCCACTTGGTGCTGAGGGCGAAGAGCCTGCCGACCCTCTGCGGCTCGTCGGAGTGAGCAAGCTCGGCGATCATCGGCGCGATCATCGCCCCGAATCCGGTCGTCAGGGTCGGTACGATTGCCGACAACTGGGCCGCCGCATGGTAGACGCCAAGCGTCGCGGCTGGTAGGAGCGCTCCAACGACGAAACGATCCGTCCAATTGACCAGGAAGCGAGAGCTGCCCGACAGGGAAGCCGGCAGGGAGAAAGCAAGCATCGTCTTCACCGGAGGCGCGGCGGCGGTGCCGTCCTCACGACGAGGGAAGATCTTGAGAACAATGACGATCGCGACGGCGAGAGACACGCCAGCCGCGACGACCGCCGCAGCGGCCGCTCCACGCGCACCAAGACCGAAGCCCAGCGCTGCGAGGACGAGCAAGAGGAATGCGAGAGGTTGGCCAAGCTCGCGCGAGAGCACGGCGTAACGAGCCGTTTGCAGCGTTCGCGTTGCGGCTGCGGCAACCACGAGCGCGGTCAGCAGAGGAAAGCCAAGGGACATAATTCGAAAGATGTCCACCAAGCCGGGCTTGTGAAACAAGTCACGCGCCAGAATCGGTGCGGTCGTGAACAGCGCTGCCCCGAGCAGCAAACCGGAGGCCAACGCCATCCGGATCCCGCGGAGAACCGTCGCTCTCGCTTGGCTCGGAGTCAGGTCCGGACGACGGGCGCCGAATCGGACGACGGCAGCGTGCAACCCTAACGGGCCCACGCTCTCCGCAAGGCGAAGGAAACCCAACCCGAGGGCGAGAAGACCGAATTCGAGGGGCGCCAGGAACCGCCCCAGAATGACCTGGGTGACGAGATTGATCAGGCGCCCGCCACCCCTGCCGAGGGTGTACGCGGAAGCACTGATGAATAGACGTGCACCGTGGCCGAGCTCCGAGGCCGGTGAGTTGCCCGGCTTGCGCGACTCGCTAGGAGTCATTCCGCCTTCCAGTTCGTCGTGCAACGCACTCGGCCCAGGAGGCAGCACACGAGAGATCGAGGCGCCTCGTTCATGGAAGACTTGTTCGATCTGACATTGAGCCCGAGGGAGGTCATGTCCTCACGCGGCGGCCGCTGCCTCGAACCGAAAGGAGGCGTGGGCGCGGCCAGCGCCAAAGCGCGCAGCCAGTGCCCGCTTCCGAGGTCCCACGCCACATGAGCGCATAAGAGGCTCTACTCTATCAACCCTGGTTGATGCTCCCGCACCCCATTCCTGGGATGGCGGCCAAGTCTCGTCGCCGCCTGTAGTATCCTTTTCGGGCCACATCCACAGTGATTCCATGAAGACACGCTTGTCTCCGATCGCTAGAAACTTCTTCTGGCTCGTGCTTGGCGACGGCTTCGTCAAGGGCGCCATGGTCCTGGTCACCGTGATGGTCGCTCGCTCGCTCGGCGCTTCGAGCGTCGGCGTCTTCTCGATCGCGATCGGAGCGGTTCTGGTTGCCATACCGCTCTTCTCGTTGGGACAAGTGCAGGTGTTGATCCGCGACACCGCCGCGAGGCCGGGAAGCGCCGCCGAGCTCGTCGGAGCGGCGCATCGGCTCCAGGCAAGAGGACTCGCGATTCTCTTTCCCCTGGGTGTGCTGACCGCGTTGCTGCTCCCTGACGCGGAGCTCAAGTGGACCATTCTTGCCTTCGCGCTCTATCCGGTAGTTCGCACCCGAACCGTAACGATCGGCGCGGCCTTCAAGGGGCTCGATCGGATGGATGTCGAGGTGAAAGCCAGATTCCTCGAGATGGGGCTAGTCCTCGCTCTGGTCGCCGTCATCGCTGCTAGCCAAAGCCCCGTGTGGACCACGGGCGTCGCCTTTTGCCTGGGTGCCGCGGTGAGCCTTGGCTGGCTTTCCCGGCGGCGCCATCAGCTCCCCCATGGTGTAGCTACCGTCCGATCTCTCGATCTCCTCAGATCCGGGCTACCGTTCGTGGGCATCGCCGTTGGCTCCCAGCTCCTTTTCCGCTCTGACCTCTTTCTCGCCGCCGCCTTTGCGATTCCCAAGGAGCGAATCGGGCTCTACGGCGCATCAGCCACTCTCGTCTGGGGGCTCCTCGCTCTGCCCCAGCTCACCGCTCTGGCGATCTACCCCACCTTCTCCCGTCTCTCGGCGGCCCATCGCCCGAGCTTTTCTTCAGCGCTGACAGCTGCAGCGCTCGGCATCGGCGTGGGTACGGCCGCGGCTCTTCTCTTGTGGACCTTGCGCAATCCCATTCTTGTGTTGCTCTTTGGACCCCAGTTTCAGAGCGCAGCTGAGCTCCTAGGGCGTCTTGCCTGGGCGCTTCCTGGTGCCTGTGCCTCGATGGTCCTGGGAGTGGTTGTAGCCGCCTGGCATCGCCAGAAGTGGGGCTTTGTCTTCCTGAGCGTGAGCCTCGTTCTGGCCCTGGGCCTCAACATCGTGTGGATCCCACGCGCGGGGCTCCTCGCCGCGGCGACCGTTGCGGTAGCAGTCCATAGCTTCGCCGCACTCGGCAACTTCGCGCTCGCCGCATGGCCCCAACGAGAACGGAGCGCTATCGCTAATGGCTAGAGGCGAAGCTCTCGTTGGAGTCGTCGTCGTCCACTACGAGACGCCCGAGTCGCTCGAACGATGTCTTGCTTCGATCCTCGACGATCCTTCACGAGCATCCCGAAGAGTCGTAGTCGTCGACAACTCAGATACTCCCGGAAAGGCGGTCAGGCCTAACAACCTGCCTCCCCAAGTGCTGCTTATCGCCCTTCCGGACAATCCGGGTTTCGGTACGGGAGCCAATCGCGGCATCGAGCGCCTGAAGGAGCTCGAGACACCGTCCGCATACGTGATCCTGAACGCTGACGTCGAGCTTCTGCCGGGCTATCTCGACGCCTCGCTCGACGCCCTGCAAGAGGGTGTCGGCGCGGCAGCGGGCCCAACCTACCTAAACGAGAAGTCGGGGCCCCTCTCGTATGCCGGCGGATCTCTCTCCTATCTGACGGGTACTGTCCGTCAAAGCAAAGACGCACACAGCGCTGAGAGAGCGCGTGAGGTGACCTTTATCCCAGGGGCCGCTGTGGCACTGGCTCCTAGCGCCTGGGAAGACGTCGGCGGGTTCTCCCCTGACATCTTCCTCTACCACGAAGATCTCGACTTATGCCTGCGCTTGAGAAGGGCGGGTTGGAAGCTCTGGTTCGACCCCGCGATGAGAGCCGTTCACTACCTGGGACGGGCGACCGGATCCTCCGAGCGCTCGCCACTCTACCTCGAACAGATGGCGAAGACTCGTTTTCGGCCGTACCGCTCCCGCCTTTATAGGACATACCTAGCGGGGCTTCATACGGGCTACGTTCTGGCCAGAGCCCTCCGATACGCGCTGCGTGGGAAAGCGGGTGATCGCGATCGCTCGCGGGCGCTGATTCGCGGCCACATGGCGGCGCTCAAGGAGCTATGGAGGGGTAATACAACCTTCCCATAGGGGGTGGGGGCGCTATCCGAGCTAGACAGGTGCAAGCCAAGAAATCATTTCCGTCACTGTCCGTCGTTATTGCAACGGAGGGTCGCGCCCCAAAGCTAGAGAAGACGTTATCCGCCGTGGCCGCGTCAACCATGGCGGTTGAAGACTTCGAGGTGGTCGTCGTGCTCGATGGCGAAGACGCAGACTCCCGAGAGATGGCTACGCGACCACAGCCTCTCACCGTTCGCGTCATCGAATTAGAAAAGTCGGGAGCCGGAACCGCTCGCAACGCCGGCGTTAGAGCGGCTGCAGGCCGCCTCGTCCTCTTTATCAATGACGACACCAGACCCGCGCCCGAGTGCCTGAGGACTCATCTCGAAGCGCAACGTCGGCTCGGGCCCTCCATCCTGATGGGGCACGTCGAATGGGACCCGAGCAAGCCCGTCACTCCGTTCATGCAGTGGCTGGCACCGAGTGGCCACCAGTTCCATTTCAGCTCTCTTTCGGCGAAGCGAGCGCTCGAGTGGTATGAGTGTTGGGCGGCTCAACTATCTCTTCCCAGGAGCTGGGCAGATGACACGCCCTTCGACTCTTCCCCAGAGCTGCAGGTTGGTGAAGACAGCGAATGGGCCTATCGCCAGGCCTCGCTCGGGCGACCGATACGATATCTTCCTCAAGCCGTGGTCTTTCACGATCACTACTATTCCGGCCCAGAAGCCTACCGGCCGCGGGCGCGCGCGGCTGGGCGAGCTGCCCGGAAGATCGCCGAGATTCACCCCGAGATCAACTGGATTGCCCTGACCCGTCCGCGTCTCGCCGCTTTGGCGCGAAGCGTATCGATGCTCTCGCCCACAAGTTGGCATCGCTCGACGTTCTGGGATCTTGACTACCGCTGGAACTTCCTTCTCGGTACGCTCCTCCCCGTCCTATCGAGGAAGACATGACTTCCGACAAGCCGAGATTGCGCACCTCTCTGCGCGCACCCGTCGAGATCGCGGGAGACATCGGCCTGGCGGTGGCCGTATTGGCCGTCGCCTTTGTTACACGAATTCACCTGCCATTTCCGGGTACGATCGGCTTGCTTCCTCCTGGTCGCTTTCATTTCTTCTTGGACTACTGGTGGCTCTTCGGCGCTGCCCAAGTGGTGTCGCTTTACTTTCTCGGTCTCTACGACCCCCCGGAGAGAATCGACCCGGGTGGAGTCGGACGGCCGCTCGCCCTAGCTTGCATCCTTCAAGGACTCAGTCTGACCGCTTTCTTCTTCCTTGCAGCACGCACCTTCCCACGCTCCATTCTCATCATCTACCTTCCTCTCGACTACCTACTGCTGCGCGCGTGGAAAGCCATGACAAGGGTCTGGTTTCCGCTGCGAGCGCGTCGGGTGGCACTGGTAGGAAGCGGAAGCGCAGCCCATGAGATCGCCGAGAGCATCCGCGTGCAGAAGCAAGCTAATCTCGCTCTGGCCGGCCATGTACCCAGCCCCACGGGTACCTCTCCCGACGATCTCACCCCCGACCCGCAGCTGGGCCCCAGGCTGGGAACGATCGACGACCTGCTCGACTTGGTAGCGAGAGGAGAGGTAGATGAGATCGTGCTCGCTGCGGAAGAGGACTCCTGGCGAACGTCCATGTTGGACCGGCTGGCGATGTCCGGGCCAAACCGTGGCACCGTACTCCTGGTTCCCGGACCGTTCGAAAGCTTGATCGGGCACCTCCGCTTTCGCTGGGTGAGAGACATTCCCCTGATCGAGGTCTCCGGAGCCAACGAGTGGAGAATCAATCGACCCCTCAAGAGGGCATTCGATCTCGCCTTGGGCGCGGCACTTTTCGTTGTGGCTATCCCGATCATGCTGTTTTGCGCAATTGCAGTCTCTCTGAGCTCCCGCGGACCGGTCTTCTACCGGCAGGTGCGCGTGGGACGAGAGCGCAAACCATTTGTGTTGCTCAAGTTCCGCACAATGCGAATCGGTGCGGAGGAGGAAGATGAAGAGCGTCTGGCGAGCACCTCCGACCCACGAATCACCTCGGTCGGCGCCTTCCTAAGGCGCCTTCGGCTCGACGAGCTTCCACAGCTTCTTCACGTCTTGAGCGGCAAAATGAGCCTCGTTGGCCCTCGCCCCGAGCGCCCCGGCTTCGTAGAGAGATACCTTCGCGAAGTACCCGGCTATGCCGAGCGATTCGCCATCGCGCCCGGACTCACCGGGATGGCGCAGATTCACGGGGACTACCACTCCAGCGCACAGAACAAGCTGCGTTACGATCTCGCCTATATTGCCAATTGGAGCTTGTGGTTGGACCTTACGATCCTGGTGATGACGCTGAAGACGGTCCTCACCTCGCGCGGAGTGTGACAAGCGCGGAGCTCAGTGCCGGAGCTCCCCCGGAATCTGGCGACTCAGGCCGGGAGTCAAGCGCCATGCCAGCGCAGAGCGCCGCCTGCCCTTCTCCCGGTTGCCGTCCACGTAGCAGGCGCGAACGATCGTGTCGCACTCAGTCTCGGTGTTCTACGCAGGCAAGGTTCGTGAGGAGGACTAGGGCCAGACGCATTAGCCATGTTTCCTGAAATTGAACAGGTAAGCCACGGGACTCCACAAGAATCCGCCGCCCCAGCAGACATGCATTGTCGCCATCGCAAGCACCACACCCGGCAGGAGAAGCGGCTTACGTTGGCGACCCGCAATGATCGCGCCAGCAGCGGACAAGACCAAGAGATAGAAAGAGGCTTCAAGGAACAGCGCAAACCTCGCCAACGGCAAAACGGCGGAAAGAATGGCCAAGCCGACCAGACTTGCCACGAAGAGGGGGGGAAGAGCCTGCCGCCAGCGAGTCGTTCTTGGATAGCGCCGCAACATTCGGAATTTCCAAAATCCATAGCGCCAGTATTGATGCGCCAACTTGGAAAGAGATCCCCGCGCAATGTACGCAGAGCGGATTTCGGGGTTAAGCCAAACTACTCCGCCTGACTGACGAATACGGGCATTGAATTCATAGTCTTCATTGGCGAGTAGCGTCTCGTCAAAACCGCCGACCTCCTCGACCAGGCCTCGCCGAAATCCGCCAAAGGGAACTGTATCGACCGCTCCGGCGCTCGGCCTCAGTCGATAGAACGCATTGCCAACGCCCAATGGATGAGAAGCTGCGGCCGCGATCGACTCGGCTAGCCAACCTCGTCCACCGGGCTGAATCTCCCAGAGCCCCCCGACGTTGCTTCCGCGCCCCTCCTCTAGATCTCGCACACTGCGTGCGACGTACTCTGGGATCGGTATCGAATGTGCGTCCAACCGAACGAGGATGTCACCGCGGGAAGCCTGGATCGCCAGGTTTAAACCGGACGGAATAGTCCGCCGCTCATTGTCCACCAGGCGCAGGGCCAGGTCTGGATGTTCGGCTTGAAAAGAAGAAATTGCCCGGCGGGTTTGGTCCTCCGAAAGCCCGTCAGCAATCACCACCTCCATGTATTCCCGCGGGTATGTTTGATTGAGGATGGCTTCCAGCAGTAGTCGAATGGTGTCCTGTTCGTTGAAACACGGCACGATAATGGAAACAAAGGGCGGCATGGAGAAGTCTATTTCCCTGACAAGCTCGAGGGTGGATCACTTAACGGACGCCTGCCAGCTGACAGATAAACAGTGAACGCAGGATCGCTTCCCTGCGCTGTGCGTATGCTAACTCTGCCACCGTTCGCCAGCACGACCTCATGCACAATCACAGAGCTGGAACTGATGCTCTGCAACTCGCAGGGCAGCGCGTGAACTCTCGGCTTGGCGGGAGAGGTGACGATATGCAATATCGCCTCCTGTGGGACTGGCTAGCCGATGTCACCCAGTAATAGGAGTTCCTTTAGCGAAAGCAGGGCACCACTTACGATGCAGAGCCGCGCGGCAACCTCAGGTGGACTTCGTTCATTTCCTTCGGAGCTCCGAGTGGTAGCGCAATCCTCGCGGAATCTGCTTTCGGAAACTGGGACTCAACCGCAGGGCCACCCGAAAGTTCCTCCTTGCCTCCGCGCGTTTGCCCTCCATTAAGTACGCGCGGCCGATATTGAGATAGATCTCGGGACGAGGCTCCAGTCGAAGCGCACGCCGGTAGGTCTCGAGCGCGGTATCGGGAACACGCATCACCAGATACTGCGAGCCAAGTGCGATCAGCACCCCTACGTCCCCGGGATTGAGCCGAGCCGCGCGCTCGAGCTCGACCACGTTGGCGTGAAGCAATTGGGTGGGAGCTCGACCCAGGGTCACGACTTCGATCGTTCTCGCTTCCACTGCCTTGAGCGTCTGACTTGCGCTGATCCAATGCGCACCTCTTATGGATTGCCCGACAAGCGTAGCCAGAAGGCATGGAAAGACTACCCAGAAGGCCACCCGCCCACTCATGATTCCTCGACCTCCGCGGCGGAGCGAAAGATCCAGGCCAAAAAGAGCGCGGCCGGGTAGCCGACGAGGGCAAGGCGGAACGGAAAATCTGCAATAGAGAGAAGCGCTAGGGCCAAGAGCCCTGCCCACATCAGAGCTTCCCCGGGAACAGCGCCGTCCGAGGCGCGCACCGCGGCGCCTCCCAGCACGAATAGTCCCCAAGCGAGCGCCGCGAGACCCACCATTCCGAGATCGGCTCCAACCTCCAAGAACTCATTGTGTGCATGACCGAAAACGGGCGTGGATTGATAAACGTCGAACGGCACTCCCTTCTCGAGTAAAGCAAGCTTTGCGGGGACGAACTCGGCGACGAAAGCGCCCTCTCCAACTCCCAACAGAGGGTGGCGCTCGACCATCCAGAGTGCCGCCCTCCAGCCGTCGAGGCGCCCAGTCAAGAGAGCATTGATGTTTCCAGATCGCAACGCTTCCCACTTGTGGACGGCACGCGCACGAAGGGGAGCAACTCCCGCCATCAGCAGCCCGCCGACGACAAGCAGAGAAGCGGCTAGTGCCAACCAGCGGCGCCGCGGCAAGATCACGTACCAGAGGAGCGCACTACCGGCCCCGGCCGCGAGCAGAGGAGTGAGCGTCTGCGTCGAGGCGAGACCGGCCACCGAGAGCACTATTACCGCGACGAACCACGAACGGTGCCATGGCCTTCGCTTCGTGCTTCGCAGGCGTGCCTGGGCGATGAGCAAGGGTAAGACCAGAAAGGCGCCGAGCGTGCCGACGTTTCCAGCAAGAGAGGAGATTGCCAGACGCCCGCGCGTCGCGAACGCAAAGGGCTGGAAGAGCTTGAACGCCTGGAGTAGCGCGAGCACCGCCAAGACCGTGGCGGGCACGGTCATGAAGGCAAGGAGCCCTTCGAGCTTGCGGGCGCGGATCCCGACGCTCCACCCCACCAGACAGGCGCTACCAATCGCAAGTGCGACGAAGCCTTGACCAGCAAGAATCCGGTGTGGGCTGAAGAACCAGCTGACCGCCGCCACCGCGACGATGGGGACCGTCGCTTGAATGGCAGGAACACGCCAGGGAGCGATACGCCCCTGAGAGAGCAGCGTGAAAGAGAGCAAGACAAGCGAGGCCAAACCCAATACCTGGGCCACGACGAGCTTTGGCAAAGCGAAAGAATCATGTGCAGAGGGAATGACGACCAAGGGCACAGTCAGCACTAGGAGGCCGACTAGGAAAGCACCCCAGCGCTCGGCATGATTGGCGCGATCGCCAGCTTTCGAAGAGGTCGCTCGGCTCACAGTCGTAACGCCAACATACCAAACTCGGCGAGCACTCTATCTATGAGGCTCAGCCACGCGTGACCACCCGCCTTCACGCCATGGTCTTCCTGCAGCCGAGTGGGAACTTCTGCGGCCAAGCGTCGACCCAGACCAAGATCGGAGATCAAGGGGGTGCGACCAGCTGCGTAACCGCCTGAGGCACTCGTTCGGGTCTCTGTTCTCAAGACGACCACCTTGGAGTCTTGTCATCGCGAGCGAGCGTGGCGATCTCAACGGTTCGGACCCCCGAGATTGCTTCGGTCGCTGCGGGGCCCCGCAATGACAGTGTCTTTCGGCCGGGCTAGCGTGCGGCGGGGTCACACTAGCTTCAGCAGATGGCCGAGCTTGTCGCGTTTCGTACGCAGGTACTCCCGGGTCTCTTCGTTGGCCGGCACCTCGACCGGGACGCGCTCCACGACGTCGATTCCATAGGATTCGAGCGCCGTCTGTTTCTCGGGATTGTTGGTCATCAGTCGGATGCGGCTGGCGCCGAGATCGCGGAGGATTTGCGCCCCGATCCCGTAGTCCCGTTGGTCGGCGCTGAAACCGAGCAGCTCGTTCGCCTCTACCGTGTCGTGCCCCTGCTCTTGAAGCTCATACGCCTGCAGTTTGGCGAGCAAACCGATCCCCCGCCCTTCTTGCAGCAAGTAGACGAGAACGCCGCGTCCCGCCGCGGCGATAGCCTCGAGAGCGCGCTCGAGCTGCTCGCCGCAGTCGCAACGAGACGAACCGAAGACATCGCCCGTCAGGCACTGGCTATGAACCCTGACCAGGACCGGCTCGTCGGCCTTCCAATCCCCCATCTTCAGTGCTAGGTGCCCCTCGCCGTTCTCGACTGAACGGTAGGCGAAGACACGAAACTCACCGAAGGACGTGGGCAAGCGCGGAGCCGCGACCCTTTCGATGAGGCGCTCGTTGCCCACCCGATAGCGGATCAGCTGCGCGATCGAGATGAGAGGCAAGCCGTGGCGGCGGGCAAAGCGCCCGAGCTCGGGGAGGCGAGCCATGGTGCCATCCGGATTCATCACCTCGCAAATCACTCCGGCCGGCTTCAGGCCCGCGAGACGCGCCAAGTCGACGGAGGCCTCGGTCTGGCCGGAGCGGCGCAAGACTCCGCCCCGTACCGCCTGCAGGGGGAAGACGTGGCCCGGTCGGACGAGATCGTCCGGAGCGGAGGATGGATCGACGGCGGTGAGAATGGTCGCCGCCCGGTCGGCCACGGAGATGCCCGTCGTCGTCTTGCCCCTGGCATCGATGGACACGGTGAATGCGGTGCCGAACCGCGAGCTGTTGTCGGCCACCATCGGCTCGAGGGCTAGCTCACGACAGCGTTCTTCGGTCAGGGACAGGCAGATCAGTCCGCGCCCTTCGGAGGCCATGAAGTTGATCGCCTCGGGGGTCGCCTTCTCGGCGGCAATCGCCAGATCCCCTTCGTTTTCGCGATCCTCGGGGTCGACAATCACCACCATGCGGCCGGCCCGAAACTGCTCGATGGCCTCCTCGATGGATGAGAAAGGGCTCGCCTCCGTCACGCTCCGCAGTCTACCATCGGCACCCCTCGTTCGGCTTCTTCTAGAACGGGTTCCCGAAGCTCAGAAATACTTCGTAGCCGCTCTCGCCACGCAGGCGATGGAGCTTCCAGCCGGCATCCAGCCGCAATGGGCCGATGGGAGAGAGATAGCGTAGCCCGATGCCCACGCCGGTCTTGAGCTCTCCCGGATTGATGCTCCTCCAGTCGGCCCAGACGTTTCCCGAATCCACGAACAAGGTGCCGCCGACCGGTCCGGCGATCGGAAAACGGTAATCGAGGTTCACCAAGAGCAAGCCGTCGCCGCCGATCGGTACGATGCGCGGAGGTGCCGTCGGATCGGCCGGATTGTAAGCCAGCTTGAGGGTCTGGCCCGGAATTCCCAAGCCGTCCAGCGTGTAAGCCCTCTGGGTCGTACGGCCGCCGGCGAAAAACCGCTCGGCGATGAAGATGCGGCTGGAAGGAAGACCCGCGGGCACCGTCGAGTCGACCAGGGTGGCGCGCGGAAGCGGCTCGATGGCACCGAGGCGGAGACTGGCGGCGAGCACTCCTGCTGAGCCGAGAGGAACATAAGCGGTTTGCTGAGCGAAGAGCTTGAGAAAGTTGGCGTCGGCGGAGAGCAGAGGGAAGGCGTACTCGAGCTGAAGGTTCGTGGTCCAGCCTCGAGTCGGATTCAACGGATCGTCGCGATGGTCGATCAGGAGGTTCGGTGTCACGCTCGAGATCTGGTCGCGACGCAAATCGCGGCTGATCTGGATCTCGGCGAGCGACGGATCGAGATTGCTGACGTCCACGATCCTGTAGTTGTAGAGCAGTCCGACGCGAATGTTGGCGCCGAATAGGCGATAGGCCTCGACCTGAGTTCCCCGCCGCAGCGAAACGAAGCTCTGCTCGTTCTGTTGAACGCGAAAGAGGGAATAGGTCACCGGTATCGGGATCCTCCCGAGGCTGGGCTGATGAAAGAGGGCGCGAACCTGCCGATCGCGTTGGCTCTCGCGCCAATCTACCTGAGCGGACATGGCGCGACCGAAGAGATTGGTGGCCGAAAATCCGATTAGACCTCGCACCCCGTATTCCGAGTCGTAGCCCAGGCCATAGAGGATCTTGCGATTCTTGCCTTCCTGAACCTCCACGAGCACGTCCCGTCCGGCGCTCTCCGGTGTGCCCGGCAGGAGCCTGACCTGAACGCTCGAGAAGACTCCCAAGCGGTAGAGCCGCCGCTGCACCTCGAGCAAACGGCGTGGGCTCACCGGCTCGCCCGGCTTGAGGTCGATGGCGCGCTCGACGACCTCATCCTTGGTGCGCTCGTTGCCGCGCAGGATCACGCGATCAACAACCGTCTGCGGACCCTCGAAAACATGGATGGTGACGTCGACCAGAGTGTGCTCGTCGTTCCAGGAAGTCGTCGCTGACACCTGGGCGCTGCGGTGGCCGCTCTCCGCGTAGCGAGCGCGCAGATCGTCCAAGGTCTGCTCCAAGAGCTGGGGGTGATAGGGACCGCCCGGTTGCAGCGGGAGACCGCGCCGCAGAGTCGCCAGGTCGAGAGCATGGACGCCTTCGATCTTCAAGTTGACCATCCGCCACTGCGGGCCTTCGCGGATCGGGATGGTCACGGTCAGTCTCGAGCCCGCACTCGCCACCCTTACCGGTCCCACCTTGACGTGAGCGTAGCCGCGCAGGGCATAGAAGGAGCGAATGTTGTCCAGGTCGTCGTTGAGGACGCTGGTGACCAGCCTGCCGCTCCCAGGAGTCAGGAGCCGGCGGGTCGAGGTCGTCATCAGCTGCGTCAGCTGCTCCTTGGAGACGTTGTGATTGCCGACGAACTCGATCTGGTCAAGGGTGTAGATGGCACCGGGATCGATCATCACCGTCAAGAGCAGTCGGTCTCCAACACGCTCCTCTGTCGTCTCCACCTTGACCCGATAGTGGCCACTCTCCTGAAAGTACGTCTTGATCTTGTCCACCGCCTGCAAGAGGAGCGCTTCGTCGTAACCCTCCTCGCCCAGGAAGGGGAGCAGACCCTTGCGCTCCAAAGTCGCCCGATCGGCGCCGCTCACCGCAACGACCAGTCGTGGTCCGACTTTCACCGGATACTCGACATTCACCTCGTGGCGGGCGCGATCGTAGACGGATCGCGGTTCGCCGACCGTGGCAAGCCGGTAGTCGTGGTGGATCAACCACCGCCGCAGTCGGTCCTGACCGCGGTTTACGGACTGTGGCCGGAAGGCCCGGCCGGGCCTCAGCTTGAGAACCGCAACCAGCTCGCTCTCTTCGAGCGGTCCCAGCGCTCCCTTGATCTCCACCTTGCCCAGGGTTGCCTGGGGTCCGCTATCCACCTTGTAGACGACCTGGGCGCGCTTGCGACCTTCGTCGACCTCGACCCTGACCCGTACCTGCGCCTCGAAGTAGCCATGCCGGTGGTAGAAGTCCTCCAACTGATAGCTCCCGCGGACCACCCCCCCGGAGAGCAGGGGCGCTCCCACCTTCTGCGGCACCAAGCGCAGCAGCGTGGACCGATCGAAGTGCAACGGTCCCTCGAGCTCGACCCGATCGACTTCGACCCGCCGCCACAAGGCGAAGATGAGACGCACTCCCCCGGCCATCGGCTGGCTAAAGGCCGCCACCTCCCCAGCCGCCGCCGAAGCGCTCAGGTTGCGGATGCTGTCTCGCACCTCGGCGACGTCGAGCGGGCGCCCCACCTCGACCGTGAGCAGACGCTCCAGAGCGCGCATGTCGTCGATCTCGGAGTCACTGCGAATCTCGATCTCGCGTACCGTATCAGCGGGCGCCGAGGCGGACTCGCCGGCCCCGGGCCGCTCGGCCGGCGCGTGCGCGGAGGTCGCCGGCGCGCCCGTTGCGGCCGACGTGAAAGTTGGCCATGAGAGGAGCACTGCCGCGATCAGGAGCGGGCTGCTCCAAGCGAACGCACGACGACCCCTCCCAGGGCGGAAAACGCTCAGAAGCTCTTCTCCCACCGGGTGTCCACGGCGTAGCTGCCGTCGCCGTTCTGAGTGAGAATCAGGGCGAGCGTCGGGCTCACCTGCCACTCGACCTGCAAGATCTGCTCGGTCGTCTGTGAAGGATCGTACGAATACGTGACTGAAACGTCCCGTGACAATCTCTTGCCCACCGTCACCCGCGCGGAAGAGAGGCTTCCTGATCCGTTCGCCAGGGGATCGATACGAAACTTGTCGAGCCCGAAGAGCGTGTTGACACGAGAGGCAACCATCGACGCCGCCTGGCCGTAGAGAAACCCTTCGGCCCCGATGCTCTTGGCCTCCGCGCTCGGCGTGAGCTCTCCCGCTTGCTGCGATGCCTGGCCGGTGGTGAGCAGGGCCAGCACCTCGAGGTCGGGTAGCGGCGGATCGGAAGAGAAATCCGCATTGAGCCGATCGAAGGTTCCCGACAGGTTCAGGCGCACGTCGTAGTTGTCGATCTTCGTCGTGGCCACCAGGTCGAGCTGCGGTTCGATCTTGTAGGGATTGGCAAAGGTCAGCTGCCCGCGTTCGATGGTGTACTCCGTACCGCCATAGATCAGGGTTCCGCCGGCGTCGATCTGTACCGCTCCGAAGGCGATGGGCATCGCCGCCGAGCCCCGGATCGCCAGGTCGAAGGATCCGTCGAGATCGGCGAGATTGTTGCGAATGCGCAGGGCATCGGTCCCCTTGATCGCGACATTGAGCTGAGTGGATACGAGCAGCTCGTTGGTGGACTGGACCTCCAGGCGGCGGCGCTCGAAGAGGCTCTGCAGGAGATCGGCGACGCCCAGCTTGACGTCGCGCAAGTAGAAAGCACGGTCGAGGGTCACCGCTCCTCGGATCGCGCGGCCCTCGGGGGTCCCGGCGATCGTCAGATCCGCGTCGCCGCGCAGCAACCATCCTTCTGGGTAATGCAGCGTGATCCCTCGTGCGCTCGCTTGCAGCCGGTAACTCGCATCGCTGGTGTCAATGGCGTACGGAATCGAGCCCGCGACCTGCAGGGTGCCACCGGCGAACGCAGCGCGAACATCATTGATGACCAGATCCTTCGACTCGAAGAGCACGGTGCCTCGAATGTCATCGAAGGATTGGCCGAGATCGGCCAGCGTCACTCGCGCCCCGAGGAAGCGACCTTGGCCGTCGAATTGGGGATGACTCAGGCTCCCATCGATCCGGCCCAGAGCCTCGAAGCGCCCGGTGAGGTCGGCGCGCGGAAGCAAGGGTTTGAACCAAGCAAGGTCCACCGAGCTCTCTAAGTGAAGGTCGAGTCGCGCTTTCGAACCCAAGAGAACCGTTCCCGCTGCGACCAGCTCTCCGCTCCCATCCGGGCTGGCGAGATAGAAGGAGTCGAGCGACAGCCTCTCGCCGTCAAGGCGCGCCTGTACCGGCTCCTGGTTCTGAAGATGCCGGTCCTGGTAGTCGAGACTCAGGCGATCGAGGCGCAGCGAAGCTTGCCAGCTCCTGGGCTCGGCAAAGACTCCTTTTGCCTGGAGCTCGCCTTCCAGGTCGCCAGCGACTTTGGCGGCCGGGACCCCGCTCATGCTCGCCACCAGCTTGGGGAGCTCCTGGCTCTCGATCGCTACCGTGAGGTCCGCGCGTTGGGGCGTCAGCTCCCCCGTGCCCTGGACGCGCACCAGCCCCAGCAGGTTGCCGCTGAGCGCGAGACGGTCTTGGGCCAGGCGGAGCTTGAGCTCGGCTTTGCCGCGTTCGCCCAGCTCCCTTCCTTCGAAGACGAGGTCTCGCTCCTCTACCTTCAAGTCCATCTGCGGATGATCCATCGTCCCAGTAAGTCGCCCGGCAATCACTACGTTCCCGCTCAGAGGGATCCCCGCCAGGGCATTCGCAATCGGCGCTTTGCCGAGATCCAGAGGCGTCGATGTCACATCGAGGTCAAGTCCCACCTGCGCGCCGCCGGGGAGCAGGCGGCCTCGGAGGTTGAGGTCACCGGCCTCCGCCCGCACAACCATCCTCTCGATCAGAACCTGCCGCGGGTCGAACGAGAGGAGCGCGGCGAGCGATCGCCACTCGCTCCCTGCTACCCGCGCCGGCGAGATCTCGGCATCGAGCTGGCCGCTGGGATCGTTCGGATCGCCGGAGAGCCGTAGCGTGCCGGTGAGCGGCCCGCCCACCGGAAGCTCGAACGGTAGCCATGCGGGCGCCTTGGCGGAGGGCCAGCCGCGCGCCGTGACCTCCATCGCGAAAGGTGGAGGCGTCCCTTGCGGCTGATCGAAGGGCACCGAGCCTCGCACCTCCAGGCTCGCCGTCCCTTGGGCCAGGATCAGGTGAAGCGGCGCGATGCCGGCTCCATCCACGAGCAGGCTTCCACGAAGGTGATCGGCGCGCGCCCCGGCGGCTTCGACCTGGGAGAGGTCGAGCGTCACTTCCGCTCGCGGCCCGCCGCGTGCTGGAACATCGAGGTTCGCCTGGATCGTTCCATGGCCGCTGGTCGGCAGCCAAGGAGGGGTAGGGTCGTGGGGAGGTCCGCCCGGCATCAACACCGCGAGCCTCGACACGTCGAGAGTCTTCGCCGCAATCGAGAATTGCCCAGCTCCAGCCCGGAGATCATACGAGCCGCTGATCAAGGCGTCCTGGTCGGCGGAGGTGAGATGGATCGCGCGGCTGCTTACGACACCGTGCTCGAAGAGCAGCGGAACCTCGCCGGCGAAAGCGAGACGATCATTGACTCCCGCGGCAAGACCGGGTGCCTGAAGATGGATCGCGGCCAAGCCGTTGACCGCTTCCGGATGCTCGGCCGGGAAGCGCAGCTCGAGGTTGCCGCTCGCCTCCGCGGCGATCCCGGTAATCGGGATGCCCTGGTCCTGGAGCAGGGTCTCCGCCTGTCCCGACGCCAGCTCTAGCGCCAGGTCGATCGGATAGTCGGCCTGCTCCAGATTTGCGGTCAGCGAGCCGCTGACCCGGCCGTCCGCGTAGCGGGCCCGGTCGATATCCAAGCGAACCGAGTGGCGATCGCCGGCAACGCGACCGTTGAGGTCCTCGAGGCGCCGGCCGAAGATCCGTAGGTGGTCTGAGGAAACCTGCCCGCGATAGCCCCAGGCCTCGGGGCTCCACGCGAAGCCCCCACGAAACGCGACCTGACCGCGGATATCCCCGGAGAGAAACCCCAGCTCGTCGAGCAGTCGGCCATCCGCCGTGCCCCGTGCCTGAATGCTGACATCGTCCCTCTCCCCGTAGCGAACGCGGCCGCGAACCGTGGCCGCCAGGTAAGGGCCGGCGAATCGCGCCGCCGCGATGTTGATCTGCCCCGGCGTGTACGCCACCTTGCCGGCGACGGTCCCCAGATAGGGCCGCGCGTGGGGCAGAGATACTTCGACCTCCTGGCCCCGCACCTCACCCTGCATATTGAGCTTTCCGGTTCCCACCAGCCCTGCCTCCACGCGCTTGGCCGAGAAAGAGAAAGGGATGCGCTGATCGGCGAGCTCGAGAATCCCCCCGCGAACGTTCAGGGTACCAACCGAGATCTCGGTTCGACGGCCCCCCGGCCCGCCGAGCTGCGGACGGGGGATGTTGTCGCTGCCATCGGGCCGGAAGTCGAGAAAAAGATGGGGGTGATCGACCGCGAGCCGGCTCAGTTGCAGCTTGAGCGGACGCCACGACTCGACCACAGCGTCGATCTCGAGCCGGCGCGCGTCGAAGAAGTCGGGTTCATCGGGAGCCGATCCGGCGATCGCGATGTCGCGCATCTCGAGCTCGAGCGGCAGCAAGCTGAAGCTCAGTGCCCGGACGGTAACCTTGCGGCCGAGCAGGGAGGAAACCCGCGTCTCGATCTGATGGCGCAGCTCGTTCCGAGCCAACGAGCTATGGAGGAAGAGATTGGCGGAGAAGAGCAGAAGCGCGAGCAGCGCCAAGAGCCAGGCGACTGGTCGCATGACCCAGCGCCGCCAACGCCCGGGCCGCCGCGGCGTATCCTCGACCTCGCCTCTACGTGCCCTCATCGCTCAGCGCCTCCACTGGGAGCTTGCACCTCCAGGACGCCGAAGAACGCGCGCTCAGCCACCCCAATGCAGCTTACCGCGCAAGCTGTCGTAGAAGGTGCGGCGGTTGGCCTTTACCAAGGTGATCGCGAGGTCGCTACGGGTAACCCGCACCCGATCGCGGTACCCAAGGCTCGTCCCCTCCTGGCCGTCCAGGGTCAAGTAGACCTCCTCTCGCTCGGTCTCGAGACTGACTTCGATGGTTGCCGCATCCGGCACGACCAGAGGCCTGAGCGAAAACGTGTGGGGGCAGATGGGAGTGAGAAGCGCCACCGGAAGGAGCGGATGGACAATCGGCCCGCCAGCCGAGAGGTTGTAAGCGGTCGATCCCGTGGGGGTAGAGATGATGAGGCCGTCCGAGCGATACCTGGCCACCAGCCCACCATCCACCCTCAGGTCGAGGGTAATGATCCGAGCCAGGGCGCTCTTGGCGATGACCGCGTCGTTGAGCACGCGATAGGACTGTCGGGCGCCGCTCGTTCGCTCGAGAGTAACGTCGAAGAGCGTACGCCGTTCAGTCCCCAGCTTGCCGGCAAGCACGTCGTTCAGCGTCGGATAGAGCTCGGCCGTACCAACCTCGGTCAAGAATCCCAGATTCCCCAGGTTCACTCCGAGGATCGGCACTCCCGAGGTAAGCGTTCGGGCAACGGCCAGCAGCGTGCCGTCACCACCGAGTACGACGACGAAGTCATAGCTTCCGGCAGGATCGAACAGTGAACCGCCACTCCGTCCCTGGGCTCGCAACGTGGCTTCATCAAGCGCCACCTCGCAACCCTTGCGAACGAGCCAGTCGGCCACCTCGTGCGCCGTCTGCGCGGCCGCCCGGCTCGTCACCTTCGCTACCAGCCCGACCCGCATCGCACTCCCCCTTTCGTTCACCTCGCCCCTCCTCCCGGCCAGCGCAACAAGACGAATGCCTCGCGGTTGCCTCCGGCCCCGGCTACCGGCGAGTCGAAGGAACCGATCACCTCGGCACCCAAGTCCGCAAAATCTGCGATCCGCTCCGCGATCACGCGGCGCCTCACCTGCTCATCGCGAACGATTCCGCCTTTCCCGACCGCGGCTCGACCGGCTTCGAATTGAGGTTTGACCAGGGGCAGGAGGAAGCCGCCAACATCGAGGAGCGGGAACAAGGCCGGCAACACCTTGCCGAGGGAAATGAAAGATACGTCGATCGTGATCAATCGCACCTTCTCGGGAAGGTCGTCGGGCGCGAGATTGCGGGCATTGACGCGTTCCATGACCACCACACGGGGATCCTGCCGCAGCTTGAAGTCGAGCTGACCATACCCGACATCAATCGCGTAAACCTTGCTCGCTCCGCGCTGCAGGAGGCAGTCCGTGAAACCACCGGTGGAGGCACCAATATCGGCGCAAATCCAACCTGCTGGTGCCAAATCGAAGTGATCGAGAGCAGCCACGAGCTTGCGCCCGGCACGCGAGGCGAACGGCTCCGCCTCGCCGGTCACGGTCAGATCGACCTCGCGGTCGTAGAGCGTCCCCGGCTTGTCCGCCCGCTGCCCCTTGACCACGACCAGTCCGGCCATGACCGCCCGGCGGGCTCGTTCCCGGCTCGGGTACAGCCCGCGCTCTACCAACAGCTGATCGAGTCGTTCACGCGCCATGAGAGCGCCAGCCCAATCTCTCAACGGTTACGGTGGATGAGAAAGGAGACGAGAGAAGTGAATAGCTCCCCCACCGCGGGGAGCCTGGTGACGATGTCCCGCGTCTCCTCAGCCAGCTCATCCATTCGCTTCCTGCTGGCGTCGAGACCGTAGAGACTGGGAAACGTCAACTTCGAGGCCTGCGCGTCCTTGCCTGCGGTCTTACCCAGGGTGGCCGAGGCCCCTTCGACGTCGAGAATATCATCGGCAATCTGAAACATCATGCCGACCCTCTCGCCCAAGTCGCTGAGGATTCGGTCATCTCGCTCTTCCACCCCCGCGTAGAGCCCGCCCATGCGCACGCTGGCGACGAAAAGCGCGCCGGTCTTGCGGCGATGGATCTCCTCCAGAGCCGCCGCCGGATCGCCCGGCCATCCGCTCTCCGCCTCGAGGTCAGACACCTGTCCTCCGATCATTCCCGTGGATCCCACCGCCTCACAGATGAGAGAGACGGCGCGCACGCGGGCCTCCGCGGATTGCGCGGCTGGCTCACGGGCGAGAATGCCGAGTCCGAGGTCGAGCAGGGCGTCGCCGGCCAGGATCGCCGTTGCCTCATCGAATTGACGGTGCACCGTTGCACGGCCGCGACGCAGGTCGTCGTCATCGAGCGCCGGAAGGTCGTCATGAACCAGGCTGAAGCAATGAATGAGCTCGATCGCCGCACCCGGCGCCAGCAGGTCCTGACGCGCTGCGCCAAGCGCTTCGCCGATCAGGATCACCAATCCCGGACGAATTCGCTTGCCCATCCCCAGCACGGCGTAACGCATCGCCTCGTGGAGCCGGGCGGGGCTGCTCTCCGGAGATGGAAGGAGCCGATCGAGAGCCGCCTCGATCTCTGGCTTCAGCTGGTGGAGGGCGTCGATGAAGTCGAACACGAAGTAGGCTCCTCCTCGTCCAGGGCGAAGGGAAGGCAAAGCGCGAAGAGCGCAAGCCGCTGCACCTCCGCGTCCCCCCAGTTGTTCTCGAAGAGTCCCGCGAGGTTGAACGCGATGATTGCAAACAAGGCTCCAGCGAACCAACCCCGGCGCGCGGTCGCGGACGTCCCCTCGCGGCGATAGCCGCGGTAGGCCCTGCGTAGGCTGATCAGGGTCAACCAGAGGTAGGCCCCGAGGGAGAGTAAGCCGCGCTCGGCGGCGATCTCGAGCCAGGCATCGTGGAGATGCGGTACCCAGACCCGGGGAGCGCTTGGCTGCCGGTAGATGGGATAGCGCTGGGCCACCAGGTTGGGCCCGATCCCGAACAGCGGGCGCTCGCGGATCATCTTGAGCCCGGCTTCCAGCATGCACAAGCGGTCATAGCTCGTTACGTCCTCGAGATTGCCGATCGAAGCCACCCGATGAAGCAGCGGCCGCGGCGCGAGCAGAGCGAAGAGCAGGACCGCTGGAATGTAGATCCAAAGCAGACGGCGAGCGGAGAGCGCCAGCAGGAGGGTCAACGCCACGGCGAATCCCACCCAGGCGCTCCGCGTCATGCAGAGCAAGAGCGCCAGGTTGATGGCCAAGAGGGAAAGCCAACGCCAGAGGCTCTTGCCGTGCCCCCCCGCGAGCATCTCCCCGAGAAGAAAAAAATCGCAGATCAGCAGGACTCCGGCGAACGTCATGTAGTGGGAAAAGGGTCCGCGAATACGGTTCTGCAGGGATCCATAGCCGAAGAGGAACTGCCCCAGACCATCGGCCGCGATCAGGCCGCCGACGGCCCCCAGGCCGGTCACCACGGTGCGCACCCGCCGGTCGTCGCTGAGCAGGAAGATTCCGAGGATCAGAGTCATGAGGGCGAAAGATTGCCCCAGATCGCCCACGCTGACGCGCGGATCGTATGAGGATGCCACCGAAGCCGCGATAAACAGATAGTAGAGGCCGAGCGGTATGGCGAGAGGACGGAATCTGCGCCAAGCCGTGTCCCAATGACGCACCGCCCAAGGGGCGGCAAGCACGGTGAGGCCGAGAAAGACATTCGACAGGGCAATGCCGAAGATCGTCCAGACGTGCAGCGCATAGGTGGCGAACCCGAAGCGGCTGAGCTTGCTATCGGAGCTCGGTCGCGAATTCTGGTTCACGGGTGGGAACGAGTCGGAGGTTGACGGATCCGTGGTTTCGTCTCGAGCGCCGCGAAGTCCGGAGCGGCGCGCTACCTGCCGATCGCCGAGGCCGGGAGGGCCTCGTCTACCAGCATGATGGGAATGTCGGAGACGATGGGGTATACGAGGTTCGAATCGGCTGAGTACAAACCTTGCTCGACCACGGGATCCTCGTCGCGGAAGTGCTCGCGGTACTTCTCCACCAACATCTCCCTCAGGTCCTGCGGCAGGTCGACCAGCTCCAGACTGCCCTTGCTCTTCGGACAGACGAGAATGTCGAGAAGCTCTTGATCGATGGCCATCTGCGGATTCCCCACTACCGGATCAACGTCAGCGCATCGAGGATACTATAACCAACCACGGCCCGAACGCCCCTAAGGCGCATGATGCTGAACCCGAACCTGCGTACTCCGCCCTTGCCTCGTCTCGGCCCATCTCTGCTCGCCAGCCTCGTGCTTTGCACCTTGCTCATCGCGGTGATCGTGGCCGCATTCACCTTCAATCGCTCGACCTGGCGTACCGTGATCGGTGACGAAGCGACCTATATCGCGGCAAGCGAGAGCCTCGCGTTCGACGGAGACTTGCTCTTTTCTCCGCGCGATTATCAGCGATTTCACCGTATTTGGAATCAACCGCCGGAGGGTTTGATCCTGCAGAGCAGCGACGACGGAGCGCATCTCTACTACGGGAAGCCCTTCTACTATCCCCTTTTCTTGGCTCCCTTCGTGCGCCTCTCGCCGCATCAGGGCCCCTTCGTTGCCAATGCGCTGCTCTTGGTGCTGGCGGCCCTCCTCGCCTGGAGGGCCCTGCGCCAACGTCTGGGAAAGATGGCTCCCCTCTGGGTCGCCTGCTATCTGTTCTGCTCGGTGAGCTTCGCCTATGTCTTTTGGGTCCATTCCGACCTCTTCATGGCTTGCCTCTGCGCCATCGCCCTTGCGCTCGCCTGGGGCCCACGCCCGGCGCGAGCGCCGGCCGAGATCACGATGTGGCTCGCCATCGGCGCCCTCCTCGCGATCGTGACCTACAGCCGGCCCGTGTACGTCGTCCTCTTCCTTCCCGCCCTTCTGGCGCTGCCGCGCGAGGCGCGGCGACGGACCTTGCTAGCGCTCGTCGTCGGGGCTCTCCTTGTGGTCGTCGGGAGCGCGACTTTCTACCGCCTCAGGGTGGGGGAATGGACAAGCTACTTCGGGGAGCGTCATGGGTTCTATTCATCCACCGGCTTCCCGGGAGTCGACTTCCCGGCCCACGACTGGACCAAGGTCGTGCAAGAGATCGGCAACTCGTCATGGTCATCGTGGCTCGCGACTCACAAGGCTCGCGGAGGGGACTGGCTCCCGATCAGCCCGCGACTCTTCGCCTGGGACCTCTTCTACTATCTGGCGGGTCAGAACGTCGGCATCCTCCCCTACTTCTTGCCGCTGATCCTATTTCTCTTGGTGGCGCCTCCAGGCAAGGAGCGCTGGGCGATCATGGCGGCCGTCGGAGTGGGGGTAGCCGGATTCATCGTCCTGCGTTCGTTCAATTTCTACGGGGGCGGCGCCTCGATCGCCAACCGCTATTTCCTTCCCCTCTATCCCGCGCTCTGGTTCTTTCCCCGGCGCCGCGTGCGCGCCAGGCCTCTCACGCTCGCGGTCGCGCCCCTGGTGGTGGCCGCTCTCGCGGCACCGTTCCTTTGGAACCTATGGTCGCGGCCGCGCGCCTTCCCGCTTTCGCCACAGGGAACGTACGTATACGTCACGAAAGCCGCCCGCGCCCTTCTGCCCTTCGAGACGACCCAGAGCCATCTCAAGCCAGCGGGACGCGACGACGTCGCGATGAACGGCCTGTGGATCAAGTTCCTGAGCCTGGGCGCTCGCCCCGATGCAGAGCACAAGGCCCTCCTTCTCGCGCCCGCAAAGTCGATCGAGCTTCTGGTCGGCTACCCGAAACGTCTGCCCGGCGTGCGACTGGTCTTGCCCCGGTCGTCCAGTGCCCACCTCGCGGTCAACGGCAAGATTGTGCGCCCAACCGCCGAAGGGACCGGCACCGTGACCTACGACGTGTCGTTCAGACACCCGCGCGCGGTTCACCCCATGTGGTGGACCCCTAAGCCATTCTGGCTCTACCGCTTGGACCTGAAAGTGACGGGAGCGGGGCAGGCGGTCCCTGTGGCACCGTACCCGCGGCCTTGACGCCGGCATCGAGGCCGGCGCTCACCCTCAAATGTAACCGAGGGCTCGGAGCTTCTCGATGACCTGCCGGTCGAGTCCGCTGCCCTTCGTCTTCGGCGTCCGCGTCCACATTCCCTCGTAGGTCGGAATGCGGGTTATCGGGTGTTGCTCGAGGAAGGCCGGATCGATGGCTTCGGTCAGCACCCGGCCGGCCGACACCTCGGGAACCGGAACGCCCAGAAGGTAGAGGACGGTCGGAAAGATATCGAGCACCTGGGCGTGATCGAGCTCGAGGTCATGCCTGATGGGTCCGCCAGCCATGAAGATCACCCCCGGCGGACCATGCCGATGCTGGGTGTAGTACGAGTGCAGCATCGTCGGCGCCTGGCCGTGATCCGAAATCACGATCACCACGGTGTTGGGATCGACCTCCTTGCGCACCGCGCCCAAGAGCTGGTCGATATCCCGGTACATGTCGGGGATCTTGTCCCGGTTGGCGACGAGATTCTCATGCTTGACGTCGAAGAACAGCTGCGGTTGATACCACTTCCAGTAGAGGTGCGAATCGATGTCGGGCTGATGGGTGTAGAAGTTGAGAAATCGAGGCTGCCCTTCGCTCTTGAGCAGGGTGAGAAGGGAGTCACGCTGCCAAAAGAAGTCGTCCTCGGCGAGATAAGGCCGAACCAGAGGAAAGAGAGAGGGGGGCTGGACGAAGAGCGGCAGGTCCTCCCGTCTTCCCGGCCCGCCCTCTCCCTTGTCCACCTGTCGCATGAACGCGTTGACACCCCAGGAAAGGAAATAGCCCGGCTCGACGGCGGGCGTGCTCGCGGGGAAGGAATAGAAATATCCGCTCACCACTCCGATCGGGATCCTCAAGTGATTGAGGATCCCCCACAGAGTCACAACGTCGAGGGAATCCCGGTCGACCGAGCGGCGATGCGCGAGACCGACCCGCGACAGCAGATCCACCCACTCCTTGAAATATGTACGGTGGACCGGGAAGATCCCCTTCCCCTTCATACCCGGCAAGTGAATGCGGTAGAAATCGAAGACGCCGTCGTCCTCGGGAAGGCGGCCAGTGTAGATCGAAGCCCAGATCACCGCCGAGTTCGAGCCATGGAACGTCGCGAGCTCGCCGCTTGCCCCCTCTTCGATCATGGTCTTGAAATTGGGCAGCTCGCCTTTGGCAAGCATCGGACCGATCACCCGCCAGGTGGCGCCGTCGATGCCGATCAGAGCCACCTTGAGGCCGTTGTCCTTGACTTGGGGCAGGGGTCCCTTGGCCTCTGGGGCCGGGCTCGACCCACTCCCGCCCATCGCCATCGGCGCCAAGGCGAAGAGAGCCAGCCACAGGCCGTAGGCGACCGCCACGATCCGCCGCGGCCGTCGCGCTCTGCTGAACCAGCGGGCGGCGGCGAGCAGAACGAGCGAGAGCACCAAGCAGCCGAGCGCGGTAAGGACCACCAGGGTCGCGATCCAACAGACCATTCCTAAGCGGGTCGCGATCGGACCGAAGGGCCCCTGGTCATAGGTCAACCCGTAGAGCACGAAGCCGCTCCAAAAGAAGAAGTTGAAGACAAAGAGTCCCCACCTCATCCCGCGCCGCAGCGGATCCTCCGGTCCGACGCCCCAGAGCCTGGGGACGAGATTTACGAGACAGTGGACGAGCGCGAAAACGGCAAGCGCCCATAGGCCGTAGAGAAGGTCGAAATCGATCCCGATCGCGACGCCATTGCGCGCCGAGCCAACGCCGTTGTAGACGAGGTGAATGAAGCCGAGGGTCGAGCCGTAGGTCAGGGACCCAAAGAGAAAACCAGCTAGGAGAAGCTTCTTGAAAGTACGCATGAATGCTGAGCAAGGCTCCAGAAGCTTGCAGACGGCCCCCAGTGCCAGCGGTTACGAACGAATGTGCATTGTACGACGTTTCCCGCCGGACACCCAACGCGAGAGGCGAGAGGGCGGTCAATTTGCCTGTGATAAATTGCAGCGCTCCAGCAGCCTGCGCGGCCGCGCCTCCGCCAAACGCCGTTCCCCGGCCTTGCCCCTTCAGCCGCGACCCACACGCGGCTGGTGCGCACGGAACCCCTGACCCGGAGACGCGGAATGAGCAACCAACGACAGCCCAAGACGAACCTGCCCGTGGTCATCCTCTGCGGAGGACAAGGCTACCGCCTGCGGGAGGAGACCGAGTACCGCCCCAAACCCATGGTCGAGATTGGCGGCCAGCCGATTCTGTGGCACATCATGAAGATCTATGGCCACTACGATCTGGAGCGCTTCATCCTCTGCCTCGGATACAAGGCATGGATGATCAAACAGTACTTCCTCCGCTACCACGAGGTGATGCGCGACTTCACGATCGCCATGGACAGTATCGACGGTCCCGTGTTTCATAACAACAAGGGCGAGGAGACCTGGAGGGTCACCTGCGCCGAAACCGGCGCCGACACCGCTACGGGGGCACGCCTGTGGCGCGTTCGCGACTACATCGACACCGAGACCTTCCTCTTCACCTATGGCGACGCGGTTGGCAACATCAATATCGACCAACTGCTCGAGCATCACTACGAGCAGGGGCGGATCGCCACCGTCACCGGAGTCCACCCCACTTCGCGCTATGGAGAGATGAAAGTGCGAGACGGCGTCGTCAGCGAGTTCAACGAGAAACCGACGGTGGCGGAAGGCGTGGTCAGCGGAGGATTCTTCGTCTTCCAGCGCGAAGTCTTCGACTACCTGAACGACGATCCGCAGCTCTTTCTCGAGCTCGATCCTTTGCGCCGGCTGGCGCGTGACGGCCAGCTCTCGGTGTACTTGCACGAGGGTGCGTGGGATCCGATGGATACCTACCGCGACTACCTCCACCTCAACGAGATGTGGAAGAGTGGGCAGGCGCTATGGAAGGTGTGGGAATAGCCTCGAAGGCACAGCTCGCGGGGATCGCTCTCGCAGCGCTCATCTTCGCCGCTCCGCTGTGCGCCGCGACCACTCGTTACATCGCTTTCGGCGACAGCATCACCGCCGGAGTGGGAGATTCATCGAGCCGGGCGCAACCGGGCTACCCGCCGCGCTTGCAGGACATCCTCGTCGCGCAAGGCGAGGACGCCGTAGTCGAGAATGACGGTGTCGGGGGGGAGAAGACGCCGCAGGGGTTGACCCGAATCGACGGGATCCTCGCCAACGGCGGCAACGTCCTGCTCTTGATGGAGGGAACGAACGACATCTCGGTAGGCATCTCGGAAGAGACCACGTTGTTCAACCTCGAGCAGATGGCAGAGCGGGCAGCGGCGCACGGAATAGACACCGTGCACGCGACGCTCATCCCTCGCAAGCCGCTCGCTCCGGTCGATCCCAACAACATCCTCAATGATCAGATGGCGGAGGACATCCGCGAGATGGCTTACGCCAACGGCCGCCGACTGGTCGATCCTTACGAGGTCTTTTCAACGACCCCCAACGTCTTCAGCCAGGATTACATCGAGGTCTCCGACGATCCCGTGGGGCACCCCAACGCGAACGGCTATGACCTCCTGGCCCGGACCTTCGCCGATGTGCTTCTCGACCGCGACACGATCCCCCCCGTAACCGGACCGCTCACCCCGGCGAACGGAGACGAGGGTGTCTCGAGCGGCACTCCGATCAAGGTCGTGCTCTTCGACTTCGGAAATGGCATCGACGCATCCAGTGTCGCCATGACGGTGGATGACACGGCGGTCAACCCGACGATCTCGGGAGACACCAAGCGAATGGAGTTGGACTACGTCCCCTCGACGCCGCTCTCCGGGCTGGTGACCGTCTCGGTCCACGCTTCGGACATGTCATCTCCGCCCAACGTCATGGACGGCGAGGTGGCCCGCTTCTTCGTTGCGGGCAGCTCGGCCCTGACCGGCGATGTCAATCTGGACGGTACCGTCGACGGCAAGGATCTCGTGCTCTTCGCCCTTCATTTCGGGGCGTCGCGCCATCAGATGCGTTACCGGTCCGATCTCGACTTCAACGCGGACGGCGTGATCGACGGAAGTGATCTCGCCATCCTCGCCGCCAACTTCGGCAAGCACTCGCCTTAAGGCGAGCTCGCATCGTCGTTGCCCGGTGGCCCTGGGGGCCGCCAGCGGTACACCTGCACCACCACGCGGCGAGCTCCGGGCTCTCCGGCGGGGAGCCGCAGCGTGAGACGCTCGTCGGCACCCACCCTCACTCTCGAGGTGACGATGGCCAACCGCTGGTCCCCGCGGCGGCCGACCGCGCAGCGGAGGGCGCCCCCCCCGATCCTCACGCGGATGGCGTTCAAGTCGTTGATCCTCTGCTCGGAGCGAACACCGATCGCCAGGGAGATCGTCCCCCCCGCGAGCGCCGGAGGCAGGTTCCACCCCCACTCTCGGGTCGACGGACCCGGAGCCATCTGAGCGCTGGTGACGCCGTTGCGCCGCCACCCGGCCCCCACGGCGATGATGGCTGGTCCCCGGCGCTCGAACGCAGCGGCGGCAAAGCGACTCTGGCGAGCGCCGGGCATCGCGCCGATCGCGCCCTGATCGATCGACGCCCTTGGCCCTTCCAGGCTCGAGGCGCGCACGAGGACGGCGTCCGACCGAGCCATCACCGCCGCCGGGAGCGCCGAGAGCGGGTCATGCTCGATGACTCCCATCCCCTTGCCCTGGTCGGCGAGCACGTCCCACCCAGGAGCGACCTCAGTCACCATCATTCGTCCCTCGGGTGGGGCGACCTGCGCCAGGACCCAACTCGTCGCGGCCTCCGCCGTTGTCGGCACATGCAGACGGTAGACATAGCCCGCTCCTTGCACAAACCAGAGAGCCCCAGCCGTGATCGCGATCGGGAGCCAGAGCCACGCCCGTCCGAGCAGTGGCCAGCGATCGGCGCCGATCTTCCAGGCTCCGCGCGCTACCCAAGCTGCTGCCAAGGCGATGTAGGGCAACAGTGGTAGCCAGTTGCGACCTACGGGATTGGTCGAGGAAGCCACGTACAGCACCGTGTAGGCGAGGAGAAAGCCGAAGATCACGGCGAAGCGCCGGCTTGCTCCGCGCAGCCGCGTCCGCCAGCCGAGGACGATCCAAAGGACGACGCCGGCGAATCCGAGGAGAGCTGGCACGAGACTCAGGGCCATGGAGCTCGCCACCCATTGCGGGAGAAAGAGGAGCTGAGCGAGATGGCTCCCTCCCGAGCGCAGCTCGCCCATGCGCGCGTAGTGCGCCACCTGGAAGTCGAACGCACGCCGATAGATCCGGGGATCCGTGAGCACCCATGGGTTGAGGAGAAGAAAGACCGCGGCAGCGACAACAGCGGCCATCGCCAGCCATTTCCACGCCCGCCTTTCGCGGCCCCCGACCAGAGCGGCTACAACGACCAGGCTGAAGGCTACCGGGCCGCCGTTGTACTTCGCGCTCATGGCGATGCCGATGGCCACCCCGGCAATGAGGAAGCGACGGAGAGAGGGCACCGCCAGGGCCCGGAGTGCGAGCCAAACGGCCGCAAGAGTCGTCGCCAGGAGGAGCGCATCCGGCTTGAGAACGGCGCTCTTGTCGATCACCTGCGGAGAGAACGCCAGAAGAACGGCCGCCATGAGACCGGTCCAGGCGTCGCAACAGAGCACGCCGACGCGGAACGTCAAGAGCAGAGCGGCGAGGATGAAGCAAACGCTCAACAGGCGGGCAACGAGATAGGTGGTGGGCGTGGCGTGATTGGCGTGGATACGGATAGGGGTCTCGTACCCGGCGGCCCGAGCTACGCCATTGACCGCCCAGAAGGCGGCCGTCGCGGGCAGAAAGGAGAGACTCGGATAGTACGCATTCTCGGGCGTCGCCCGGCCCGACAGCAGGGCATTGGCGTTGCGCAGCGAAAAACGCTCGTCCCACCTGCGACCGGAGTCGAGCCGCCAGTCAGCGTGCCACACGCCCAGCGCCCCGCTGACGAGGAGCAGCAAACCCAGCCAGAAGACGGGGCGAGAGAGAACCCGTGAGGAGCTTCTCTGCGGTTGATCGAGACTTCCCTGCGCCAACGGGGTCACTGTCTCTCGGAAGTCGGTAGCTCGGAGAGCAAGACGAGCGAGCGCGTCCGCGCTTGGGCCGCGAACGTGCCGGCGAATCGTAGCATGCGACGACGCGCGGCGGGCGCGGCCCAAAAAGTGCACAAGAAATTGGACATTCAGTAGCCGTTTCTTATAGTATTCATCGCTAGTTAGACGTTTCTACCAACAACCATGGAACGCGAGGATCCGATGGCCCAGAGAAGACTTGGTGTACTGGCAGGGATCGTTCTGCTGGCGCTGGTGGCAGGTCCCCTCTTCGCCGGCACCGTCTACGTCCCTATCGTCAATCTGGTGGGTCCCCACGGGGAACAGCTCCAGACCCAGATATGGGTTTCCAACACCGACCAGAAGAACGGCCTGGACGTCACCTACTACTTCATACCCGACTTTACCAACGGCTTGGATCGGCCCACCGATTCGACGCACGCACAGATCGCTCCTGGAACCACGATCTTCCTCGAGGGCTTCGCGCCGAGCGGCACGCGCGGCCTCCTCGAGCTTTCCGGGGCCGACTCCATGCAGGTGAGCGCCAAGCTCAGTCGCATCGACTCGCGCGCCCCCAGCGCTTTCGGCACCTCCCTTCCCGTGATCTCCTCGAGCACGATGATTCCCGCGGGGCAGACGGCCGAGCTCCAGGGGCTGGAACGCAGCAGCGACGGAATCATCTCCAACTTCGGGGTCGTGAACCTCGGACAGAGCCCCGTCAGCTGTCAGGCTTCAGCCTTCCACGCCGACGGCACGCAGATCGGGGGGACCGCAACGCTCGCCTTCAATCCTCTGACCCTCGTTCACTTTGACGACGTCCTCAACGTCCTGGGCGAGACCGATGTCACGGGTGTAAGGGTCGACATCAATTGCGATCAGCCTTTCTACCCCTATTCCGTCGTCTACGGCAGCTCCACCGGCGACATCTTCGTCGGGCTGCCGGCGGCCTCGGGAGCCTCGCTTCTCAGCCCGCCGGGAAGCCTGCCGAACTGCGGCTCCGGGTCGGTCTGCTACGACTATCCCGGGATCGTCTTCACCTCGACCCCGGCCGACACCTATCAATTCATAACCCTGAGCCCGCCGTCCGGAGTCTACAGCCAGATCAAGGTCCACCTCGAGATCCAGATCAACGGATGGTCACCTCCGGTCACCAACGCTCACGGCCTGCTGTACATGATTCGCGACCGCAACTACGACATGTACGCGAGCGCCTTCTTGCGAGGACCGAATTCCAACCAGCTGGTCTTGCGCCATGGGTTCAACCAGACGGCCGGAGACAAAGCCAAGCTGGTCACGGGGTTCGCACCCACCCTCGGCAACTGGTATGCCCTCGACTATCTCTACGACCCGATCAACAAGACAATCGTTCTGACCATGTCGACGCTTGATGGTCAGGTGTTGGCCAAGCTGACCGGAACGCCGAACGTGAAACAGATCAACATCGACCCGGGCCAGAACATCCTGATCGGCCTGAGCAACCCGGGAACGAACGACTCGGAACCGGCCTCGATCGGCTGGGTCTACAGCAACCTGCACGTCGAGCTCGTTCCCTGACGCAAACTCGTGGCGTCCGCCGCCATGAATGATTCACTCCCGGGCCCCCGCGGCATCGCGGGGGCCCTCGCGCTGTCGCCCCGCGCGACGCCGCTCGGCGAAACCCCGGTGGAGCCCCGGTGAAGGCGGTGAGGAGACCGGGGTTCGCCGGCAATCTCGTCCACAAGCCGCTAGCGAGCCTCTACTACCACTGGCTTTTCGGCCGTTCGGACGCCCTCAGCCGGCGGATCGGAAAATCGGTCAGCCGTTGGGAGTCGGCACGCGGCCAGGGGGACGCGCCGGCGCCCGCCTCGGTCTGGAATCAGCAGTACCAGGATGGCCGTTGGGACCTGCTCGCCGAGAGCGACGAGAGCGTCCGGTACGCCGTGCTCGACGGCCTGGCGCGCGCTCGAAAACCACGGGCATCTATTCTCGACGTGGGCTGCGGCGAGGGACTGCTGCAACGCCGGCTCACGGGCTACCAGCGCTATCTCGGCATCGACGTTTCCGAAGTGGCGATCTCGCGGGCGCGGGAGCGCGAAGACCCGCGCACCCGCTTCATCGCCGCGGACGCCGCGCGCTTCTCTCCGGAACAGCTCTTCGACGTGATCATCTTCAACGAGAGCCTCTATTACTTCGCGAATCCCCTCGCTGTCTTGGAGCACTATCGACAATTCCTCGAGAGCGGCGGGGTTTTTCTCATCTCGATGTTTTGCACCCGGCGCAGTGGAGCGATCGCGCGCCTGCTCGAGAGGCGCTACCCGAGCCTCCAGGAGAACCGGATCCGCAACCCACGGGGCGAATGGCTGTGCATCGTCCTCGGTCCGTTCGGGAGCTGAACATCTCCGTTTGGCCGCCGTGCTATGATCTCTCGGCCTCATGAGCGTAAAGGCTCTCGGTCGCGAGAGCACGGTCCGCTCAGGGGCGGCAGCAAGCTGCAAGCCGACCGATGCTTTCTCTCCTCACCGTCGTCCTTCTCGCAGCCTTCATCGTCGGCCTCGCCGTAGGCGTAGGCCAGGGCTGGGTCGCTCTCGCCAGCGGCTTCCCCCTCCTCCTCCTCGACTCGGTTCGCACTGCGGTCACCTGGACCGTCGCCATCCTGCTCGCCGGGATTCTTCTCTATTGGGTCTTGCGGAAGCTGTTTCTACGTATCCACTGGAAGGAATGGCTGGCCAATTGGATCGCGGTTCTCGTCCCCCTCGTTCCGGTATTTCTCTACCTCGGCTATGAGTTCAACCGGCAACGCGCGATTCGACCAAGCGATCTACTGACCGCCTACGGATTCTTCCCCAATCTCGAGCTCGGGCTCGCCTTCCTCGCCGCCTACGCGTTTCTCGCCTGGGTGATGACCCGCTGGTCGCGGCGGGGCTACGTTCTCCCCTGGCGGGTGGGCTGGAAGATCCCCGCCGCGGTGCTCGCGCTCGCGGCGCTCTTGAACCTCTCGCTTCTCGCCTACCCGTCGCAGAGTAAGAAGGCGGGCGCGATGCCCAACGTGATCATCGTCCTGATCGACGCCCTGCGCGCCGATCAGCTCCACTGCTACGGCAACCCCCGGGACACTTCTCCCGCCATCGACGCCTTCTCGCACGACTCGGTGATGTTCGAGCACGCGATCAGTCAGAGCACCTTCACCAAGACCAGCATCTCGTCGCTCTTCACGTCACAGTTCCCCTATCAGACAGGTGTCTATTGGGGAAACCTCCGCGACACCGAGGGACACATCACCTCCGACGTTCTGCAGCCCTCCGAGATCACCCTCGCCGAGGTCCTCCGCGCCCGCGGTTACTTGACCATGGCCTGGGTGCAGAACTCGAACCTTCGCTCCTTCATGGGTTTCGCTCAGGGCTTCGTCAGCTATAACGACCAGCAGGGCCGGGCCAAGTGGATCAATCGCCGCTTCTTCCACTTCCTTTCGGGAGCGGGACAGTCTTACCCCTTCTTCGCCTACCTCCATTACATCGACCTGCATGACCCCTATCGCCCAGCGCCGCCCTACGACACCATGTTCGGGACCTATGACCCGAACGTCTATGCCGGAATCGATTTCAACAACTGGGGCGACGTTCTGCAGGCCATTCGCGACGGAAAGAAGAAGCTGTCGAAGGCGGCCGTCGAGCAGCTCAGGTCCTACTACGACGGGCTCATCCGCGAGACCGACGGCCACTTCGCGGACTTGATCGCACGCTTGAAGCGCCAGGGTCTGTACGACAACAGCCTCATCATCGTCACCGCCGATCACGGCGATGGATTCATGGAGCACGGTTTCATTTCCCACAGCACCATCCCCTATGACGAGCTCCTTCACGTTCCGCTGATCGTCAAGTTTCCGCATCAGCGCTTCGCCGGACGCAAGATAACTCCTCAGGTCCGGCTCATCGACGTCATGCCCACCATCATCGACGAGGTGCGGGCCAAGAAGCCCAACACCATGTCGGGATGCTCGCTGATGCCGTTGCTCGAAGATCCGCAGCAGCAGGCCAAGTGGGTCGAGCGCTGCGGCTACTCGATCAGCGAGATCGCCATTGCCGGCTCCTATCCCGTGGTGGCGGTCCGCACCGCTCACTTCAAGTACATCCATTTCCAGCATCGCCAAGACGAGTTCTACGATCTCGACACCGACCCCGGTGAGCATCACAACCTCTATGCCGAGGGCGGCAAGGTGATGGAAGGCTTCAAGCGCATCGCTCTCAACGTCGTTGCCAAACGGCGCGAGAACAAGAAGGGGCGAGTGGTCCTCAACGAGGGCCTGATCCGACGCCTCAAGGCGCTCGGCTACATGCAGTAGCCCAGCTTCCCGCAGCTCGAGCCCGAGCGAACGGTAGTTCTAGTGGACCCGCACCGTGGCGCGGCAGGTGTCGCCGCCGTTCTTCGCTGAAAACCAGGAGACGTACTCGAAGACCGGATCGAGCTCCAGGGTGTAGACGCCGGGCTTCTTGGGAGCCTCGACTTTCTGCTCGATCTCGAGCTCGCCGCCTGGCGCGACATCATGCGGGAGCAGGGTGCGGAGACCGTCGAAGACAACGGTCTGACCGGCGGCGTCAAGCCAGTGGTAGGAGAGCTTCACCGCCGCCCCGCTGCCTCCGGTCCAGGTCGCCGGGCTGCGATTGATGAGATCGGCGGCGACCGAGAAGGTCTCTCCAGCCCCCACCTCTTCGGGCGCCCGGCAGGCATGCCACTCGAGGGAGTAGACGTCGGCATCGAGGTTCTTTCCCTCTCCCAGGAACGTCAGCTCGGCGCCCACGAAGAAAGAGTCGTTCTCGGAGCGGTTGTAGGCGAAGTTGGAGCACACCGGGGGCGGGTAGTACTTGACGTAGGGCTCGATCTTGCCGTTGCTCGGGCTCACCATCAACCGGTAGTAATAGAGCTTCCCGCCCCAGAGCTTCCGCACCTTGTCGGGAGCGCCCGGATGGAGGACGATTCGCGCTCCCTGCCCGCTCTCCGGGACCTGGTTGAAGACGAGCCGCCTGTGGGCCGCGCCCAGGGAGACGTCGACGACGTTGTGGGAGGCGAGGTCGTTGATCTCGAAGGCCATTTGGTCCATGGGCCGGGTGGTGCTGATCCACACTTCGACCGAGCTCGCGCCGCGCAGCCACATCTGGTCGCCATGCGGCAGGAATTCATCCTTGCGCCCCTCGAACCGCGCTTCTCCGCGCTGCACGGTGTCGTAGCCCGGAACGTTCCTGAGCGTGAGCTCGAGGGGAAAGTGGGGGAAGGGGAAGTTCCGAACGTGCGCTTGCAGCGTGCCCTCGGGGACCACGTCCCCCAGCGGGGTGAAGACGATCGGACCCACGAGCATTCCCGCCACGAGATAGATCAAAGGCAGGAGCTTCGCGGGGCGTACGCGCGACATGAGGTAGAGGAAGCCGGGATAGGCGCTGACGAAGTAGCGATTGCCCACGAAGCCGCCACCCCCCTGCCAATTGAAGGGGATCCAGATGAGAAAGGCCAAAGCGACGATGGCAAGCGAGGCGAGGAGGGCCCATCGCTCCCAGGAGCGCCGATCGTTCCATACAAAGAAGAGGAAGGCGAAGAGCGAGAAGGGCAGGTAGAGGAGGAGCCCGGTATGACGGCCCCACAAGAAGTACTCAATGTTGCTCAACAGCCGCCCGGGCTCGATCGAGGGGACCTGGAAGATCCACTCCCAGGAACGCCGATGCGGCGGCGGCGGCTTCAGCCCCTCCGCCTTTTCGCGTGCCGTCGCCAGCGCATCTTCGCGAAGCGCTGTCGTGGGCAACGTATCCAGGCTACAGACCGTCACCCCGGCGCGTTGCACCCCGAGATAGGCCGACGGGTGACCGGTGAGGGCCACCGCGAATCCCGAGAGCATCACCCCGGCGACCACGAACCCCAGGATCCAGATTCCAGCGCCCTTCCACTGCTTGCGGCGCACCAGTCGCAACATGGGCGCCAAAGCGAGTGCGGCGAGCATCGGCTTGTTGTAAGCGGCCAGCGCCAACGCGGCGCCAGAGAGGGCGGGCACCAGCACCATCCAGAGGCGGCGCCATCCCAGCGGGCTACGGAGGCGAGCGTGGCGATCCGCGAACGGGTAGAAAGCGAGAAACAGGCTGGCCGAGACCGCGGCCATGTTGAAGATCTCCGCCTGTAACCAAAAGACGTACGCGAAGCCGGTGCTCAATAGGAAAAATCCCACCGCGACCAGGGCGGCCAGCCAGTCAGGGTTGTAGCAGCGGAGATAGAGAAAGCCCAACCAGACCATCGACAACATCAGCAACATGTTGAAGCAGAGCATGCCGTCGGCGCCCTTGACGAGAACGAACGGCGCCGCGAATAGAGAGTAGATGTAGGGCTTCCCGTAGTAGACGGTCTTCCAGCCGTCATCGGTCATCAACACCAGGTTTCTCACCGGGATGAGCGGGAAGTCCTGAGCCAGCCGGGCAACGTCCTTCTTCTGTAGACGCAAGTCTCCGTCGTGCGCTAGACTGAGCGCCATCAGGTAGTAGGCTGGCTCATCGGCCTTGAGCCCGGGCGGCCAGCCAGGCTTGTCGAGGGTGAGAGGAAATACCGCGAGAAAAAGGGACAGGCAGATCAGCACCAGTACGGTAGGGCGCTTCATCGCGGGCGCAGTGTACCGCAAGCGCAAAAGCGGCCGCAAAGATCAAACACCCTCGAACCCGAACCCGAGACCAGGAGTGCATCTCAGCAGCACACCGGCCGCCGACGGCCGCAACCGGCCGATCGCCGCTTTCGCGAGTCCCCGCCCTC
>JBJKRB010000063.1:0-5240 GCA_046704885.1 Thermoanaerobaculia bacterium | reverse complement strand
TCCCGGCGATGTCGACGGCATGTTGCTCGGGCGATGAGAGCAAGCGCGCCGTAAGACTGTAGAAGGCACCGAGACCGAGTGCCCCGGCGAGGACCTGGGCCCCGATCCAGGCCAGCGACAACCGGCTGGTGGCAAAGAGGATCGCGGCTCCCGCCATGATCATCCCGGCCGCGGCGGCCAGCGGCATTCCAGGCTCCGGGCGCAATTCCCCGAGCGCGAGCTCGCTCAATCCCAGCAGGATGGTCAGCCCGGCCGCTAACCGGGCCGAAGTCACCCCTCTCTCGGGAGAGATCGCCGGCGCCAGGAGCGCTACGCCGAGCAGCAAGAGCCCCACGGCCGACGCACCGGCCATCGCAGGTCCGCTTCGAAGGGTCGAGAGCAAACTCTCTCTGGCGCCGACCCAAGCCGCGAGGTCCAGAGCGCCGAGCGTCGACACACCGCCGCCGATGAGCCTCCGGGTCGTCACCCAGGTCAGGTCGCGTTCCCCCGAACGTGTAGTCGGCGCCACCTCTGTTCGGAACGTCATCCTAGTCTAGTTGCATCGCGGACTCATAGCAAGAGCCCTATGCTGCCAAGCCGGCGATTGACTGGCTGGAGGTGTCCCCTTCCTCAGCCTTCCCTTCGATCCTCGCTCCCAAGCGCCATTGTCCGGCACTCGCGTGACCTTCGCAAGGAAACCGGCGTGGCCCCAGTCCTGGATCGCGTGCTTCCAAGACCCGCGCTCCAGCGCGGAGCCCCCACGGACAGCGGGCTCCCGCCCGTGTAAGACATCCTCGGACACGAGAATCGTCCATGCACGGATGGTCGCGGAGCCCTGTAATTCTTACTCTGGTCGCGGTAAGGAAGGGAGCCGTGACCGATGCGACCAACGACCCGGATTCATTTCTATTCAGCCCTGGCGGCCACCCTCTTCATTGCCGCCTTGCTTGCCTCCGGCTGCGCCACGAGCGCCGCGGGGGGCTCGGCCGCCGACCAGCGCGCCCTGGCCGATTTCATCCACAGCTCCACGGTTGCACCAACGGTGCCAAGAGGTAATACCAGGGCTCCCATCGACGTTGCCCCCGACGAATTCGGAAGCGCCGTCCTGGGGTCGCCGGTCCCGGTCCTGGTGGAATTCTGGGCCCCCTGGTGCGAGCCCTGCCGCCAGATGCTGCCTGCTCTCGAGCAGGTGGCGCGCGAGTATTCGGGGCGCTTGCGGGTGGCGCGAGTCAACATCGACGAGGCGCCATCTTGGGCGCGCCGTTATCGCATCGCAGCGATCCCGGCGCTTCTGGTCTTTAGCAACGGCCAGCTTCTTCACCGTCGTGTGGGCGCCTTCCCAGCCTCGGACCTGCGCCTCTACCTCGACGCCTCAATCGTCAGGCAACCCGCCGCGGAGATGGCGCAGGCCACCGCCGGGTTGCGTTGATCAGGGCACTCGCACCCGGCGGAGGATTCGGGCCGCAGCGCGAGAAGCGGATCTGTCGCCGCCCAACTGGCTCAATATTTTCCGTTGTCCGAGGCGCCCGACTCCGGTGCGCTCGCACCGAGCCAGGCCAGAGCCTCGTTCTTCTCGCTGAACAGACGGACGTGATACCCGCGGTTGCGCGAAACGAGCTCGTGAAACTCGTAGGCGTGAAGCTCATGAGTAGGGAGCTCCGCCGGTCTCACGACCGCGAAGCGCGTCCGCAGTGGAACGCCTAGCTCACGATACACATCTTGAACGCGGTAGATCTCGGCGGTGGAGAGGGCGACCCTCATCCGCCTGCAGTCGACGAGCACCTCGTAGCAGCGATGCCCCTCCATCTCGGCGAGAATCGCCGCGGTCTCCTCGATGACATCGGTGAAGGTTTCGCGGCCAACGATGACAACCTCGATCAAACCCTCTTCGGTGTATTCGACGGACCAGGACATGAAGGGTAGCGGGCGGGAGACATTCCTCGTTGACGGTCGCTCGAGATAGCTTACCCCACTTGCCATTCGAGCCGGCGAAGGCCGCAGCCGACCATCGACTGGCGCTCGCCACACTCCCAATTCGTCGAATCAAGTGAAGCGAAGACCGCATACGCCGTGGGTGGCGGGATTCGAGTGCTAGGATCTCCCTGGCTCAGATTTCCCGCGATCGCCGGAGCACGGCCGATCGCAGCGTCTGTCCGGAGGTCGCGAGAATGAACCCTGGGAGGAGGTTTCATGTCGCACCCTCGTTGGTTCGTGTTCAGCACCGCGTTGGTCCTCGTCGCTACTAGCGCCATCTATTTCCCTCATCCGCTGCAAGCGCAGGCAAGCCAGAAGTCCACCCGTAGCTCCAAGAGCAAGAGCGCGGCACAGCAAGCGGAGAAGCCCACCGAGACGGTCAAGGAGACGATCGTCGTTACCGCTTCGCGCAGCAAGCAGACGCTTCACGAAGCGCCGGTCGCGGTCACCGTCCTCGACGCGCAGGAGCTCAAGAAGATACCGACCCACAACTTCGGCGATATCTTGCGCAACGTTCCGGGGCTCAACGTCTCCCAGATGAGCGCGCGAGACATCGAGGTGACTGGGCGGACCGCTTCGAGCGACCTTGCGTCGTCGGAGCTCGTCATGCTCGACAACCGCTCCCTCTATCTCGACTTTTTCGGTTTCGTGATGTGGGACTTCGTTCCCGTGAATCCGAACGAGATCGCGCGGGTGGAGGTGGTCCGCGGTCCGGGCAGCGCGGTTTGGGGCGCCAACGCGATGAGCGGCGTCATCAACCTGATCACGAAGTCGCCCAAGCAGATGGTGGGAACCGACGTGATGCTTGGCGGTGGTGGCCTCGGCACCAGCTATGCGAACGTCGACCATGCCGCGGTCTTCGGCAAGCTCGGTTACCGAGTCTCCGGAGGCTACTACCGCCAGGACGCCTATCCGCGCCCGACCGGCCTCATTCCAGGAACTTCAACCCCGTATCCACCCTTCAAGAACCAAGGGACCAAACAACCGCGCGCGGACCTACGCGTCGATTACGATCAGAACAACGCGACGACCTGGTCCTACTCAGCCGGATACAGCGGGACCTCGGGCATCATGCATAGCGGCATCGGGCCCTTCAGCATCAACAGCAGCTCGCATCTCTCCTACGTCAAGGCGGACTGGATTCATCGTGCCGCGCGCATCGAGATCTTCGGAAACTTCCTCAACGGCAGCGCCGACAACCTCTTGACCCGGGGCATCGATGGGAGCCCGCTGCACTTCGCCTTCGACTCGAAGACCTACGATATCGACCTTAGCAACACGACGGTCTTGGGCATGAAGCACATTCTGACCTACGGCGCCAGCGCCCGCCGCGACAACTTCAATCTCTCGATTGCCCGCCTCGGAGGCTCGCGTCACCAATACGGCGCCTTCATCCAGGACGAGATGCATCTCACTCATGATCTGAGCTGGGTGGTCGGAACTCGCTTCGACAACATCGATCCCATCGGCTCCGTCGTCTCTCCGCGCACCAGCCTGCTCTTTTCGCCGACCCCAGAGAGCACGTTCCACGTCTCCTTCAGCCGCGCGTTCACGGCTCCCTCTCTGGTCGAGGACTATCTCGATATCAACATCGTCAACCAGATCGATCTTCCCACCGGTCCGTACCTCTTCCCCACTCATGTGCTCGGCAACGAGAACCTCAAGGAGGAGCGGCTCGACGCCTACGAGGTCGGCTACGTGGGCACCTTCTCCAACGGCCTCACGCTGACCGCCGCCGCTTACCGCAACGTAACGATCAACTCGAGCAACTTCTTTCCCAACAGTTTCTACAGCGTCGAGAACCCGCCGCCGGGTTGGCCGCTGCCCGTGCAGTACCTCGAGTTCGCTCCGCTCGACCAGCTTCCCGCAGGATTCACCTACCGCAACGTAGGCAAATTCATCGACAAGGGAGTCGAGGTCTCGCTCAACAAGCAGAGCGTCGGACCGTGGAGCTGGTTCGCCAACTACTCCTTCCAGGACACCCCGGAGGTACGGGGCATTCCCGCCGACCAGGTGAATATTCCTCCGACGAGCCGCGCCAATCTCGGCCTTTCCTACGACGGCCCGCTCTTCTTCGCCAACACCAACGTCAACTACCAGAGCAAAGCGGTATGGAGGGATGTCCTCGACTCCCGCTATTGGGGACCCACGGCCCCCTTCACCCAGGTCAACCTGAGCGTCGGCGTTCACCTGCTCGATGGCAAGGCCACCGCCTCGATCATCGCCCAGAACCTTTTCAACGCGAAGGTGCAACAGCACGTCTTCGGCGACATCATCTCGCGCCGAGTCACGGCCCAACTCGCGTTTCACATGTGATCTGGCCTGGAGACTCCTAGCGTTTCGGATGGTCGGCGAAGAACTTCCAGATCGTTGTCGTCGCATCGATCTCGCGCGAGGGCGGGGCAGCCCACGGCGCCCACCGCTCCCCTCCCGGCCAAGCATGCCCCTGGCCCCGGATGGCGTAGAGCAACACGGCGGTCCCATCGACGCATCCCCCTCGCTCCTCCTCGAGGATCGTTCCGCGCGAAGAGCTCGTCACTCTCTCCCCGCATCCGTCGCGGGCGGCCCAGAACCGGAAGGCGTACTCGACCGAGCGATCGACGCGCGGGTGGCGCCGGTCCACCAGCTTGACTGGGGCGCCGCCAGCGAAGAGAACGTGCTCGTCATCGGTGCCGTGGAAGATGATGACCGAGACGGGATGGCGCGGCTCGCACCTGGCGACGTCGAGGGCGCCGGCCACGGGAGCGACGGCAGCGATCTCGGTCGATAGCTCGCAGGCGGCTCGATAGGCCATCATCGCGCCGTTCGAAAACCCGGTAACGTAGACCCGCCGTCGATCGATCGGAAGCTCTTGATCGAGAGTGGAGATGAGCCGGCGTAGGAAGCCAACGTCATCAGCTCGATGATCGAGCGCCCAGCCGCAGCACGAGCCGCTGTTCCAGGTCAGGAGGTGATGGGCGAATCTCCCCGTTCCTTCCGGGTAGACCACGACGAAGCCCTTGCTCTCGGCGAGATCCGAGAACTTGGTCATCCTCGCCACCTCCTCGCCATTGCCGCCTCCACCGTGGAGAACCACGACCAGCGGCAAATTCCCTCCCCTCCGCCACGAACGCGGCAGGTACAGCCAGAAGTAGCGCTCGAGCCCGCCTACCGACAGCGTCCCCCGATGGTCCCGTCCCGCGACGAAGTCTCGTTGCCCCGCTCGCGCTCCCGACTCCGCGGCCGGAGCTCCTGGCGACGAGAGACAGGCAGCCATCGCCAACGCTCCGGCGACGCCCGCCAGGAGC
>JBJKRB010000062.1:0-46356 GCA_046704885.1 Thermoanaerobaculia bacterium | reverse complement strand
CCAAACCCGAAGGGTTTCGGACCCCCATCCCTTCTGTCAAGACCTCGCTTGCTCTAGGCGGCCCCGGGGCCGCCTAGAGCAAAGACCAATCTCAACGCTGTCTCATATGTGTCTGAACTTGTGCAGCCCGCTTGCTCGTAGCCAGCCCCCTCCGGCAAGGGGGGGCTGGCCACCGCGGATCGCTACGGCCTAACGGGAATGGGCCAGCGCCAAGAGCGCCAGCGCAAGAAGCGCGACCGCCAAGAGCCCCAGGCCCAGGGTCGAAGCAGCGGGTATCGCGGTCACCGGGGGAGGAGGGTCGAGGGCCACGCCGGCCGGGCTCGTTCCCGTGTGGATGAAGTTCGTGTCGACGCCGGTGCCGTCCAGGTTAGCCCGGCCGATGGCCGCACCGGCGACCTCCGCCCAGTAGATGTAGCCGCCTCCGACCGCCAACCCATTAGGGGAAGGTAAGTTGTCGATGAAGTTCGAGATGACGTTTTGGCCGTCGAGGTCCGCCCGCCCAATGGTCGTTCCCAGATAGGCGTTGGCCCAGTAGATGTGGGCGCCATCCACCGCCACGCCGCAGGGGGTAGCACCGGCGTTGGGAATGAAGCTCTGGTCGACCCCCGTGCCATCGAGATTCGCGCGGCCGATGGTTCCCGATCCATTGTTGGCCCAATAAATGTAGTGGCTGTCCACCGCCACCCCGCACGGTCCACTGGCGCTGGTGATGAAGTTGTCGTTGGCGTTGGTGCCGTCGATGTCGGCGCGACCGATATTGGTTCCGGATCCGAAGCCGCTATCGGCCCAGTAGATGAAGCTATTGTTCACCGCCACGCCGCAGGGCGCCATACCCGTGGCAATGAAGGCCTGGTTCGCGTTGGATCCATTCTTGTCGGCGCGGCCGATGGAGTTTCCGCCGATCGGGTAGAAGTTCGCCCAGTAGAGGTGCGTCCTGTCCACCGCCACCCCGCACGGACCGAGCGCTCCCGTGACCAACGAAGCGTTGAGTATCGTGCCATCTGGACTCGCCACACCGAGCGTGGTTCCGCCCGCGTTGTCGAAGTTCGCCCAGTAGATATTCGCCTGGCTGGGCGCCGCGCAGAGCAACAGAGCCACGACCACTAGACCGATCGGAGAGAGCGCTCGGGGCATTGTTGGAACGGAGTTGGACCACCATCGATTCGCTTTCATCAATCACCTCCTGGGAGTTCGAACCGCCATGGACAGCACGCGTCGTAGTAGACCTCGACGATCTTCCCGACGCGACTTGAAAGCTTCTTCGCTGGAGTCAGATTACTGAAGTCGCTTCGGTCGCGACAATCCGTCGGCGGAGCTAGGGCGCGGGCAGTAGAGAGGCTGATTCAGGCGCTTCAGGGAGCTGGACTCTCGACGGCGATTCGTCCGTTGGGAGCGGCGAAGTAGGCTTTCCCCGCCTGGTCCGATGCATGCATATGTGCTATCATTCAGAGCCATGGGGCAGGTCACGATTCGTAATCTCGATGACGCGACCATCGCCAGCTTGAAGAGCCGGGCGGCCGCGCGGGGAAAGTCTTTAGAGCAGGAGCTCCGCGACGTGCTCGCCGCCGCCGCCCGCCCGACGCGCGACGAGGTGCGGGAGACCGCGGCGGCGATCCGCGCCAGAAGCCGGCATCCGGTCGACGCGGATCTCGAGGCGCTGATCCGCGAGGACCGCGACCGGTGACCCTCGTCGTCGACGCAAGCGTGGCGCTGCGCTGGTTCATCGAGGCCCCTGGCTCGGAGGCCGCGGCGGCCCTGCTCGATCGCGAAGAGCCCCTGATCGCGCCCGAGCTCGTCGTCGCCGAGGTGGCCAATGCCGCCTGGAAGCTCTCCCGCGCCGGGGAGATCGACGGCAGGCAGGCACGCGAGACCGTGGGAGCCATCGCCTCCTCCTTCTCCGCCCTCGTGCCCTTGGCTCCCCTCGCGTCGCGCGCCTTCGAGATCGCTACGGCTCTCGACCACCCGGTCTACGACTGTCTCTACGTCGCTCTCGCGGAAGCCGAGGACGCCGCCCTCGTCACCGCCGACGACCGCCTCGCCCGCCGCCTCGCGAGCTCCCGCTGGAAGCACCACGTCGAGCGTTTCAAGCCATGACCCCAACCCTCGGCTATCGCCTCCGCGGGGAGACTTCCGCCGAGCCCACGGCCCGTCGCGGACCCATCTCGGAATCAGCCTAACGGTTGAGAGAATCTTTCTGGAATCGAGATGGTCGGGGCGAGAGGATTTGAACCTCCGGCCTCACGGTCCCGAACCGTGCGCTCTACCAAGCTGAGCTACGCCCCGATGGAACCTTCTCGCGGGCAGGAAAACAACCCCAGGCGAGGCTGGCAAGAATATCGCCCCCGTTGCCCGAGGGTCAAGAACGGTTGGACTTCAAGCCAACCTGCCGAGCCCGATACCAGCGCCCCACGAGTATCGCACTCGCGGCCGAGAAACCGGTCGCCGCGAGGATGGTCAAGAATTCCCTGAAGTTGCCCCACACGTGAGCATGATCGACGGCAGCCGCAACCAGTAGGACGAAGGTGCAGAATCCCGAGACAACCGTCCCGAAGGCTCCCGCCGTCGTCATCCCGTCCGTAGCCTTCGGCACGAAGAGAATTGCGGCCAGGACAGCAAGGCTTACCGCTGCTATGAATACGGTGAGGTAGATTCCGCCCATCGGTCTGCTCCTTTCAACTCGACGTCGCGATCCTCCCAATGATGGTGGTCACGGTCAAGCAAGCTGGCAGCGGCGCTCGCTCGCGCTTACCGTGCGATAGACTCCGGGGCGGTGAAATCAGGTCCGAGCGCGTACACTTTTCGAGGAGACTCTGATGTCCATTGAGACGCTGGCCGATCTCTTCCTCGTAGCCGCTACCCACGACAAACCGGATTGCATGATGGAGAAGGTCGGCGGCGCCTATCGGGCGGTCCCGACCTCGGAGCTTGTCGACCGGGTGCTGCGACTGGCGATGGCCCTTCGCGCGCTGGGCGTCTCGCGTGGCGACCGCGTGGCGCTGATGTCCGAGAACGGCCCGCACTGGCCGACGGTCGACTTCGCCACGCAAGGCCTGGGCGCCATCCTCGTCCCGGTCTACCCGACCCTCCCGCCGAACCAGGCCTCCTACATCGTCAACGACAGCGGCGCCAAGGTCTTCGTCGTCGAGGAGCACGAGACCCTGGCCGAGCTCCTCGAGCACAAGAGCGAGATGCCATCGGTCGAGCACTACATCTCGATCCACGGCGAGGGCGGACCCGAGACGACCAGCCTCGACGAGCTCATCATGGGAGCCGAGCCCGACCGAGCTTCCTTCGAAGAGAGCGCCCACCAGTGCCAGCCCGACGACATCGCCACCTTCATTTACACCAGCGGCACCACCGGCAAGCCCAAGGGGGTCATGCTCTCGCACGGCAACATCACGTCGAACGTCCTCGACACCCTCAAGGTCTTCCCCATCAAGCCCGAGTACACGACGATCTCGTTTCTGCCGCTCTCCCACTCCTTCGAGCGCACGGTCGATTACATCTACTTCTACCAGGGCTGCACGATCGCCTACGCCGAGAACGTCAACACCCTGGCGGAGAACTTGATCGAGGTGCGTCCCAACATCTTCGTCTCGGTGCCGCGCGTCTACGAGAAGGTGCTGGCCAAGGTCTACGAGAACGTCGCCTCGGGACCGGGGATCAAGCGCAAGATCTTCGCCTGGGCCGAGAAGGTAGCGAAGGCGAGCCTCCCCTACCGTCTCGAGCACAAGACACCGGGCGGAGCTCTCGGCCTCAAGCTCAAGGTCGCCGACCACCTGGTCTTCGGCAAGATTCGCGAACGGCTGGGCGGACGCTTCGTCTACGCCCTCTCGGGAGGAGCACCGCTCTCCCAGGACCTGGCCGAGTTCTTCTGGGGAATCGGGGTCCCGATCTACGAGGGCTACGGCCTGACCGAGACCTCGCCGGTCATCTCGGTCAACACTCCGGATGCGGTCAGGCTCGGCACCGTGGGTCAGCCCATTCCCAACGTCGAGGTCAAGATCGCCGAGGATGGCGAGATCCTCGCCCGCGGGCCCAACATCATGAAGGGTTACTACAACCTGGAGCAGTCGACCGCGAACGCGATCGACGGCGAGGGCTGGTTTTACACCGGCGACATCGGCCTGCTCGACGAGGATGGCTTTCTCAAGATCACCGACCGCAAAAAAGAGATCATCGTCAACGCCTATGGCAAGAACCTGGCGCCCGCGCCGATCGAGAACGCGCTCAAGGCGAGCCGCTTCATCGCCGAGGCGATGGTCATCGGCGACCGGCGGAAGTTCTGCTCGGCCCTGCTGGTTCCCGACTTCGCGAGCCTCGCGCCCTGGGCCCTGCGCCACGGCATCAATGACACCGACCCGGACGCGCTAGTTGCCAACCCGCAAGTCCACGATCTCATTCAAAAAGAGATCGACACGTTGAACGAAACCCTCGCCCACCACGAGCAGATAAGAGCCTGGACCCTGCTGCCGCGAGAGTTCTCGATCGAGGGCGGCGAGCTCACCCCCACTCAAAAGATCAAACGCCGCGTCGTCCTGCGCAAATACGACGAGCTCATCGACCAGATGTACGAGCAGGCCGAGCGGCTTCACCCATCCGAATAGGAAGGAGGACGATCGTGCCTTCAGCCTTCACTCTCGAGGTCGGGGAAGACGGCCTCGCGACTCTCGTCTTCGATCTCCCCGGCAAGAAGGTCAACATCTTCAGCGAGGAGGTCCTCAACGATCTCGAGAAGACAATTCCCGAGCTCGCCGCGCACGACGACATCGCCTGCCTGGTCCTGATCTCGGGCAAGCCGGGGAGCTTCGTCGCCGGCGCCGACGTCAACATGATCGCCGAGGTCACCGACCCGGCCCGCGCCGAGGAGGGGTCGGTCCTCGGCCACCGCATCTTCGCCGCATGGGAGGCGCTCCCCTTCCCCACCGTCGCCGCCATCCGAGGGGTCTGTCTGGGAGGCGGCACCGAGCTCGCCCTGGCCTCGACCTTCATCGTGGCGAGCGACCGGGGCGATACCCGCGTCGGCCTGCCCGAGACCCAACTCGGGATCATTCCCGCCTGGGGCGGCAGCACCCGTCTGCCGCGCCGGGTGGGCATCGCCAACGCCCTGGACATCATCCTCGCCGGAAAGTCGGTGCGCGGCCGCAAGGCGCTCAAGATCGGCCTGGTCGACGCCCTCGTCCCGGATGAGGAGTTTCTCGCGCACGTCCGAGAGTTCGCCGTCGCCCACCGCGACGGCAAGCGTCACTCGAACCCGGCGAGCGATCTCAAGGGGATGTTGCTCGAAAAGAACCCACTCGGACGCAAGGTGATGTTCGACCAGGCGCGCAAGCAGACCCTGGCGAAGACCCGCGGCCACTATCCCGCGCCGCTGCGCGCCATCGAGGTCATCCGCACGGGGATCGACAAGGGGATGGCGGCCGGGTTTGCCGCCGAGGAGCGCGCCGCCGGCGAGCTCGCCACCTCGGCCATCGCCAAGAACCTGATCCACGTCTTCAATTTGATGGAGGCGAACAAGCGACAGCCGCTGCCCGAGGGGGCCAAGCCGCACGAGGTCGCCGAGGTCGCGGTGCTCGGCGCCGGAGTCATGGGTGGGGGGATCGCCCAGCTGGTGGCGGCAAAGGCGGACCTCCCGGTCCGTCTCAAGGACATCGGACCCGATCCTCTGGCGTTGGGCATGGAGCACGCCGCCAAGCTCTTCGAGAAACAGGTCAAACGCCGCCGGCTGAAGCGCTTCGAGGCGCGGCGCAAGATGGCCCTGCTGCGCCCCACCCTCGACTATTCCGGCTTTGCGCGCGCCGACCTGGTGATCGAAGCGGTGATCGAGAAGCTCGAGATCAAGCAGAAGGTCTTCGCCGAGGTGGGAGAGCAGGTGCGCCCCCACGCGATCTTGGCCTCCAACACCTCGTCGCTCCCGATCGACGAGATCGCCCGCGACACCTCCCAGCCGGAGCGCGTCGTGGGGATGCACTTCTTCAACCCGGTGCATCGCATGCCATTGATCGAGGTGATCACCGGGAAGCGCACCTCCGCCGACGCCGCGGCGAGCATCGTGGCCTTCTCGCGGAAGCTGGGCAAGACCCCGGTGGTAGTCAAGGACGGCCCAGGCTTTCTGGTCAACCGCATCCTCACCTTCACCATGTCCGAGGCCCTCTGGCTGTTCGATGGCGGATGCGAGACCGACGAGCTCGACCGGCTGATGACCGGATGGGGACTCCCCATGGGGCCGATGACCCTGATCGACGAGGTGGGTATCGACGTCGCGGTCAAGGTCGCGCACATCCTCACTGACGCCTTTCCCGACCGCCTCAGCATGCCCGATTGGTTCGACCGCCTGGTCGAGGAGGGGCGCCTCGGCGCCAAGAACGGACTAGGCTTCTACCGCTACGAGAAGGGCAAGAGAACCACTCCCGATCCGGCGGTGCGCGAGCTCGTCGGGGCCCGCCGGCCGAGCACGCCCCCCAGCGACAGTGAGATCGTCGACCGCTTGACCCTGCCCATGGTCAACGAGGCGGCGCGCTGTCTCGAGGAGGGCATCGCCTCCTCGGCGGCGGACGTCGACCTGGCGATGATCCTCGGCACCGGCTTCCCACCCTTCCGGGGAGGACTCTGCCGCTGGGCCGACACTCAAGGAGCCGGCGAGATGCGCAGCGCCATGGAACGGCTCGCGGCAACGGATGGTGAGCGCTTTCTCCCCTCGGACGCATTTCTCGCGATCGCCGAAAAGGGAGGGTTCTACGGGGCCTTTCCGGGCTCCTGAGCGCTGCCGCATCCATCTTGGTGCGCCTCTTGCTATAAGAAGAGGTGAGGGCCCGGAGCTCTTGGGCCCAGGAAGGAGTCAACCCAGATGAGAGCACGAAGCGTAGCAATTTTGATCGCCGCGGCGCTCTTGGTCTTGCCCGCGACAGCGCTCCGGGCGCAAGAGTCCTCGCCGGCGGCGCAGTTCCAAGGCAAGGTAGAGGTCAAGGAAGTCCTGCTCGACGCCCTGGTTACCGACCACAATGGAAACGTCGTCTTGGGCCTCAACAAGAACGATTTCGTGGTCAAGGAGAACGGAAAACAGGTGCCTCTGACCGGGGCCGCCTTCTACAGCAATCGCAAGTTCCTGGAGTCGAGCGCCCTGGCCAAGAAGCTGGGCATCGACCCGAAGAGCACCCCGACCAACCGCTACTTCATCCTCTTTTTCCACGATCAGCGCGACCTCTCGTCGACCTTCGTGGCACGGGAGATGGATGCGGGACGCCAGGCGAAAGAGTGGCTGGACGCCCACCTCTTGCCCAACGACTACGTCGCGGTGGTGTCCTACTACTTTCGCCTCCAGCTCCAGCAGGATTTCACCAACAACCGGAAGCTGATCAATCAGGCTATCGATATGGCGATTCAGGGCAAGGACCTGGGCAAGGAGTGGCCATCGCGTCGCAAGGCGGAAAAGACCTCGGGACCGACGCTCTTTGCCTACATGCCGACCGGCGTTCACCTGCGAAACGCGACGACCCGCATCTATGGCGCCCTCGAAGTCGTTGCCGACGCCGCGAGTCACACGGTGGGCCGCAAGAACCTCGTGATGTTCAGCGCCGGCTACGGCGACTGGGACCAGCCCGGCCCCTATCGCCCCGACCCCCGGTTCTATCCGCAGATGGTCGAGAGCCTGAACAATGCCAATGTGGCGGTCTATACCGTTGACACGAAACACTTCACGGCCTCGCCGAACCCCGTCGCCCGCAGGATGCGGAACAGCCTCAGTCAGCTGGCAAGCGACACCGGGGGCCGCTACTACTACAACTTCACCAACTTCGCGACTCCCTTGAAGGAGATCAGCAAGGACAACAACGGCTACTACCTGCTGAGCTACCGGTCCAGCCATCCGGCGGGGACCTCTGGCTACCAGAGAGTGACGGTAACGACCAAGAATAAAGCCTTGCGGGTGCGGGCGCGAACCGGCTATTTCTATGGCGAGCAGGAGGCGCGCAAGCACTGAACCGAAGCATGGGAGGGCAGCGGGCACGTCCGGCGCCCGCTGCCCTCTCCTCCGGCCGTCCTCTCGAGGGCACGCCGGAGATCAACCGAGGTGACACCTGAGCCCTGAGGCAACCCCCTCGCTGAATCCTCTCTTTGCCCTGGCCTGCTCTCGCTGCGGGTCGTCCTACCCCGACTCCGGCGTGCCCGAGGTCTGTCCTCGGTGCGGCGCCTGCTGGCGCTATCGCGAGCCCTTCTCGTGGGCACCCACGACGAGCGAGAGCGGCCTCGGCCGCTTCGCCGCGATGCTCGGTCTCGGCGCCGGCGATCTGCGCGGAGACGTGGCGCTCGTGGCGCCCGTTCGGGCCGACGGTGCAGTTCTGTGCCAGGACGGCATCGCGAAGACAGCGGAGCCGAGCTCGTTCAAGGATCGCGGCGCCGAGGTTCTCTTGGCGGCCTGCGCCCTTCGCGGAGTGAATCGCGTCGTAGCGGACTCGTCAGGGAACGCCGGCGTAGCGATCGCGCGGGCGGCAGCACGCCGAGGCATCGCGGCGCACGTCGTCGTTCCTCGATCCACTCCCAGCGCAAAGCTCGACGCCATGCGCGCCCATCACGCCGAAGTGGAGATCGTCGCCGGCGATCGCGAGGCGGCACACCAACGGGCGGTCGAGCTAGCGCGGCGAACCGCTTACGCCAGCCACATCTTCCAGCCCTTCTTCCACGCCGGAGTCGCGTCTCTAGCCTGGGATCTCGCTCTCGCTCTCGGCGATCGCATCCCTAGCCACCTCTACCTCCCGGTCGGGAACGGCTCGCTCCTGCTCGGCATGCTTCTCGGCTGGCAAACGCTGACTCGTCACGGGCTCGCTCCGCCACCGATCATCCACGCGGTGCAGCTCCGCGGTTACTCGACGCTCGCCCCGAACTCCGAGCCCGATTCGAGCGGAAGCTCCATCCCGGGGCCACCACGGGCAGCGGGTATCGCCATCGCGCATCCGCCGCGCCTGGCCGACCTCGAGGCGGCGGTCGCCTCTCATGGAGACAACGTCACGGTGGTCTCCAACGATGACATCGCGTCCGCCGAAGAGGAGCTCGGGCAACTCGGCATCCGCTGCGATGCCACCGGAGCAGCAGCGTTCGCTGGTTGGAAACGGGAAGGGGTCGTGGGAAGTGGCGAAGCGGCGATCCTCGTCACCTCGAAGCGCTAGGCAGCGCGGGATGGATCAGGCCAGAGCTTCGAGCATGACGACGGTCACGTTGTCGAATCCGCCGCGCCGGTTGGCTTCGCGTACCAGCTCCCGGCAGATCTCCTCAATGCTCTCCTCAGTCGTCAAGAAATGCTCCAGGTCGGTGTCCGAAAGCATGGTGGTCAGGCCGTCCGAGCAGAGCAAGAGCCGATCCCCCTCCTCGAGCTCGATCTCCCGCACATCGACGACGACCTCCGCTTCGCCTCCCAGAGCACGCGTCACGACGTTCTTCAGGGGATGGGCGCGCGCCTGCTCGACCGAGAGATAGCCGGCAACGACCTGTTCGTTTACCCAAGTGTGATCCTGGGTCAAGAGATCGAGCCGCCCTTGGTGCACATAGTAGGCGCGGCTGTCGCCGACGTGCGCCACCGCAGCGGTCGCGCCGTCGACCATGCAGCCCACGACCGTTGTGCCCATCCCGGTCAGAGCCCGGTCTTGGCGAATCGCTTGCAGGACCTTCAAATGGGCGACGCGGATGGCCATTCGCAAGCGGTTCGAGTGGCGCTTGAAACGGGCATCATAGGGAAAGGGCCAAGTCGCCTCCTCGCTGGCGCTCTCCACGGCGAAATCGGAGATCGCATCGACCGCGAGGCGGGAAGCCACCTCGCCATGGCTATGCCCGCCCATCCCATCAGCCACAACGTAAAGACCATGCTCGACGTCGATCTCATAGCAATCCTCGTTGTGGCTGCGAGCCCTCCCGACATCTGACAGCCCTACCGCATGAATCCTCATCTGGCGCCGCCCCTCCGCGACCTTCCTTGGAACGCCGCGATCCGCTCCGACGTTCGCTCGATCTCAGTCTCATCCGCGCCCCACTGACGCGCCTCTTTCAAGTAGCGCTCGGACCGGTTCGTCAATCCGGCGCGAGCAAAGAGCTCCGCGGCGAGCTTCAAGTAATTGACGTTCATCGGTTCGAGCTCGCATGCCTTGCTAATCGCGTTCGTTGCGCGGCTCAGCCAGCGTTGCTGGTGGCTACAAGCGAGCGCCAGATGATGCCAAGCCTTAGCGCTCTGCGAATCCGCCTTCGTCGCCCGGTCGAAAGATTCGGCAGCGGTGAAATAGTCCTTCTCCTTATAGGCCTTGATGCCGCGTTGCAGAAAGAGGCGCAAGCTCTGCTCGGCTTCATCACCGAGGCCGCCGCGATCGCCGCGCGCCAGACCCTGATCGACCTCGCGCCGACGCTTGGGGTTGGAGAGAACATTGAACGCTTCCGTGACCTCCTGGAAATCCGCCTCCGCCTTCTCCTTGTCGGCCCCCTGGAAGCGATCGGGATGACGCTCGCGCGCCACTTCCATGAAACGCACACGGATCTGCTCGTTCGTCGCGTTCCGCGCTACTCCCAGGACCCCGTAGTAATCTCTCACTCTCGCTCCACTACTGTTGCTTGATTGTATAAAACCGCTGCGCATTTCGCCGCACGACGTCAGCGATGTTCCGATCGCGCGCCAAAACCCGCAAGTCGCGGACCGAAAGTCTATTGAGGAGGCGCACCGCGAGACCCGGAGGGGTCTTGGGGTTCCGCGCCAACGCCACCACGATCGGGTACTTTCGCATCCATTCGCGGCTCTTCGAAATGGCGTCGAGCACTTCCTCCGCAACGACCCGGCTGGCGGCGATCTGCTCGACCTCGGAGTCGGCCAGTAGATTGTGGGTCAGCACCGCCACCGCCACCCGGGGGTGGTGATCCCGAATCAAGATCGAGCGCAGGCCACGGGAGGCACCACGAGCAAGCGACAGCCGAACCGACACGGGGAGGATCCTGATCTGATGCTCGCTCAGCCCGGTAACCTCGTCGATCTCGCCTTCCGGAGCCACCGACTCTCGCACCTCGGCCAACGCCGCCTCAACCTCCTTCGTCTCCGCCTCCTCACCCTCTTCCATCAACTCCGGCGCCGGCACCGGCCGCGGTGACCTGGGAGCGGATTGTAGGAGGTGATCTCGATACTCCTGGATCCGGCGCTGACTGAAGGTCGAGAGTTGCGGGTTCTCTTCCAGGGCATCGAGGATGGCCGGATTTTCGACGATCGCATCCTGACGCAGGAGAAGAGACTCTTGTAGGGTGGAGGGAAGACGTGGAGCCAGCTCGAAGAGGACCTCGTGGGGGAGGTCGCGGCGACGCAAGATCTCCTCGACGACCAATGGATTCGAGCTGGAGCGCGCAAAGTAGCGCAGGACGGGCCCCACCCCCCCGGCGCCCAGGTCGCGGATCAGACGAGCGGTGAAATTGGCATCCATCGCCGCCAGCGACTGCCGCGCCACGCCGGCGAGCTCCTCGTCCTCTCCATCTGCAAGCTCGACCTGGATCGGTACCAGATCCTCCACGGGGAGTGGCACCAGGCCTTGCGCCGCGAGCATGCGGAGACGCCGGTCCCCACCTTGGCGGATACGAGAAGCGAGAGCGCTCTCCTCAGTCATGAGCGGGCTGGCTCCTGGCGGTGAGAGCGGAGAGCGTCGACAGGTCGATGACGAGATGGCGAACCTTCCGTCGGCTCTTGGGCAAAGGATACGGCGAACCGTTGACCAGGATGCTCGCCGCGTCGCCGTCCCCGAGGGTGAGGCTCACCTCGCGGTCCGCCTCGACGCGAAGCGACTCCCCCTGTACGGCAAGCTCGCTGACGTGACGCGAGCCATCGGCGATGGCATCCACCCAGCAATCGGCGTTGAAATCGAGAATTACAACGATCGGCTTGGAGCTCGCGGCTTGCTCCGCTCGAGATCCCGGAGACGCCCCCCCCTGCTCCACCCCCTGCCCGGCCGGAGCCTGACCAGAGGCCGGTTCTCGCCCAGCCGTGGAGGGTGGCGGAGAGGCCGGAATATCCGCAACCACCGGTGACCGAGCCGCCGTGGGCAACGCCTCCTCTGGTGGAGACTCCGCCGATTGATGAGGTTTGGCAGAGTTCGTCTGTGCCGGCGGCACGCCAACAGGCGTCTCTTGCCGCGCTGCAGTAGGAGCTGTCGGCCGTTCGCGGCTCTGACGCCAAGAGAATGCCGCCAAAGCCGCGAGCACCATCACCGCGGCGACGCTGGCCGCGATCAGAACCAGGATCCACCCTCGTCCTCCAGCTCCGCGGGCGGAGGAACCTTCCTCCTCGGGAGTTCCGGTACCCCCGTCCTCCGGAGAACCTTCCTGAGCGGCAGTGAGAAATGCGTTGACCACCTCGTCGGGGTCGAGCCCTACGAAGCGCGAGTACTGGCGCAGGAAGCCCCTGACAAAAACCTGCGCGGGGAGAATGTCGAAGCGATTCGCTTCCAGGGCCTGGAGGTAGCGCATGCTGATCTTGGTGTCGTCGGCGATGTCGCGCAGGGCCACTCCGCGGAGCTCGCGCTGACGTTGGAGCCAGGGGCCGAAATCGGATGGACCGGTCTCATCTCCCTGCCACGGCGGTTGTCGGCTCGGCGGTCGTTTTGGGGTCGGCATAGAGAGGTGCTCAGCGGGCGCCGGAGCCCTGGCTGCGCACCGATGAGTCGGGCCAAAGCGCAATTGACACCCTACTCTATGTTCCGGCGCAAGGGAGCGTCAAATTGTCGTGCCGAGAAGGACCGCGGCCCGTTGTCTCACCCGGGAAGAGAGGTGCCGCGCGGCTCGCACCGCCCCGAGGTCCCCCTTGTTCAGAGTGGGAAGAAGCGCCAGCACGGTACCGACCGGCGTTCGGCTATTGAGGCAGAGGGCGCGGCGCACACTAGGCCTCGTCACCCAGCGCTGATGCGAAGCGATTCGTTGCAGCGCTTCGGCCTGCCCCCGGCCCTCGGTCAGCACCGGGGTGAGATCCCGCTCGCTCAGTCGCGGGTTGTCGAGAAGCGCTCCGATCACCCGTGGATCGGGGTCCGCGGCGATGATACGCAAGAGCCCTCCCCCCGCGTAGCGCGCGATCGCCACTCGCTCGCCGCTGGCGAGCCCGGGCAGACGACTGCGAACGGCATTGTCCGCGGCGCGGCGAACCGCCGGATGCACCCTGGTGTCGCGTCCGATGGAGACCAGCTGCCGCCAGTAGAGAGAATGGATCATGCCGAGCGCCGCGGTGCGGGGGGTGCGAGGGTGGCGTACCAGGGCCTCGCGCAGAGCAGCGTCGGTAAGCAGACGGCTCTCGTTCAACAGCCGCGCGATCTCCTCTTGATCGATGAAGGGATTGGCGAGCGCTTGCAACGCCTGACTCGGTCCCGCCTCAGAGAGGTGCTCGTCGAGCATTCTCCGCAGCTCGTCAACCCCGGCCTCGCGAAGCCGGGGCCCCAGCTGGTCGATATCCTCCACTCCCCTACTCTATGGCCGAACTCAGGCCATCACCGAAATCTGCTAGTCTGAGACTTCGCCTATGACAACCGGAAATCTCCAAGACAATCTAGCCAGCGGCGACTTCGATTCCATCGAAGACGCCTGTTTGGCCGAGCTTGAACGCGATCCCAGCAGAGTCGCGGACTTCGTCGCCGCGGCGCAGGGCCTCGCAGATATCGGGGAGGAGGAGCGCGCCAACCTCCTGCTCGAGTTGGTCGACGAGCACCTGCGCTCGCAAGGCCTATGGCCGGAGCGCCTCGAGCTCCTGCGCCTTGGAGGGGAGCTCTTCGAGCTTCCCGACCAGTTGCATGATGCAATCGTAGAAAGCCTGCGCCGCCTTCACAGCGACAGCGAGCTGGTCGATGCCCTGATCCGCATGGTGGGCCTGGAACGCGCGCCGGAAGACATTCCCAAGACCTGGGAGAAAGTGGAACGCTTGAACGACCTCATCGTCTACGACGTAGGCGCCTTCGTGACCATGGAGGGAAAGGGCGCCGGCAGAGTCGTCGAGGTCAACTTCGAGCTGCAGTGCTTCAAGGTGGACTTCGAGACCCACCAAGGCCTCTCGGTGGGCTTCCGCGGTGCAGCCAAGCTGCTCCGCGCCCTGCCCCCGGGAGACATCCTGAGGCGCAAGCTCGAGGAGCCGGACAGCTTGCGCCAGCTGCGCGACAGCGACCCGTCGCGTTTGCTGGAAATGACGCTCACCAGCAGCGACCGGCCGATGACCGCCGCCGAGATCCGCGAGGCTTTGCGCGGAATCGTCGATGAGAAGCAGTGGAGCTCGTGGTGGAACGCGGCCCGCAAGCATCCGCAGGTGGTCACCAAGGTGGGCGGGCGCCAAGCCTACAGCTGGGCGGCTAGCGACAGCCATGCCCAGGCCGCCGTGTGGGACGCCTTCGAAAAGGCCGATCCGCGCACCAAGCTCGACCTGCTACGCAAGAACGGAGATCGAGATCCCGAGCTGCGTCAGAAGATGGTCGAGTCATTGAACGCGATCGGCTCGGCGGCGCGAAAGAGCGATCCGGCCCTGGCGTTGGAGATCTGGAGTGGGCTCGAGAGAGCAGGCGCGCCGACGGACGACCTCAGCTGGTCGCCTTCCGCTCTGCTCACCGAAACCCGCGATCCTCGTGGCCTCGTCGCTCGGATCGCCGATCGTGGCCTGCGCGAGCAGGCCTACGAGATCTTGCGCGGCGGCCGAGAGGATTGGGCAGAGCTGGCGCACGATCTCTTCCTGCAAGAGGAGGACCCTCGAGCTCTCGACAGCCTCTCGTCGCTCCTGCGCGAGGAGGGTCCCGAAGCCTTCCTCAGCTTGGTCGACGAGCTCCTACGCCAGCCCTCGAAGGCTCCCGCTGCCTTTACCTGGTTGGCGGAACGATCGGCGCGCGACAAGAAGCTGATGAGCCGGAACCCACTGCGCCTGGTGCAGCAGATCCTCGCGGCGCTGCCCGATGACAAGTTCTCCTCGTACAAGCAACGGTTGCTCAAACTTGCCGAGTCCGGTGGGACGATTCCTCGCCTCATCCCTCTTCTCAACCCCGAACAGGCGGCGCAGGTGGAAAGCCTGGTCAATCGATCTGCTCCTCTCCAGGACTTTCGTCGCACGCCCCTCGTCAACGCCATCCATCTTCGCTTTCCCGATCTTCGCCAGAAGGACGAAGACATCCTCTACGCCACGACCGAATCGATCCAAGCACATCAGAAAGAGTTCCAGGAGCTGCTCAAGAAGGAGATTCCGGCCAACCGCAAGGCGATCGAGGAGGCTAGAGCCTTAGGGGACCTGCGCGAGAACTTCGAGTACAAGTCGGCACGTCAACGTCATGAGTATCTGGCGTCCCGCGCCGCCACTTTGGAGCGGGATCTGAATCGGGCACGTCCCCTCGATCCAGCAAAGATCGACACTTCCGAAGTCAGGATCGGGACCCGTCTCTCCCTGACGGGCGCCAGCGAGAAGCGCGCTCTGACCATCCTCGGCCCCTGGGAGAGCGATCCCGAAAACGGCATCCTCTCCTATGAATCGGACCTCGGCGCCTCGCTGCTGGGCAAGAAGCCTGGGGCCGTGATCGAGCTCGACGGCAAGACCTGGACGATCGAGGAGATCGCTCCATTCGCTTGATGGCCTCTCGCCTAGGGCGGCGCCGGATTGACCAGCTCGACGACGTGACCGTCCACCTCGAGCAGAACGCGCCCGGGGAGCCGCGAGACCGGCACGAGGGACGGATGCCGGGCCAGCCAGCGGCGTCCCGGCGCCGAGGCGCTCAGGACCATCTGCTCGATTCGATCCCCCTTCAATCCCTGCTCGCGCCAACCTTGGTCAGTGTGCTCGAAGGTACGCCCCGCCAGCTGGCGAATCGTGGCGGAAGGTTTCTCCGGAGCTTCGCTCGAGGCAGCGGGCTCCAAGCGCACGGGTAGCCCCCGGCGATGCCGATCCACGCCATGGACGAAGAGAAACATGATGACGGCGAGGGCGATGATCAGGGCGAAGATCACCGCTAGCGAGGGCTGGAGAGGAACTCCGCGGAGCATCGACTCCAGCCGTTGAACTGGATCCTTGCGAACTTCGAGGTCGGCAACTCTTCGTTCCAGCCTGCCGCGCAGCTCGTCCGGCGGCTCGAGGGTCGCCAGACGATTCAGCCGGGCGCTCAGCCCGCGCACGCCATCCAAGCGATGACGGCATTGTCCGCAAGATGCCAGGTGATTCTCGATGCGTTCACGCTCCGCGTGCTCCAGCTCTCCGTCGTGGTAGCCGGAAAGAATCTCGAACTTGGGATGTTCGCTCACATCTCCCCCAACAGTTGTCTGAGACGCTCGCGCCCACGCGCGATCCGCGAGCGCACGGTGCCGGGCCTGATTCGTAGGATGCGACCGATCTCGCGATAGTCGAGACCCTCGAGATCGCGCAGGAGCACCGCCGCGCGAAGCTTGGGTGAGAGCTCGGCCAAGGCCCGGTTCAACCGCGCACCGAGCTCGTGACCCGCCGCCTGTCGCTCTGGGCTAAGCTCGCCAGCTACGATCTCTTCGCCCCCATCCGGGTGCTCGTCCGCCAAGGGCTCACCGCTTGGGCGGCGGTGAGACAGGGAGCTGTGGCACTGGTTCACGGTAATCCGATAGATCCATGTCTTGAGGCTCGAGCGCCCCCGAAACCTTCCCAAATGCCGGAAGATCCTCAGGAATACCTCCTGCGCCACGTCCGCCGCTTCCTCCCGGTTTCCTATCATCCGGTAGGCAAGACCGAAGACCATGGAGCTGAAGCGTTCGTAGACCTCGGAGAAGGCTTGCGGGTCACCACGCCGATGGCGCTCGGCCAGGTCTCGATCGTTCTGATGAGATGGCATCACGGCCCCTGTCAGAAAAGCTTCCATGGGCGAAGCACCCCAACGCCACGGCGAAAGGTTCAGGCCGACGCGCGTGGCTCCTGCGAATTCGATCGCCGGGCGGAAGGAAAAGTTCCGTCGTCAGCGCGAACGCGCGGCGAGCTCAATCGGCTCGACGCGGTGTCCGTCGCCGTAGTAGCGCAGGATGCCGTCTACGATCGCCTCCGCCACCTTGGCTCGATAGGCTCGAGTCACGATCAAGTGGCGATCGTAGCGATTGTTGAGATTGCAGATCTCGAGCAGAACCTTGGCCGGGATCTTGTTGTAGCGCAACACCGCGGGAACCCAGGCATGGCGGTGTCGAATGATCTTTTCGCGCACCGGCTTGAACGGGTGAACCGGTAGATGCTCGCTCTCGAACGCGCCGATGATCTTGGTCGCGAGCTGACGCGACAGCCCCTCGCTGCGAACGAGAGCGGCCTCGGTGAAGTGCACCGTCGGATCCTCCCTTACCTCGAGCCGGGCCATGTAGACGGCGCCATGCTTGCCGAAGGTCCCGCCCCGGAGATCGGCTCCCGGAACATAGGCCATGACTCCACGCAGCGACGGGTGCAGGGAGTCAGCGTGAATCGAGATGAAGATGACCTTCCGCGGATCCCCTCCATGCGACTCGATCTTGTGCAGAATGCTGTTGGCCAAGTACCAGCGCAAATGTACGCCGACCGTTGCGTCCTCGATGTGGTAGGGCGGAGTCGTCAGGACCTCGCCCGCGTGCGAGTAGGGCAGGACATCGCGGTTGATGATCTTGAACATGGGACCGTCGCGAGTCGTCGCAAACACCCTTGCCGCGGTTCGCGTCTCGAGGAGTCGCTTGGCCCGCAGCATGACGTCGTAGACGTAGGTGCTCTCCCAGACTCCATCGACACTGGTTCCCACATCACGGCCGCCATGCCCGGCATCGAGCACCACAGTGATTCCCTCGAGGTGCCGAGCACGTACGTTGTTGCTGAAGCGTCCGCTTGCCGCGAGGCTCGCCTCATAGCGCTGGCGTGCGGGCGAATCGGGAGGAAGAAACTCTGGCTGCAAGAGATCGAGAGGAATCTTTACCGGGAAGCCAACGGGAATGGTCGTGACGTCGGTGATCCCGCTCCGATTGGCGATCTCTTCGGCTAGAGCGTTGACGTCGGCCGCGAACACTCGGCCGGTGAAGCGGACCACGACGCTCGAGTAGAGAGCCTCTCCGGCCCGCAGGTGGTAGATCGCGTAGGGCCCATGAGCATCCCGTCCGTAGACCAGCTGGTAGCTGCCGGATTCCGGAATCATCGAGCGGAACGCGGGGAGCAAGAGAGCGGCGGGAATGATGACGCGCTCGCCGGGATTGACGTCCGTGTCGCGCAAATGATTGAAATCGCGGATCGAGCTGAAGTTGCGACCGTCGCCCGTGAACCAGGCCGCGATCTGCCACAGACCCTCCTCATCCACCGCCGCCAAGCGGCTCACCCGGTGCTCCCACCCCTTCTGGGTGACCCGGTCGCTGCCGAACAGCGCCCGCGCAACTTTCAGCTGGTAAATCGGATCGAGAACGGAAAACGGAATCCGATAGCGAATGCCCGCGGCGAGAGAATGGACCCCGCCGTTCGCGGCTGCCACCCGGGCGACCGCCGCCCGATCCCCAGTGAAGCGCCGGGTAAAGGCAAGCAGGCCCTCCCCGGCTTCAGGTTTCGCTTCGAGATAGAGCTCTTGATCTCTGGCGATCACCGCGACGAGGTGATCACCCGCAGCTTTGCGCAAGAGGACGCCCCCCGAGGCGCTCCTGGCGGCGAGGGGCGCCACCGTCGCCAGCGTGACGAGCAAGCCGACGACAGCGGCCGAGCACCGGCGGCGCTTCATCCCGAGAGCCAGCCACGGACTGAAGCTCACGCTACTCTCCGTCGCAATCTCGATTCCCTCCCCACTCTAAGACCACGCCCTGGTGCGCTCAACGCTCGCCTAGGGTCATCCCGAGAGACGACCACTGCCGAGCGCTGGTTGTAGGACGGCTAACTTGTTCTCCTTATTTGCTCGATACTTAGCTCCGTCTTCTTAAAGCTTTATTTTAGTGCTTGGGCGACCCCCCACGCAAACCCCGAGAAACTGGTAATCTCTCCTCAGTATGGACCGCGTCGTATCGACGGCTCCGTGGCAGTCGCTATGCGATCTGCCAGTAACGAAAGCTCTACTCTCGGTAGCGCCCGATCTCGAGTGCCACCTCGTAGGCGGAGCATTGCGAGATTGCCTTCTCGGGCGCGAACCGCGGGACCTCGACTACGTGGTCGCCGGCAACGGGCAAGAAGTCGCCCAGCGCTTATCCGAAAAGCTGTCGGCGCGACTCGTCCCTCTAGGCGGAAGCGCCTTCTCCACCTATCGCCTGGTCGCCGACAGCGGCGTCATCGATCTCCTCGATCGCGGTACGAAGCCCTTGATCGAGGAGCTTCGGCGCCGCGATTTCACGATCAACGCGTTGGCTTTGGACTTGCGCGAGTGCGAGATCGTCGACCCGCTCGGCGGCCGCGAAGACATCGCGCGTCGCTGCCTACGCCAAGCGGGGCCCCGCTCTCTTCGTAGCGACCCGGTGCGGGTGCTGCGCCTGGCACGCCTCCTCGCTCAGCTTCCCGACTTCAAGGTCGACATGCGCACCGCGCAAAGCGCACGCGCGGCGGCCGTGGGCCTGGCCAAGATCCCCAGTGAGCGAATTCGCCAAGAGCTCTCCCTCCTCTTCGAGAGCCCGGGGGGAACCAGAGGGATCGCCCTCTTGATCGAGCTCGACATATTTCCATCGCTCTGGCTGCCGCAACCGGGGGTGGCGGCGACCCGCTCTCGGCAGGTCCTCTCCGATCTCAAGTCGCTGCACGAGGTGAAGCATCACCTGGAGACCCGGGGCGAGCACGTAGATCTCGAGACCGCGCAGATCGCCCTCCTCTTCATGAACCTCCCCCTGGACGGATCGGGCTCGACCGAAGATCTTCTCCGCTTCGACTTTCAACGCGGCTTGATCTCCCGTACGCAGCGCCGCGCGCTCGAGCCGATCCTGGCTTGGCAGGCGATGCCCGAGGAGGTCGGAGAGTTGCGCTGGTTCCTGGCTCAGCAGGGGGAGAACTGGCCGAGCGCGAGCGCCGCGTTGGGAGCCCGCTCAGTGGCGGGAGGAGCGCCCACCGCGACGGTGGAGCAGAAGATCGACCGGCTGATCGCCATCGTCCGCAAGGACGGACCAGCGATCTTTCACCCGACTCCACTCATCGACGGGACGGATATCCAGGAGCTATGGAAGATCGCCCCGGGGCCCCTGCTCGGCAAGGCGATCGATCAGGTGCGCAGAGCGCAGGTAACGGGACGAATCAGCAACCGCGACGAAGCGATCGCCTTGCTCGAGAGCTGGCTGGGTAGCAGACCGGAAGAGTAGGGCGCAGCAGCGTGGCGCGCTCAGCGCGAGCCCGCCATGAGTCGTTGATTGAGCTCCTTGATCCGATCCATGAGCTTGTCGATCTTCTCCTGAGCTTCCTGGCGCAAGCGGTCGTAGTCGCCGCGCATGCGCTCGACCTCGTGCGCCGCTTCCTGTAAACGGCTGTTGAGTTGCGCCACTTGATCTTGACTCTGTGCGACGTCCTGCCGCAGCGCTTCAATCTCCTCGTCCTTCTCCGAGAGTCGGAGCTTGACCTTCTCCTCCTGCTCCTCATAGAGCTTGCGGAACTGCTGAAGCTCGAGGATTTGAGAGAAATCGGCTGTGGTCGGGCTCATCTTGCCTCCTCGTTCCTCGATTTGCGGGAACATCTTGCGTAGCTTGAGGGAGAGATCGTCGGGGTCCGGTGACTGCCGCATGGCCTCCGCATAGCTGATCGTTCCATGAACGAGGAGCGACAGGAGCGACTGATTCATCGACTGCATTCGGAAGTAGCCGACCGAGCTCTCGATCTCGTCGAGAATCTGCGCCGTCTCGCCCTTCTCGATGAGTTGTGCGATCTTCGGCGATGCCTTCATGATCTCGAGCGCGGCTACCAGTCCGCTGCCGTCCTGGCGCTCGACCAGCTTCATCGAGACCACGCCCTTAAGCACCTGCCCGAGCTGCGCCCTGACTTGCGCTTGTTGATTCGGGGGGAACGTGTCGAGGATGCGGTCCACGGTCTGCCCGGCGCTGTTCGTATGTAAGGTGGAAAAGACCAGGTGCCCGGTCTCCGCCGCGGTGATCACCGTTGCCACCGTCTCCGCGTCGCGCATCTCTCCCACCATGATCACGTCTGGATCTTGGCGCATGGCGTTGCGCAGCGCTTCCGAGAAACTCACCGTATCGGTCCCCACCTCGCGCTGCGCGATCGAGGCGACGTCGTCGGTGAAGAGGAACTCCATCGGGTCCTCGATGGTGATCACATGGACCGGACGATGACGGGATACATGATTGATGAGCGCGGCCAGCGAGGTGGACTTGCCGCTCCCCGTGGGACCGGTAACCAGCACCAATCCCATCGGCAGATCGGTGAAGTCGAGCAACACGGCGGGCAACTCGAGCTCGTCGATCCCCTTGATCTCGTATGGCACACGCCGAAACGATGCGGCGAGAGTTCCGCGCTGCAGATAGACATTGCCACGGAATCGGGCCAAGCCGTGCACGCCGTGGCCGACGTCAACCGACATCTTTTCTTCGAAGCGAGCCTGCTGCTGCGGAGTCAAGATGGGCTCGACCATCGCCTTGACGTCGGCGGGAGTCAGAACGTCTCCATCGATCGGGACGAGCTTCCCATGAATCCTGAGCAAGGGCGGACGCATCGGTTTCAAATGCAAGTCCGACGCTCCTCGCTCGGTCATGTAGCGAAGAAGAGAGGTCAGGTCCTGAGCCACGGTCACCTCATTTTATACGAGACCTCCCGCTTGGGTACCCCGCGAACCGACGCTCGCCAAGTGGTCGCGATTCAGAAACGCCGCATGAGGCCGACGACGATCCCCTGGACCTTGACGTCGGAAGCGCGAGCGCGCAGCGGACGCATCGCGGGATTGGCCGGTTGGAGACGAATCTCGTCCCCTTCCGGAAAGAAGCGCTTGAGAGTCGCTTCTCCACCGACCAGGGCCACCACCATCTCTCCCGCCGCCGCCTCTTCTCGCCGCTCGACGACCACAAGATCGCCGTCCTCGATCCCTTCGCCAACCATCGAGTCACCTACCACCCGCAAGACGTAGTGGTCGGCATGACGACCTCCCAAGAGATGAGCGGGTACCTCCAAGGTCTCATTGCCACTCACCGACTCGATCGGCTGCCCGGCGGCGATGCGTCCCAGGAATGGCAAACCGCGATTCGAGCTCTTTCCCAGACCCTTCTGATGGTCGAGAATCTCGACGCCTCGTTTCTGGTTCCAGTCCCGGCGCAGATAGCCCTTCTTCTCCAGCAATTTCAGATGCTTCTGCACGGTCCCGTAGGACGTATATCCAAAGTGCTCGCAGATCTCCCGATGAGTGGGCGAAACTCCACGTTTCTCCTGCTGGGTGGAGATAAAGTCGAGGATCTGCTTCTGTCGCTCGGTTAAATAGTGCGCCACAAACCGAATGGTATGGCGTAAACAGGACGTAAGTCAAGAATCGTGGCGCAGGAGGGCTCCCTTCCGGGCGGCCTCACTTGACTTCACGGCGGACATCACATAGCTTCATGCACATTAGACGATTATTTAGAATACAAGGAGGTCTAACCGATGTGGAAGAAGCCCGAAGACGAGGAGATCGAACTGCAACCCACCCCTTCCCACCGCAACGTCGAGACGCCGCCCCGGCCTGAGCCGACGCGCCGTGGAATCGCCACGATCGGCCCATCGATCGCCATCACCGGTGAGCTGACCGGAGAGGAGGACTTGATCATCGAGGGCCGGATCGAAGGCAAGGTAAACCTCGCCAAGCAGAACGTGACCGTCGGCAAGGAGGGACGGGTCAAGGCGGACATCGTCGGCAAGAACATTCAAGTCGAGGGACAGGTGGAGGGCAACTTGTTCGGCGAGGAGGGGGTGGTGATCCATCAGTCCGGTAGGGTCAAGGGCAATATCGTGGCGCCCCGCGTCAGCCTGGAAAACGGATCGAAGTTCAAGGGCGCGATCGATATGGAGCCGCGCTCCGCGGCGGCCTCTCGTTCCGGCACGACGGCGAAACCGGCTGAGGGCGCGGCCTCGGCCGCCGCGAAGTCCAGCTCGCCCTCCGCACCGGAGAGCCCGGCCAAAGGGTCGGCTTCTGAGAACGAGGCCGCGGCATCAGGCCGCAAGTAGAGGCACTTGAAGACGACCCCGAGCATCGCGCGCGGCGCGCGCGAAGGCCCAGAACCAGGGATCCAGCCCGAGTCCCTCTACCATTCCCTCGCCCTGCCCGAGGTCTTCAAGCGAATGCAACAGGTGGCGAAGCCCGTCATCCTCGATCTGGGGCCGGCGCTGGGTGCCAACGTCCACGCTCTCGAGCACCTCCACCCGCGCCTTTACATCGCCGACCTTTTCGCGGAGGACTCTGTGCGGACGCGACCCCAAGGCGTCCGAGCCGGTCCCCTGGGAGAACAGTTCTGGCGCTGGCTGTTTCGGACCCGGCCGGACGAGATCGTCGACGTCATTCTCGCCTGGGACCTCTTCAACTACCTGACCCTTGCCGAGATCACGATCCTGCGCGATCATCTCCGTCATCAAGTGGCGGCGGGAACTCTGATCTTCGCCATCATGGCGCAGGGCAAGGAGATCCCGGAACTACCTCTCATCTATACCATCCGCGGCGACTCAACTCTTGCCCCGCAAGCACAGAGCCTGGGGCGCGCCCTGGCACCGCGGCATCGCGAGCCCGAGCTACGCCGCTCCCTCCCCGGATTCTCCGTTGACGTAAGCTACCTACTACGCAGCGGCTTCCAGGAGTACCTGCTGGTCTACCATCCGGAGGAGGACGCCGTTGCAGCGCCAGACAAGCAGCCGGAAAGCCCTGACTGATATAGTCTCCCCTCGCTAGGCCGCTTGCAGGCCGGCCCTCACGGCAACGTACTGAAATTCCGCGATTTTGAACGCCAAGCTTCCCCATCCTCCGAGCCTGCAGCTCGTCGAGGAGCAGCTGGATAACGGCCTGAGGGTCGTTCTTCATCCAGATTCCGCGCTGCCGCTCGTCGCCATCAACCTCTGGTACCACGTTGGCTCCATGAGCGAAGCTCCGGGAAAGACCGGCCTCGCCCACCTTTTCGAGCACATGCTGTTCCAAGGAAGCGCTCACGTCGGGACCAACGACCACTTTCGCCTCGTTCAACAGGTAGGGGGCACCGCCAACGGCTCCACCTGGTACGACCGCACCAACTACTATGAAACTCTTCCGGCGAGCTGTCTCGATCTGGGACTCTGGCTGGAATCGGACCGCATGGGATTTCTGCTGCCCGCGCTCGACCAGGCCAAGCTCGACACCCAGAGACAAGTGGTGCTCAATGAAAGGCGGCAGCGAACCGACAACCAGCCGTATGGGCGTGCCCTCGAGCGGGTTCACGAGCTGCTCTACCCCGACGATCACCCCCACCATTGGCCGGTCATCGGCTGGCCCGAAGACCTTGAGAAGACGAAGCTCGACGACGTCAGGGACTTCTTTTCCCATCACTATGGACCGAACAACGCCGTACTGACGGTAGCGGGCGACATCGAGCCCAAAGCCGCGCTCGAGTCCGTCAATAGGTATTTTTCTGACATTCCACCCATCGAGGTAACACGAGGAGAACGACACTCGCTGGCCGAGATGAGCTCCAGCCGCATGGAGACGATCAGCGACCAAGTCGCTCTTCCCCGCCTTTATATCGCCTACCGCTGGCCAGGCTACGGAGAGCGATCCTGGTGCGCCGGCAGTCTGCTTTCCACCGTCCTCTCGGGCGGGCGCTCCAGCCCCATGTACAGGGATTTGGTGCATCAGCGGCAGCTCGCCCAGGAGGTGAGTTGCATGATCTACCCAACCGTGGAGACCGCTCCATTCTTGATCGTCGCGACCGCGCGTCCTGGGGTCGAGCCGAACGACCTCCTGGCCGAGATCGACGCGCATCTCGAGCGTGCCGTTTCCGGCGCCCTTCCCGAGGAGGACCTCGAGCGTGGACGTAACCAGCTGGTCTGCTCGATCTTTGACGAGCTGCAATCGCTCGACGAGCGTGCCGATGAGCTCTCGCGCTGCGCCACGTTGCTCGGCGATCCCGGACGCCACACCTGGGAGATCGAAGCCTACGAGACTCTGGATGGCGAAGAGGTCGCGAAGACAGCGGCCAAGCATCTCGCCCCCAATGCCCGGGTCTGCGTAACCGTAGCGCCGGAGAAAGCGGAGCCATCCTCATGAGCGAGGCCCTCGATCGCTCGCAGCCGCCTCGAATCGAAGCGGCCAAGCCCACCCACCTGCCGAAGTTCCACGCACTCGACCTCGACAGCGGGCTCAAAGTCATCGCGGCCAGGTTCCCCCGCGCCCCTCTCGTGAGTCTCCATCTGGTGACTCGCGCGGGCGCTATCGAAGATTCCCCCGAGAGACCCGGGCTGGCGTCTCTCGTGGCGGCGCTGCTCGATGACGGTGCTGGAGAACGCAGCGGCCCAGAGCTCGCGGCTCTGGTTGAACGGCTCGGCGGGTCTCTCACCGCCACAGGCGACTGGGACGCCGCCTACGTCTCCCTCGGGCTCCTGGCGAGCCAGCTCGACATAGGCATAGAAATCCTCTCCGCGATTGCGCGCGATCCTCTCTTCCCGAGTGGCGAGCTCGAGCTCAATCGAGGACGCCGCTTGGCCGAGTTGAGCCGGCGCCATGATCGGCCGGGAAGCTTGGCCGACGATACATTGATGGCCCTGCTCTATCCCGATAGCCCTTACGCCACCCCGCTACTCGGCACCCTCGAGAGTCTGCAGGTGATCTCGGACGCGGAGATCCGCTCCTTCCACCGCGACCACTACATCCCGGAGGAGACGGTGCTGATTGCGATCGGTGACCTCGATCCCGAGAACGTCGGGGGGAAGATCTCAAAGGTGTTCGCGGACTGGCAGGCGCCAGGTAGGGGCGGGAGCTCGGAGATCGAGCTCGGAGCGCGTGATCATCCCCGCGCGGTGGTCCTCGTGGATCGGCCAAAAGCCGCGCAGACCGAGCTCCGAATCGGGGCCGCGGACGTACCGGCGAATCACCCCGATCGTGATGCGCTCCGCTTGCTCAACGCCGCCTTGGGGGGAAGATTTAGCAGCCGCCTCAATCTCAACCTGCGTGAGCGCCACGGTTTCACCTACGGAGCCTTCAGCCGCTTCAGCGAGCGTCTCGGTCCCGGCCCCTTCATGATCTCCACAGCCGTGGCCAATCCGGTGGCGGGCGCTGCCACCAGCGAGGCCATCTCAGAGCTCGAACGAGTGTGTGGCGAACCGCTGTCGCAAGGCGAGATCGACGAGAGTCGCGACTACTTGATCGGCAGCTTTCCCTACGGCTTGCAGACCATCGACGGCTTCGCGGCACGCCTTAACCATCTCGCTCTGCATCGCTTTCCGCTCGATTACTTCCGGAATTATGCCGATCGCCTGAGCGCGCTCACTCCCGCGGACCTGCTAACGGTTGCCCGGGACCATATCGACCCCGAGGGCATGGCGATCGCCGCGGTGGGACCCGCGAAGGAATTGGTTCCGCAGTTCGAGGAGCGAGGCTTCGAGATTCTTCTCACTCGAAACGAGCCGTAACGGCGCCATTCTTATCGACGTCGATCTTGAGAGTCTGATCGCCGCCCGCCTGTAGGACCCTCTCGGCACGCACCAGCTTCGCTCCCTGATGAGACAGGGAAACGTAGATCCTGAAGTCGGTGGTTCCCGGTGGTAGCCGCCTCATCGCCTCGAGATGACCCGTGGTTGGCTCCTCCCGCATGAACCCGAGATGGTGAACGAAGCGGAATGGCTGCCGCAGGATCTGATGTTGTCCCACATAAACCGTCAACACCCCCTGGGGCAGCTCGCTCGAGAAGTCGATCTTCACCCGGCTTTCGGCCTCTACGGGAGAAGCCGTGGGCCCTCCCCCGGCCGGGTGAGCGGCGCTTCCGGCCGACGCTCCAGCTTCGGCGCTCGCCTTTCCTTTTCGCGCCAGGGCCTCGCGGCGGCGGACCACCTCCCGGCGAGCCCTGCGGCGGATCTCTCGGGCCTCCGATTGAGTTGGGTCGAGGACCAGCACCTGAGCCGCCGACTGTTCGGCCGCCACGAAACGCCCGGCGGATAGATCCGCCCGGGCACTGATCAGGAGTCCGTCAATCCTCCCTTGCCGCTCGGCGTTGCGCTGTGCTTCTCCGGCCTTCTTGCGCTGCGCCTCCGTTTGCTCCTTGGCGAGCGCGATCGAAGACGAGATCGAAGCGTCCTGAGGATTGAGTTGCTGGGCTTGCTTGAAGAGGACCAGGGCCGCCTCGGGCTGCCCCTTGTCGAGCAGCTGCTCTCCCTGCTGGGCAAGCTTGGCCGCAAGGTCGAGTTGAGGATCAGTCTGAACAGGTTCGGGAGCGGTCTTCGGCGTCGAGGCCGACGGCGCTCCGCGGTGAGCAAGGATCCCGATAGCGAAGAGGGCGACGACGACAAAGGCGGCCAGAGCCCCAACGACAACAGGCTTGCGAGATGCCATCTCGCGCAGAAGGTCGACGACACTATTTCCTTTACCAGCCTCACCCGCCTTCGCCGCCTCGCCCGCCTCCAGCGCTTGCGTCTGAAGCGCCGGGCCGTTGCTCTCCCCGGTGCCTCCGGCGGCTGGAGCCACGACCGGAATCGCCATCGTCGCAACGGTGTCGTTCAGGGAGTCCGCATTCTCGTGGATTTGGCGCAGATCATCGGCGAGAGCTCCGGCCGTCTGGTAGCGCAGGGAGGGCTCCTTGTGCAGGGCTCGGTCGAGAAGCACGTCAACTCCGCTGGGGAGGTCGCCGGCCCATTTTCCGGGTGGAGTGAACGGCTCGTAGGCGATCCGCTGCGTAACCACGGTGAGGCTCTCACCGAAGAAGGGCTTGTGGCACGTGAGCATCTCGTAGACGAGGACGCCTAAAGAGAAGATGTCGGCGCGCCAATCGACCTCCTTCCCCAAGACTTGCTCTGGGGCCATGTAGTTCGGAGTGCCGACCATCTCCCCCTCGTGAGTGAGGGAGCCGCTGTGAACCTGAGCGATGCCGAAGTCGGTGATCTTGACCCGCTCGTCGCCGGTAATCATGATGTTGGCCGGTTTGACGTCGCGATGAACCACACCCATCGAGTGCGCGTAGTCGAGCGCCGAAGCAACTTGCTCGACCACGGTCACCACGAAATCGAAGGGAAGCGGTTTGCCACTTCTCAAGAGATCGCGAAGGTTGCCCCCACGCACGTACTCCATGGCAATGAAAGGGACGCCGCTCCCGCCGTCTTCCACCACATCGTGGACTGTGACGATGTTGGGGTGAGAGAGAATGCCAGCGCTCTGCGCTTCGCGCAGGAATCGTTCTCGAAACGAGTCCTGCTGCTCAGGCGGTATCTTCTCGGTGCGCAACGTCTTGATCGCAACCAGGCGGCCGATGATCGGATCCTGAGCAAGGTACACGAGGCCCATCGCTCCGCGGCCGATTTCACCGACGATTTCATAACGACCGAGCTGGGTCGGGGTTGGGCTGGTCATAGGGGCTTCCAGGCGGCAGCTGACATTCTACCAGGCTCCCTGGAGGCCCACTCGAAGGCAACGCGTAGAGGCACGCCCGGCGGGACTGAGGCAATATCGATAGTGTATAGTTACGGCGCTTGCGCCGTTTAACACCCAAGAGGAGATAGGATGCAGGTCGATAGCTCAAGCAAGATCCGCAACGTCGCCCTTACCGGTCACAACGATACCGGCAAAACGACGCTGACCAGCGCGCTGCTCTATACCGCGGGGAAGACCACACGTCTCAACCGCGTCGAGGACGGGAACACGGTGACCGACTTCGACCCAGAAGAGATCGAGCGTGGAATCTCGATTGGATTGGGCGTCTGCAGCGTGGACTGGCAGCAACACAAGATCAACCTGCTCGACTGCCCCGGTTACGGCATTTTCTTCAGCGAAACGCATTCCGCCTTACGCGCCGCAGACGCCGCAGTCCTCTGCATCAACGCGGTTGCCGGAGTCGAGGTGACGAGCGAACGAGTCTGGAACACTGCCGCTGACCTCGGTCTACCGACGTTGATCCATCTGACAAAGATGGACAGGGAGAGGGCGGATGCCGAGCGAGTGATCGAGAAGCTCCAGGACCGCTTCGACCGTATGGTAATCCCAGTCCAACTCCCGATCGGCAAGGAGCACGAGTTTCGCGGCGTGGTCGACCTCGTATCCGGCGAGGCTCTGATCTTCGAGCACGACGGCGACGGGAAAGCCACGACCGAGGCGGTTCCCGAGGATTTGCAAGATCAGGTGGCCGCATGGCGGGAACGGCTCGTCGAAGCGGTCGCCGAAAGCAATGACCACTTGATGGAAAGCTTCTTCGAGAACGGTACGCTAACGGAAGAGGAACTCCGCTCGGGGCTTCTCGCGGCGGTCCACGGACGCCGTATCTTCCCTCTCACCATGGGCTCCGCGTCGCACGGAATCGGCACCTCGGCTCTGCTCGACCACCTCGTAGCGCTCGCTCCTTCCCCTCTGGATCGCGCGCCATTTCCCGCCACGACGATCGGCGGCGAGCCGACCGAGGTCGTTCCGAAGGCCGACGGCCCGCTCTACGCGCTCGTCTTCAAGACGATGAACGATCCCTACAGCGGCAGGCTCAGCCTGATGCGCGTGGTGAGCGGCACATTGGAGTCCGACTCGAGCGCCTGGGACGCGCAACGGGAAGAAGGCGAGAAACTCGGTCATCTCCTCGCTATCGAGGGCAAGCAGACCAACGGCATCGATCGCCTCATCACCGGTGACATCGGGGGGGTCGCCAAGCTCAAGGAGGTGGCCACCGGCGAGACCCTGTGCACGAAGGACAAGCCTCTGAGGCTGGGTTGGATCCCAGTGCCCGAGCCGGCAATCGCTTACGCCATCGAGCCGAAGTCCAAAGGCGACGAAGAGAAGATTGGAGACGCTCTCCACCGCTTGATGGACGAGGACCTGACGCTCAAGGCTGGGAGGGACCCGGACACGGGCGAGTTCCTGATCTCCGGTACCGGAGCCCTGCATGTGGAGATCGGCGTCGCCAAGCTAAAGAAGCGATTCGGAGTAGAGGTGATCCTGCATCCACCGAAGGTTCCCTACCGCGAGACCATCCGCGCCAAGGCGGAAGGACACGGACGGCATAAGAAGCAGAGCGGCGGGCGCGGTCAGTTCGCGGACTGTCGCATCACCATGGAACCCCTCGCAAGGAACGCCGACTTCGAGTTCGTGGACGAAATTTTTGGAGGCGCGATTCCGCAGCAGTATCGTCCAGCGGTGGAAAAAGGGATCCGCGAGGCGCGGCGCCGGGGATTCCTCGCCGGCTACCCGGTCGTCGACTTTCGGATCCGCCTACAAGACGGCCAGTACCACGACGTCGACTCCTCCGAGCTCGCTTTCAAGATCGCCGGCTCGCTCGCCTTCAAGGACGCCATGGCCAAGGCCAAGGCGACGATCCTCGAGCCGATCATGAACGTGGAGATTTCATCCTCGGAAGAATTCACCGGCGACATTATCAGTGACTTGTCCCAGCGAAGGGGAAGACCGCAGGGCATGGAGAGTCGTGACGGCAACCAGGTCATCCGGGCCATGGTGCCGATGGCGGAGATGCTCAACTACGCCCCGTCTCTTCGTTCGATGACGCAAGGCCGGGCCACCTTTCACATGGAGTTCGCAAGTTACGAGGAAGTTCCCCGACCGATCCAAGAGAAGCTCATCGCTGAGACCGCGGAGCGCAAGCACCAGGAAGCAGAAGAATAGCGCGGGGCTCGGGGAGCTCCTGAGACAAGAAAGACGGCCGGGAACTCCCGGCCGTCCGTATTTTGTTCCGACTTTCTGGCCCTGTCCTGTCAGGGAGAACCCGCCGGTTCCAGACCTAGTCGCCTTCCTTCTTCGACTTCGAGGACCGAGAGCTCTTCTTGGCGGCGGGCTTCTCAGCCTTCTCAACCTTCTCAGCCTTGGCAGCTTTACCCGCCTTGGGCTTCTTGGCGCCGCTGGCCTCCTTCGCTGCCGCCTTCTTCGCCGCGGGCTTCTTGGCGGCCGACTTCTTGGCTGCCGCCTTCTTGGCTGCGGCCTTCTTTGCCTTGGGTTTCGGCGTCGCTTCCGCCTCGGCGCCGGCCTCGGCCTCCTCCGCAGCCTCGGCGGGTGCTGCCTTCTTGCCGCCGCGCCGCGTCTTTGCAGCTCGTTTCTTGGCGCTCGACTTCGACTTGTGGGAGCCCTTCTTGCCCGAGGTCTCCTCGTCGGCTCCTCCCACGAGCTCGATCACAGCCATCTCCGCCCCATCGCCGATGCGAGGACCGAGCTTGACGATTCGCAGGTAGCCTCCCGGTCGCTCCATGAAGCGCGGAGCAATGTCGTCGAACAGTTTCTTCACGAGCTCCCGGTCGTCAAGCCAGCGACGAACCCAACGGCGGGATGCCACGCTATCCTTGCGCCCGCGCGTGATCACTCGTTCGGCGATCGGACGAAGCTCCTTGGCCTTGTGCAAGGTGGTGACGATCTTCTCTTTGGCTACGAGAGCGGCAAGTTGGTTCCGGAACAGCGCGATCCGGTGCGCGGTCGACCTTCCCAGCTTTCTGCCCCTAACGTTGTGGCGCATCTTCTCGCCTCCTCTCTAGGCGGACGCGCCGCCGCTGTTGCTGGGCACTTCCATGCCGAGCTGAAGACCGAGCTTGTCGAGGACCTCTTGCACTTCCTCGAGCGACTTCTTGCCAAAGTTTTTGGTATCGAGCATCTCTTGCTCGCTCCTCTGAACGAGATCGCGAAGCGTCAAGATGTTGGCGTTCTTCAGGCAATTTGCTGAACGCGCCGACAGGTCGAGCTCGTCAATATGCTTGGCGAGCACCGCCTCCATTCCGGAAAGCGTCTCCTCTTCTTCGTCCCCGTCGACCATCGCAGCTTCACTCTCGATGAACAGGGTCAGATGGTCACGCAGAAGACTCGCGGCCAGGGAGACTGCCTCCTCCGGCGAGATCGTGCCATTCGTCCACACCTCGAGAACCAAACGCTCATAGTCCGTTGCCCGGCCCACGCGCGCCGCCTCGATGCGGTAGTTCACGCGCTTGACGGGGCTGTGCAGGGAATCGACCGGAATCCAGCCGATCCCGAGCGTTTCGTCGAAGTTCTTATCCGCGGTCACGTACCCGCGATTTTTCTCGACGCGCACTTGCAGCTTCAATTGCCCCTGGTCGTTCACCGTGGCGATGTGGACATCAGGGTCGCAGATCTCGATTTGCGGATCGCCCTCGAGACCTCCGGCAGTCGCTTCGCCCGCCTTGGTGATGTCGAGGGTCATGAAACGGGGCTCATCGCCCGCCATCCGGATGGGGATTTGCTTCAGGTTGAGCACGATGTCCGTGACGTCCTCGACTACGCCAGGCAAGGACGAAAACTCGTGCAGAACGCCCTCGATTTGAATGGCGGTGATTGCCGCACCCTCGATCGAGGAAAGCAGGCATCGCCGCAAGGCGTTGCCTACGGTGGTGGCGAATCCGCGCTCGAACGGCTGCGCGATGAACTTGGCGTACGTCGGGGTCAACGACTCTTGTTCTATATCGATGCGCTTGGGGCGCTGAAAACCCTTCCAAAGCATGGTGGTGTTCCTCTCGTAACGATTCTTTCCAAGCGATCCCGTCGCTTAGCGGCTGTAAAGCTCGACGATCAGCTGCTCCTGGATTGGCAGCTTGACGTCGTCTCGGGTGGGCAGCGCAACGACCTTGCCAGAGAACTGGTCGGCATCGAGCTCGAGCCATTCTGGAACGCCGCGTCCTCGCGCCGTCTCCAAGCTGGCGCGGATCAAGTCGTTCTTGCGGCTGCCCTCGCGTACCGAAATAACCTGGCCTTCACGCACCTGGTACGAGGGGATCGTCGTCTTCTTTCCGTCGACCTGAATATGGCCGTGGCGAACCAGCTGCCGCGCTTGCCCGCGCGAGGAGGCGAAACCCAAGCTATAGACGATCGTGTCGAGCCTGCGCTCGAGCATGACCAGGAGATTTTCGCCGGTGATTCCCTTACGACGCTCCGCCTCTTTGAAGTACACGCGGAACTGCCGCTCGAGAACACCGTAGATGCGCTTGACCTTCTGCTTCTCACGCAGCTGCAGGCCGTAGCCAAGCGTCCGCCGGCCACGCCGCTGACCGTGCTGGCCGGGGGGATAACCGCGTCGCTCGATGGCGCACTTTTCCTTGAAACAGCGGTCCCCCTTCAAGAACAGCTTCATGCGTTCACGCCGGCATAGCCGGCAAACCGGTCCCGAATACCTTGCCACTTGTAATTTCTCCTTCTGTACGTCTTCTCTCCGACTCTACGGAGACTCCTGCTTATGGAAGACGCCCGGCGAGAGCCGCGGTACACCCGAGGTCCGCCCGCGCAATCCTTTCGAGCTCGCTGAATCCAACCCTCTCAGACGCGCCGGCGCTTGCGCGGCCGACAACCATTGTGCGGGATCGGAGTCACGTCCTTGATCGATTTGACGTCGACGCCGGCCGCCTGAATTGCCCGAATCGCCGATTCACGGCCCGCTCCCGGCCCCTTGACCACGACGTCGATGCTTCGCATTCCCATGTCACGAGCCGCATTCGCGGCATTCTGGGCGGCCACCTGGGCAGCGAAAGGTGTCCCTTTTCGCGAACCCTTGAATCCTATACGGCCAGCCGAGGACCACGACACGGGATTGCCCTCGGCATCCGTGATCGAGATGATCGTATTGTTGAAGGTTGCCTGGATATGGGCCACGCCATGAGGAACATTGCGCTTCTCGCGCCTCTTGCTCTTCGTCTCTTGCTTTCCCGCTTTCGCCATGATTCTCCCCTACCTACTTCTTGGTCGCCTTCTTGCGCCCTGCGATTGCCGCCTTGCGCGGCCCCTTGCGAGTGCGGGCGTTGGTATGCGAGCGCTGACCGCGTACCGGTAGGCCTCGCCGATGTCGGACACCTCGGTAGGAGCCGATCTCCATCAGGCGACGGATATCCTGCGCCACCTCCTTGCGCAGGTCACCCTCGACCCGCCCCTCGTCCTGGATGACCTTGCGGATGCGGCGAGCATCCTCCTCGGTGAGATCTTTCACCTTGGTGACCGCTTCCACCTCGGCCTTCGCCAGGATGTCCCGCGCGCGGCTGCGCCCCACGCCATGGATGTAGGTGAGACCGATCCAGATCTGCTTGTTCTGAGGCAGATCGATACCTGCGATACGTGCCATTTCTCTTTCTCCCCGCTAGCCTTGACGCTGCTTGTGCTTGGGATTCTCGCAAATGATTCGAACCACCCCGCGCCGGCGCACGACCTTGCACTTGGGGCAGATCCGCTTGACTGATGATCTTACTTTCATGATCCTTCTTCCTTCCTGTCGGCCCTTCTCGCCTCAGGCTTCGCTGCTGACCGTGTCCGCGACACGGCCGAGAACGCGACAACCGTCGCCGGTCACCGCGACCGAGTATTCAAAATGAGCCGACAATGAGCCGTCGGCCGTTCTCGCCGTCCATCCGTCCGCATCGATTCGGACCTCGGGGCCGCCCGCGTTTACCATGGGCTCGATCGCGATGACCATTCCTGGCTTGAGACGCGGGCCCTTCCCCGGCTCGCCGTAGTTCGGCACCTGCGGATCTTCGTGCAGGTGGGTACCGATTCCGTGTCCCACGAACTCGCGGACTACCGAGAACCCTCGCGGTTCCACATAGGACTGAACCGCATGCCCGATATCAGACAGATGCGCGCCGGGACGAACCTGCTCCAAGGCCAGCTCCAGCGATCGCTGCGTGGTCTCGAGCAGGTCTCTCGCCTGCGGGGCGATCGACCCAACCGCGAACGTCTTGGCGGCATCCCCGTAGTAGCCCTCATAAAGGACGCCACAGTCAATACTGATGATATCACCCTCGGCAAGCAGCAGCTGCTGCGAGGGGATCCCGTGGACAATCACGTCGTTGACCGAGGTGCAGAGTGTCGCGGGATAACCGCGATAGTGGAGAAACGCCGGTGCCGCTCCCGCCTGGCGAATCAGGTCGTACGCCAGATGGTCGAGCTCCGCGGTGCTCACTCCGGGCGCAACTCTCTCCCCAACCGCCGCGATTACCTCGAGGACGATCCGGTTGGCCTCGGCCATCAGATCCACCTCGCCGCTCGTCTTGAGCACCATCAGGCTGCCACCCCCAGCGCCGCAAGGATCGCTTCGGTCACGCTTTCGACCGCTTCGTCACCGTTGACCTCGACCAACAGCCCGCGCTTCCGGTAGTAGCCGACGACCGGTTCGGTCTTCTCGTGATAGACCGCCAGTCTTCGTCGGACGACGTCCTCGCGGTCGTCCTCACGCCCACGTGCGAGGGCTCTCCGCACCAGTTCGTCTTCGGGTACCTCGATCTGAACAGCGGAGTCGAGGGCCTCACCACTCGCCACCAGGATCTCATCGAGGTCGTGGGCCTGGGCCAGGGTTCGGGGATAGCCATCGAGCATAAACCCCTCCGCCGTATCCCTTTTCGCCAGCCTTCTGTGCACCACTTCTCTCATGGTCGCGTCATCGACCAGCTCACCACTCGCCAGCAGTCCCGAGATCCGCTCGCCGAAATCACTGCCTTCGGCTACCGCTTCGCGCAGCATCTCGCCAGTCGAGATCGCCGGTAGACGCAAACGCGACGCGAGAGCCGCGGCCTGGGTTCCCTTTCCGCAACCTGGAGCCCCGAGGATGAGCAACCGCAGCCCCTGTGGACCGCGGCTACCTTCTCCCACGCGCCCTCCCCTTCTTGAGGAAGCCTTCATAGTTGCGCATTACGAGCTGACTCTCGATCTGCTGCACCGTATCCATGGCCACGCCTACAACGATCAGGAGGGATGTGCCGCCGAAATAGAAGTTGATCCCCATTCCCTGCGTCACCCACTGGGGAAGATAAGCGTCCAGCGTCTGCCCGATGATCGGAAGTCCGTCAACCTTGAAGCCGCGGAGCAGGAACTCAGGAAGAATCGACACGACCGCGAGGTAGAGAGCACCAACGAAGGTGATCCGAGTCAACACGCGGTCGATGTACTCCGCCGTGCGCTTGCCCGAGCGGATGCCGGGGATGAAGCCGCCGTACTTGCGCAGATTCTCGGCCGTATCCGTGGGGTTGAAGATGATGGACACGTAGAAGTACGAGAAGAAGATGATGGCAATAGCGTAGAGCAGATAGTAGATCGGCTCTCCCCACTGAATCGTCTCCGCGATCTTCTGCACCCACTGGATCTTCACCATGCCCGCGATGGTCGCCGGAATCATGACGACGGAGCTCGCGAAGATGACCGGGATGACTCCACCGGTGTTCACGCGCAAGGGAAGATAGGTGTTCTGCCCACCGTAAATCTTGCGGCCGACCACGCGCTTGGCGTACTGCACCGGAATCCGTCGCTGTGCCCGTTCCATGTAGACGATGACGGCGACGACGAACACCATGAAGACCAAGAGAACGAGGAGCTTGAGCAGCGACATGCTGCCGCTGCGTAATTCACCAACCGTATCGGCCACCGCCTGGGGAAGCCGGACCACGATGCCGGCGAAGATGATGAGCGAAATTCCGTTGCCGACGCCACGTTCGCTGATCTGCTCTCCGAGCCACATCACGAAGGCGCACCCGGTGGTCAGGGTAAGAACCGTCATGAAGCGGAAGCCCCAGCCCGGATGGTGCACCAGGGTGCCACCGCCCGGAGTGGTGACCCGCTCGAGGAAGATGGCGATTCCGGCCGACTGAACGACCGAAATCAGAACCGTTCCGTAACGGGTGTACTGGGTGATCTTCTTCTGGCCGAGCTCCCCTTCCTTGGAGAGTTTCTCGAGGTAGGGCCACACGACGGTCAGCAGCTGCAGGATGATCGACGCGGTGATGTAGGGCATGATGCCCAGAGCAAAGACCGCGACCCGGCGCAGCGCGCCGCCGGTGAAGGTGTTGACGAAGCCGAGCAGCGTTCCCTGCGCCTGGTTCATGAACTCGAGCAGGGCCTTGGGGTCGATCCCCGGGGTCGGAATGTGGCACCCGATGCGGTAGACGGCAAGCAGTCCGAAAGTGAAGACCAGACGCTTGCGCAGATCGGGGATCGCGAAGATGTTGCGAAAACTTTCGATCACGAGCCAAGCTCCCGGCAGGTTCCACCTGCCCCCTCGATCTTTTGCCGCGCCGAGGCGCTGAATTTGTGCGCCGTGACGGTAAGGGCCTTGTCGAGGTCTCCCTGGCCCAGAATCTTCACCGGCATTCCCTTTCTCACTAGACCGTGCTCGACCAGCAGCTCGGGAGTGATCTCCCCCTCGAGCTTCCCCAGGGCGCTCACGTTGACGACCGAGAACTCGGTTCTGAACACGTTAGTGAAGCCGCGCTTCGGAACGCGCCGAACGAGCGGCATCTGGCCACCCTCAAAACCAAGGCTTCGGCTATGACCACTCCGCGACTTCTGACCCTTGCTTCCACGTCCGGCCGTCTTCCCGTTTCCGGACCCCGGACCACGGCCGACGCGCTTGCGCGATTTCCTGCTCCCCTTAGCGGGACTGAGTTCATGCAGCTTCATGAGCTTTCCTCGACGATCTCTACCAGGTGCGGAATCTTTGCCACGGCGCCGCGGACGGCTGCGCTGTCTTCTCTCTCTACGACCTGATGCATCCGCCGCAAGCCCAGGCTGCGCAGGACTTCCCGCTGGCTTCGCGGACGTCCGATGACGCTGCGGACCTGGCGAATCTTCAGGCTCTTGCTTTTCTTGGCCATCTTACGCTCCACCCTCCGCCGTCGCCGGCTCCAAACCGCGCGCCGCGAGAACCTCCGCTTCGTTGCGCAGTTGCAGAAGCGCTGCCATCGTCGCTTTCACGACGTTGTGGGGATTGTTCGAGCCCAATGACTTGGTCAAGATATCTTGAATGCCAGCGCCCTCGATGACCGCCCGAACCGGGCCACCGGCGATCACGCCGGTACCAGGCGACGCCGGGCGCAGCAACACCCTGCCGGAACCGAAGATTCCCAGAGCCTCGTGCGGGATGCTGCTTCCCTTCATCGGGACCTCGACCAGGTTCTTCTTGGCGATCTCGATTCCCTTGCGGATCGCCAAAGGTACTTCGCGCGCCTTGCCCGAGCCATAGCCCACGCGTCCATTGCCGTCGCCGATGACAACCAGGGCTGAAAAGGAGAAGTTCTTGCCCCCTTTGACCACCTTGGTCACCCTGTTGATGTTGACGACCTGCTCGAAAAACTCGCTCTCGTTGCTGTAATTCCTAGCCAAAGCTGTTCTCCTTACGGCCCTCTGAAGGCGCTAATCCTCTCCTCAAAACTTGAGCCCCTTGCCGCGCGCTCCTTCTGCCACTTCTTTCACCTTGCCGTGGTAGACGTAGCCCCCGCGGTCGAAGACGACCTGTTCGATGCCTTGGGCCTTGGCGCGCTCGGCAACGACCTCGCCAACCGCGCGCGCCGCGGACCGGCTCTTGGGGCTCGTCTCCAGCGCCTTCTGCAGCTCGTCCTCTCTGGAGCTCGCCTGGGCGAGGGTGCGGCCGCTCTGATCGTCGATGACCTGAGCGTAGACGTAACGCAGGCTCTTGTATACCGCCAGCCGAGGCCGCTCCGCCGTGCCGCCCACTCGAGCTCGCAGCCGACGGTGCGCATTCGCCCGCCGCTGCCTCTTTTTCGCGATGGAATTCATTGCTCTGTCTCCAAGATCCGCACGGTTCGCTGCGGAGGTCTACTTGGCCCCCGCCTTTCCAACCTTGCGCCTCAACACCTCGTCGGCGTATTTGATCCCCTTCCCCTTGTACGGGTCGGGCTTGCGAAGCTTTCTAATCTCGGCGGCAACCTGACCAACCTTCTGGCGGTTCGCTCCACTCACTGCCACCTTGTTCGATTTATCCACGGCGATCGAAATCCCTTGCGGAATCGCGTAGATCACCGGATGCGAGTAACCGAGGGCAAAATGGACCTCGTTGCCTTTCACTTCGGCGCGATAGCCGACGCCGTTGATCTCGAGGTTCTTGGTGAAGCCGTTCGTCACCCCCTCGACCGCGTTTGCCAGGAGCGCTCGCATCAGGCCATGGCGAGCCCTTTCAGGCGCTGAATCTCCAGCTCGAGAGACTCGCACGATACCTTCCTCGGCCTCCACCGACAGCCCTTCGAGAATGGGCTGAGAGACCTTCCCCTTCGGACCTTCGGCCACCAAGACGCCATCCTCGATGGCGACCTTCGTGCCCTTCGGAATCGGAATCGGTTCCTTGCCTACCCGTGACATCTCGATCTCCTACCAGATCTCGCAGAGCAGCTCACCACCCACCCGGCGCTCGCGCGCCTGGTGGTCGGTCAGAAGGCCCTGGGAGGTCGAAACGATAGCGATGCCGAGACCGCTCAAAACCCGCGGGACGTCGTCCGCCTTGCGGTACACGCGGCGACCCGGCTTGCTGATTTTGCGCATATGACGAATCGCCGGCTCTCCACCTCGCGCATAGCGCAAGAAGATGCGTATGCCCTTCTTGATCGGGTCCTGATCGAGGGGCTCGAAGCCCTGAATGTAGCCTTGCTCGGCAAGGATCCGGCAGATCTCGAGCTTGAGCTTCGAGGCCGGCACGTCAAGCCGATCGTGCTTGGCCGTATGCGCGTTGCGGATCCGGGTGAGCAGATCGGCAATCGGATCGGTGTTCATTTTCTCGTCTTCCTCCGCTTACCGCGACCGATTGACCGGCGCGGCAGTTCGAATTGGCGCTACCAACTGGACTTGACCACTCCGGGGATATACCCCTGGAGCGCCAGGTTACGGAAACAGATGCGACACAGCCCGAACTTCCTCAGGTAGCCGCGGGGACGGCCGCAGTTGCGGCAGCGATTGTGCTGGCGCACCTGATACTTCGGTTTCTGCTTGCTCTTGGCGATTTTTGCGCTCGTTGCCACTCTCTTCGACTCCTTCCTGATACTTTCTGGATCGCTCAGTGCGCGAAAGGCATGCCCAGCTCGCGGAGCAAGTAGTACGCTCTCTCGTCGTTGCCCGCCGTGGTGACGATCGTCACGTTCATCCCTTTGCTGCGCTCCACCTTGTTGGAGTTGAGATCTGGAAAGATGAGGTGGTCGCGAACTCCGAGGGTATACGTCCCGCGGCCATCGAATGCCTTGCCCGACACGCCGCGAAAATCACGCACCCGGGGCAGCGCCATGCTCAGCAAGCGGTCGAGAAAATCCCACATGCGATCGCCCCGCAGGGTGACCCGGCATCCGATCGGCATTCCTTCCCGCACTTTGAACGCGGCGATCGACTTCCTGGCGCGCGTTATCGTGGGCCGCTGACCCGCAATTTCCGCGAGCTCGACCACCGCGTCATCGAGAAGCTTGATGTTCTGGGTGGCTTCGCCCATCCCGATGTTGAGAACGATCTTCTCGATGCGTGGCACCGCCATGATGTTGTCGATGCCGAACTCGCTCTGCAGCTTCGGAACGATCTCTTCCTGATAGCGCTGTCTGAGGCGGGGCATGTAGCGCTCCCCACTTTCCGTCTTGCTCTTGCCTTTGCCCTTGCTTGCCTTTGTCGCCATTGCTCGCAACCTCAGTTTCTTAGTTGAAGGTCCCGCCACAATGGTGGCAGACCCGCGCCGGCGATCCGTCTTCCAGGCGCTTGAGCGCCACGCGCGTCGGCTCTCCACATTCCGGGCAGAGCAGCATCAGATTAGAAATCTGGATCGGCGCCTCGCGCTCGAGGATTCCGCCCTGGATCTGCTGATTGGGATCAGGACGCGTGTGCCGCTTGATCATGTTGACTCGTTCGACCACGGCCGTCGACTTGCGCGGGTAGACGTACAGAACCTTCCCCTTGGCGCCGCGGTCCTTGCCCGCGATGACGACAACCTGGTCGTTCTTCTTGATTTTCACCTTGCTCGTCTTGCCCATCGCCAATTCCTCAGATAACTTCCGGCGCCAGCGAAATGATCTTCATGAAGCGCCGCTCCCGGAGCTCTCTGGCCACCGGACCGAATACGCGGGTCCCTACAGGCTCCATATTGTCCGAGATGACCACCGCGGAGTTGGTATCGAAACGGATATAGCTGCCATCACGCCGGCGCGCCGGGCGCACGGTGCGCACGATGACGGCCTTGACTACCTGGCCCTTCTTGATCGTTCCGTCGGGAGTCGCTTCCTTCACCGACGCCGTGATCACGTCTCCGAGGCCTCCGTAGCGGCCGGCGGAACCTCCGCGCAGATGAATGCAGGCGATCTTCTTCGCCCCCGAATTGTCCGCAACGTCGAGAATCGTTCCCATCTGAATCATGTTCAGGCTCCCTCGGCGCGACGCAAGATCTCGCCGACCCGCCAGCGCTTAGTCTTCGACAGCGGGCGACTCGCCACGATCAACACCGTGTCGCCCACGCGACACTCGTTGGCCTCGTCGTGAGCGTGGAATTTCGAGCTTCGACGCATGTAGCGGTGATAGAGCGAATCCTTCACCGAATTCTGCACCTCGACGACCACGGTCTTGTTCATCTTGTCGCTGACCACGGTGCCTACCTTGCTCTGCCGGCGAGCTCGACCGCCTTCTTGTTGGGTCTGTTCAGCCTTTTCAGCCTTTTCAGCCATCGTTTCCGTCTCCACTCTACTCACTTGTCGCGCTTCTCGCGCAGCACCGTCAGGACTCGAGCCAGGTCATGTCTCACTTCCGCCACTTTGGAAGGCTTCTCCAGCTGGCCGGTCACCTGCTGAATTCGCAGGTTGAACAGCTGCTCGGCGAGCTCGGTCTCCCGATGCCGCAGATCCTCCACCGATTGTTCGCGCAGCTCACTCGCTTTCATGACCCGTTCCTCGCTTCTCGATCGTTCACTTTCTAGATGACCTGCTCATCGCGCGAGATGAAGCGGGTCCTGATGCCGAACTTGTGCGCCGCGAGCCGCATCGCTTCGCTGGCGACATCCACCGGAACTCCTTCGAGCTCATAGAGAATTCGACCCGGCTTGACCACGGCTACCCACTCCTCCGGCGCGCCCTTGCCTTTGCCCATTCTGGTCTCGAGCGGCTTCTTGGTAATGGGCTTGTCGGGGAAAACCCGAATCCAAACCTTGCCGCCGCGCTTGACGCTGCGGCTGATCGCGATACGGGCCGCCTCGATCTGGCGCGCCGTAATCCAACCGGCGCTCATCGCCTGCAAGCCGTAGTCTCCAAACGCGAGGTAATCGCCACCCTTGGCGTTGCCCGCGCGGCGGCCTCGCTGTTGCTTGCGGTACTTGACCTTCTTGGGCATCAACATGACGTCAACTCCTTAGACCGATCTATAGGGCTACGTGCCGCGGCTTCTCGCGCAGCAGGTCGCCTTTGTAAACCCATACCTTGCAGCCGATCACCCCGAAAGTCGTCCGCGACTCGGCGAAGCCGTAATCGATGTCGGCTTTCAGAGTGTGAAGAGGGAGGCGCCCCTCCTGGTACCACTCGGTGCGTGCGATCTCATGTCCGCCAAGGCGGCCGGCGACCATGATCTTTACCCCTTTGGCGCCAAAGCGGAAAGCCGACTCCATCTGCTTCTTCATCGCCCGACGAAATGACACGCGGCGCTGCAACTGTCCAGCGAGAGCCTCGGCGACCAACTGCGCGTCGAGCTCTGGACGCTGGATCTCCTGGATGTTGATATGCACCTCGCGTCCCATCTTCTTCATGAGATCGTCGCGCAACTTGTCGACCTCGGCCCCCTTGCGTCCGATGATGATTCCGGGGCGCGATGTATAGATGGTGATGCGCAGCTTGTCCGCGGCACGCTCGATCTCGACCTCGCTCACTCCGGCGTGTGAAAGCCGCCCCTTGAGGTAGCGCCGCAAGTCGAGATCCTCCTGCAGGAGATCGGCGTAACTGCCTTCCGCGTACCAGCGTGAGTGCCATGGCTTGTTGTAAGCCAGGCGGAAACCGTAAGGATGCGTTTTCTGTCCCAAGAATTCCTCTCTTCCCTATTACGCCTGCTCGCCCTTGCGGGTATCGAGCTTGATCGTCACGTGACTCTGTCGCTTCAAGATCCGGAAAGCTCGCCCCATCGGAGCGGGGCGAATCCGCTTGAGGCGGGCCCCACCATCGACGAGGATTTCCTTAACGTACAGCCGGTCGATGTCGACCGCCTCTTCCCGATTCTCGGCGTTCGCCACCGCCGATCGCAAAAGCGCTTCCAAGTGCTTCGCCGCGGATTTCTTGCTCAGATGAAGAAGCGTCGCGGCCTGCTCGACCCCCTTGCCACGAATCTGATCCGCCACCAGGCGGACCTTCTGTGGAGAGGCCTGCAAGTAGCGCAACCGTGCCGTCACTTCCATCGTCTCGCCTCCTCAGTCCTCAACCGCGGGGCGCCGCGGTCTTTTCCGCCCGCTTCCCGCTGTGGCCGCGAAATGTACGCGTCATGGCGAACTCGCCCAGCTTGTGTCCGACCATGTTTTCGCTCACGTACACCGGTATGAACCGCATCCCGTTGTGCACCGCAATGGTGTGACCCACCATGTCGGGAATGATCGTGGAGCGCCGTGACCAAGTCTTGATGACCTTCTTATCACCAGCGTGATTGAGCTCCTCGACCTTCTTCGCCAGATGGTCGTCGATGAAATAGCCCTTCTTTAGAGAACGTGCCATTGCCTTTCCACCTTACTTCTTGTTGCGCCGACGCACGATCATCTTGTCGGTCCGCTTGTTGTTACGCGTCTTGTAGCCCTTGGTCGGCACCCCCCACGGCGTAGTGGGATGGCGGCCGCCGGAGGACTTGCCCTCGCCGCCGCCCATCGGGTGATCAACAGGGTTCATGACCACTCCGCGGTTGTGGGGTCGTCGTCCGTGCCAACGAGTTCGCCCCGCTTTGCCGTACGAGATGTTCTCGTGCTCGAGGTTCCCGACCTGGCCGATCGTCGCATAGCAGTCGACATGCACTTTGCGCACTTCGCTCGAAGGCAGCTTGACCTGAGCCCACAAGCCCTCTTTCGCCATCAGCTGGGCGCCAGCGCCGGCACTGCGCACCAACTGCCCTCCGCGTCCCATCTTGAGCTCGACGTTGTGGACGATCGTGCCGACGGGGATCTGACGCAAAGGCAGGGCGTTTCCTATGTTGATCTGCACTCCTTCGCCGGCTTCCACCGTATCCCCAACGTTGAGTCCTTGAGGGCAGAGAATGTAGCGCTTCTCGCCGTCGGCGTAGTGCAGGAGCGCGATCCGCGCCGATCGATTGGGGTCGTATTCGATGGTCGCGACCTTGGCGGGGATGCCATGTTTGTCGCGCTTGAAATCGATTACCCGATAGCGGCGTTTGTGTCCACCGCCACGGAACCAGATCGACTGCTCACCATGGTTGTTGCGGCCGCTGATTCTCCGCTTGCCCTTGGTAAGGGGCTTGTAGGGCCGATCCGTCGTCAACTCGTCGAACGTGTTGTAAGTCTGAAATCGACTTGCCGAGTTGGACGGCTTGATTTCCTTGATTCCCATGTCTTTTCTACCCTTTCAAGCGAGCTCCGCCAGCAAGGTCCCAGGACCTCGCCTTACGTACCCTCGAAGAAGTCCACCGCCTTCTCGCCAGCAGCGAGGCGGACGTAAGCCTTCTTCCATTGCGGCCGACGGCCTTCGTACTGGCCCTGACGGCGAAGCTTTCCTCGCACATGAGCCGTCCTCACCTCGGCCACCTTGATCTTGAACTGAGCCTCGACCGCCTTCTTGATCTCGATCTTGTTGGCGCCCACGGCAACCTCAAAAGCCATGATGTTCTCGTGGTCGCGCAGATCTGTTGATTTTTCGGTCAGGAGCGGATGCCGTATGACGTCTTGCAGTCTCATTTGGCCAGCACCTCCACCAAACGGGTGAGAGCCGATTCGCTCATCACCAAATAGGGGCGGTCTACGACATCGTAGACGTTGACCGCCAGGGCGTCGACGGCCTTGAGCGCCGGATTGTTGCGCGCCGCCAGCGAGAGCTTCTCGTTCTCCCGGCTATCGATCAGCAGGGCCTTGCCCTCAACGCCAAGTCCCCCCAGAGTCTTGATCAGCTCCGCCGTCTTGTGACTCTCCAGGTCCAGAGAGTCGACGATCATCAGGCGCTCCTCGCTCAGCTTGCGGGTCAGGGCGGACTTGAGCGCGTTGCGCTTCTCGCGCGCCGACAGATCCTTCTCATAACTCTTCGGCCGGGGCCCATGGACGGCTCCGCCACCGCGCCACAAAGGAGACCGCACGCTCCCGACGCGGGCTCGACCGGTGCCTTTTTGCCTCCAGAGCTTGCGTCCCGAGCCGGCCACTTCACCGCGGGTCTTGGCTTTGTGCGAACCGGCTCTTTGCGCCGCTCGATAGGCCTCGACTGCGAGGTAGATCAAATGCTCCTTGTACGGGTAGGCAAAAATCGCCTCCGGTACCTCGAGGTCCTTTACCTTCTTGTTGCTCAGACTCTTGACCGCGATCTTCATCGCTCACACCCTCACTAGGCGCCGCGCTTTGCCCGGCAGATGGTCACGTACCCATTGTTGGCGCCCGGCACCGCGCCGCGCACATACAGCAAGTCCTGGTCGGCGTCGACCTTGACGACCTTGAGGTTCTTGACGGTTACCTGCTTGCCCCCCATGCGCCCCGTCGCCCGCATTCCGGGGAAGACCCGCGAAGGATAGGACGATTGCCCGATGGAGCCAGGAGCGCGGTGGAACATCGAGCCGTGCGTCGCCCGACCTCCGCCAAAACCGTGACGCTTGATCACGCCCTGAAAGCCCTTTCCCTTGCTCATCCCGGTTACGTCGACGTACTCTTCGCCTTCGAAGATCGAAACCTTGACCTGGTCGCCCTGTTTCCATTCCTCGTCGGGCGCCACGGCGAACTCGCTCAAGCGACGCGTCGGCGCCGTGCCCGCTTTGACGAAATGACCACGCCGCGCCTTGGTGACCCGATGCGGCCCTCGCGCTTCGACCAGACCCAGCTGAACCGCCTCGTAACCGTCGCTCGCCTCGGTCTTCCGCTGCACGACGACGCACGGGCCGGTGGCGATCACCGTCACCGGGATGGCCTCGCCATCGTCGGTAAAGATTTGAGTCATGCCAATCTTGCGTCCAAGCATCCCTTGCATGATCTCGCCCCTACTTGCCAAATGCCTTGATCTCGACGTCGACACCCGCCGGGAGCTCGAGCTTCATGAGTGCATCCACGGTCTGCCCGGTCGGTTCGAAAATGTCGAGGAGCCGCTTGTGGGTACGAATCTCGAACTGCTCGCGCGACTTCTTGTCGACGTGTGGGCTGCGGTTGACCGTGTACTTGGCGATGTGCGTCGGCAGAGGAATTGGTCCGACGACGCGCGCCCCTGTCCTGCGGGCGGTGTCGACGATCTCATGCGTCGACGCATCGAGGATGCGGTAGTCGTATGCCTTCAGGCGAATTCGAATCTTCTCGTTGATCATCGAACCAACTCCTCGAGCGATTGCTCGTTTTCTACTCGATCACCTCGGTGACGGTGCCAGCGCCGACGGTGCGCCCGCCTTCGCGGATCGCGAAGCGCACGCCCTTCTCCATCGCGATCGGCGCAATCAGCTCTACCTC
>JBJKRB010000061.1:0-3349 GCA_046704885.1 Thermoanaerobaculia bacterium | reverse complement strand
CTCCTCGAAGCTCACGCGGGGATTATCTCAGGAGGAGCTTGTCCTTTGCCCGCGACGTGGAGTTGCCCCAGCGGACTACTCTTTCTTCGCGAGCAGCTTCTCGATCACCGGTTCGAGGCGGGAGGCGGTCTTGGAGCTCCCTCCGGTGAAGTCGTAAACGACTTTGCCGTGCGGGTCGACGATGAGGTTGCGAGGAAACGCATTGCCGAAAAGCTCCATTCCTCGCTCGCCCAGGAGAGCTTGCCGATACTTGTAGGGACGAGAGCTCAGGAAGATGCGTACCTGCTCCTTGGTGTTGTTCGCGAGCGCCAGAAAGACGACGCCTCGCTTGCTGAACTTCTCGACCAGCTTGTTGAGGCCCGGCATCTCCTCGACGCATCCAGTGCAGCTCGTGGCCCACGTATTGAGTACCAGGATGTGGCCGCGGAACTCTCGGAGTGACACGAGGTTGCCATCGACACGCTCCGCAGTGAAGTCGGGCACGGGTTCGCCCAACCTGCTCTCCTGATGGTACTGATCCACCGTTGGAGCTCCGCCGATCATTCCCTGCCCGGTGCCGCCCCAGCGAAACAGGAGCAAGTGTTGTTGAGGAAGGAGGCGAAGCTCAAGTGGCACCGCGGAGGTGTTACCTGCGCCTACAGGCACTTTTAGATCGACTGAGAGCAGTCCGTCTTCCTGCTGCTTGAACGACGCGGAGCTAAATGTTCCCACTCCACTGGGGTCCTGGAACCAGATCCACTGCGGAGGGAAAGCACGGCCGGTCCCCATTGGCTCGCCACGCAGGAAGGCGACATAGGACGAGGCGCTGCCCGTTGGGATGATGGCGTACTCGGTCTTGTCGAGTTGTTTCTTGATCGAGCGCAAGATGGGCGCGGGGAGATTGGGCGGCAGGCCCTTGTGGAGGAAGACGGCGCCGAACTCTTTCTGCTGTGGAGTCCTCTGAGTGGGGGACGTTGCAGCGCCCAGCCAAACCACCGCTAGAAGCGTGATCGCCAACCAGGCGAGAGGATTGCTTCGCGTCAGTGTGCTCGTAAAGGACCTCCAGCGTGCTTGGGGGTTATAGCAGAGGGAACGCGGATCCGTCAGATTCCCGGAGGGAATGTTGAGGCCGGCAATGTCCTTCCGACTGGGTCATACGTTCGCGAAACGGGAAGCGTCGCTGACGTAGAGAACCCCTGGCGGAGCAGCGCGCGCCGGCGCTGCGTCGTGGGTTGCTCAAAGCTGTGCGAGGAAATCGAAAGGCGCCAGGGTCGCGTTGGACCCTGGCGCCTTCCAGAAAGACGTGAAGCTACTCGACCGCCTTCTTGGCGTTGACGCGCCCGTGGCTGAAGTAGAGATCGACGCCAGGGGCGCCGAGGTCATCGGCCGAGATGGCGAGCAGCGCCTTGAGCTGCTGGCCGTTCAAGCCGCCACCCGCCTGGCCGTCGATCAGGGCCGCGACCCCGGAGACGATCGGGGCGGAGAAGCTGGTTCCGTCCGCGATCAGATAGCTGTTCGGACCGCACCCGATACCGGCGAAGGTGGAGCAGGCGCCGAGCACCAGACCCTGGAGCGCCGGGTTGATCACGCACCCCGCGAGAGCCGGGCTCGGGGCCGGCAGATCGCCGCCCGGAGCACCCACCCAGGTTCCCGAGACGCCGTAATTCGAATAGCTGGCGAGATCATCGTCCCAGGTGGTGGCGTAGACCGCGATGCCGCTGCCGGCGTCGGCGGGCACGAAGACGGTATTGCCCGCGTGCTGCATGTCCATCCCGTCGTTGCCCGCCGCGGAAACGACGAGCTTGCCCCGGCTCTCGGCGAAGTTCACCGCCCGGTTGAACGCCGCGACCAGGGGACCAGCCCCGGGCAGGTTCTTGGGGATGCCGCCCTGGACTCCGAGGCTCATGTTAATGACGTCGACGTCATTGAGGTTCGCGGCGTAGAGGATTCCGCTGATGATGTCGCTGAAGGTCCCGCTACCAGTGCAGTTCAGGACTTTGACCGCTACGACCTGTGTCTCGGGCGCGACCGCCGCGATCCCCAGGCCGTTCGAGGTGATGTTGCTTGAAACGAAGGTGCCGTGGAAATCGAAGTCGATGAAGGTGTTCTCGTCCACCGCCCCGCAGGGGGAAGTGCCCGCGGTCAAGGCGCTGACGCTCTCACTGAGATCGATACGGCCCGCGAGATCGTTGTGCGTCGGGTCGACGCCGGTGTCGAGCACCGCCACCTTGACGTCCGGATCCCCGAAGGCTCCCAGCTCCCAGGCGCCCTCGGCGTCGATGTTGTGGAGGTTCCACTGACAGCCATAGAAGAACGCCGTGGTCGGGTCCACCGCGGCCGTGGCCACGGGCGCGACGGCCGCGACGGTGGTGAAGGTCGCGGGGTTGGGCGACCATTGCAGGCTCACGTCCTGGGTAACCGCGATAACGCCACGCTGGGCGCCGAGGGTCGCGGCGAAGGCGGAATCGTTCGCGGTAGCCACGGCGTAGCCGATCCCGGGCAGCGTGCGGACGAGATGGCCGCCGGCGGCCGCGACCTGAGCGCCGAGGTCGGCCGGCCCTTGCCCCTGAAGCTGAATCAGGAAGGTACCGCCGAAGACCGCGATGGGAAGCAGAGCTGCGAGGAACAGGGAGACTACGAGTGCAGACAGGGTACGTCTCATGGACTCCTCCTACGAAGGACAGCGCACTTGGTGTGGATCGCGACGGGGCAGCGCAACCCGGCGGGTCAAAGAGACTTCTTGCGATAAGTCTACTACAGGGGGCCCTGAGGCTAGGCGATCGAACCGCGAAACAAGATCCGACTGACCCCATCGCCGATCAGTAAGCCGACGAGGAAGGCCAGGTAGGCATAGAAAACCATGAGAGGCTGGCCCGTGAGATGGACTGGGCTGAGGAACGCCCCGGCGACCGGTCCCGCCAGGGACAGGGTCGAGGCGCGAAGCCACTGCGCGGGGTCGGTCCACCAGAGACCCTTGAAGCCCCTCAAGAACGAGGCGCGCGGAAAGGGCCCACCGTGTCGCCGGCGAGCTTGCCAAAGAAACGCTGTCGGAAGGAGAAGGCCAGCTCCGAACAAGGTCGAGACGAGTACCCAGTCAGCATTGGTGTGCCCGCGAAGGCGTTCGAAGTACTTCATACCGTCTATTGAGCTGAGCGCGAACCAAGCCGCGTACAACAAGAGCCAGAGGAGCTTTCTTCGCATTCCTAGTGGCGCCTCGTTGAAGAGTGCTGGGGTGGTCCGTCCTCTAAGCGCATGCGAGGAAGACGGGGAAGCCGTCGACCGGGCTCAGTGCCGATACTTCAGAACCGGATGAGGGTTCTTGGTGCAGCGATGGTAGGTTTCGCTGACGCCGGATGATCCGACCTCTATG
>JBJKRB010000060.1:0-5510 GCA_046704885.1 Thermoanaerobaculia bacterium | reverse complement strand
CCATCGGTCTTTCTCGAGGTCGTGCAACGGCGGGAGACCTTCAAGGGACCGCTCGAGCAGCACTTCTGGAACCTCTACTTCCTCAATCAACTCGGCGAGGAGATGCCGCGCGAAGCCGTGGTGGTGCCGATGGTCGTCGATAACCGGGTGGAAGCCGTCCTCTATGGCGACAACCTTCCCTCCGGACGCCCGATCAAGGGAGTCAACGATCTCGAGGCGGTGATGATCGAGGCCGGCCTGGTGATCGAGAAGGCCCTGCTCGAGTCTCGTCTCGAACGCTTGAAGAAGCGCCGCCGCCAGAAGCCCGCCAAGAAGAGCGTCCTCAGCCGCATTTGACGCGCTCGCCAAACACCGGGCGCCCTCAGAACCATCGGAACCAGCGCCCCTCTCCGAACCTCACCGCCGAAGCCGGCGGCATCGGAGCCGGTGGGAAGAGGGCGTAGACTGGGCGCGCCATGCCCGACCCAGTCGAGAGGGCTCCCCTCGCGGAGCCGCTTTCGCCAGCCCACCGTCTGCTTCCGCGGCTCCTGGTGCGTCTTGGTGCCGCCACGGCATGGGTAGCCTGCGGAAAGCTTCTGACCTCGTGGTTCTCTCACCAGCCGGTTCTGTCGCTCTTGGCGGGGACCTCGATTACCTTTGTCACCGCCAGCGTGCTCTTCGGCTGGATCGGGCTCGCGGTCGCGACGCTGGCACAGCTGATCGTGACAGCCGCCAAGCACGGTCTCGGCGATCTCTACACCTGGGCGAGCTCGGCCTCCTATGCGCTTTCGGGTGCGATCGCGTTTTTCACCTTCCTCCGGGTGCCACGCCTGCGGCGCGACTTCGACGGAGCGAGGACCATCGGCTGGTTCACGGTGGCCGCCTTCGTGGGCGGGATTCTCTCCCCGATCGTGGTCTCGACGACGGTGCGGCATGCGATGTTCTGGCGCCAGGTTGCGACTTGGTCGCGTACAACCATCATCTCCCTCTGGGTATTCGCGCCCCCCCTGATCATCGCCGGCAGGCGCTGGTTGCATTGGGCTCTTGCACCCCTCCCGGGGGAGCCCCAGGCGCGGGCGCCACGCCGCATCGCGCTGGTGCGCTCCACCCTTGCCGGCGAAGCGCCGCAGATCGTAGGCGTCGAAACACGGGAGCTGGAGGTGACGAGAGACCTGCTGCTCGGACTGCTCGCGGTGGCGGCGATCACCGTTGGCAAGATCGTCTTTGTCGGCGGCCACAGCGCCGCTGGCGCCTGGTGGAACTTCCTCTACCTGGTGGTGCTCTGGTGGGAGGCGCGGCGTCTCCGTATGCCAGGCACCGCGGTGATCGCCGCCCTCGCGGGCGTCGGCATCCTCGTAGGTGCTACGAAGGATGGAACGCCCCCTCTCTCGGGCGCGGAGACCCTCGCAAACTACGCACAGATCCTCGCCATCTGGCTGGTCGGCGTCTTGCTGGGGTACGGCGCCGAGCGCGAAGGCCGTCTCCTCGAAGAGCTTGCCGAGCTCACCGGGCGGCTCTCCGAAGACCTCCAACGGGTCGTCCGTGCCCTCACCGAAACGGTGGAGGCAAGGGACGAGTACACCGGCGGCCATCTGCAGCGGGTGCAGAGGTTTGCGCTCGACGTTGGCCGCCGTCTCGGACTCGCGCCACACGAGCTCGAGCTGCTCCACATCGCCAGCACCCTGCACGACATCGGAAAGATCGCCATCCCCGAGGCCATCCTCAACAAACCCGCTGGTCTCGACCCAGAGGAGCGCACCGTGATCGAGCGCCACCCGGAGATCGGCGCACGGATGCTCGAGCGCATTGACGGCTTGCGTGAGGCCGCTCCGCTCGTGCTCCACCACCAGGAGCGCTGGGACGGCAAGCGGGACGTGCGCTTTCCCGGCTACCCCACCGGCCTCGGCGGCGAGGAGATCCCGCTCGGCGCGCGCATCATCGCCGTCGTCGACTGCTTCGACGCCATGACTACCGACCGTCCCTACCGGCGGGCCCTCGATTTCGACGAGGCGCGCGAGCGCCTCCTGCGCGAACGGGGCGGACAGTTCGACCCAGAGGTTGTCGACACCTTCCTGGGAATCCTCGACAGCAGCCCCTGGGGTTGAGCCGAGAGGCCGCCGCGGCACTCAGTCGCGTCACACAAATGGTCACGAAACCCCTGCCGGCTGATCCGAGAGTCGAGAGCTGCGTGAACGTTGCAGTCGCAGTCGCGAGGGAACCGCCACCACCTTCCACATCGTCGCGGCCGTTTCCCCCGCCTCCACCGCTGTAGCCGCGGCCACCCTTAGAGCCGCTCCCGCCTCCGTGCTTGCCCACCAGGACGGTGAGCTTCATCCCTCCGGAGACCGCTATCTCGCCATCCGCCTTGCCGCCGTTCCCCCTATGTGCCTGCCCATAGCTTCCACCCGAAGCGCCGCGGGCGATGACGAGGATTGCGCTGGCATCGCCCGGCACGGTGTAGGTGGAGGAAACCCCGAACGAATCAGCGCTCGCGATCGAGACCATTCCCGGTCCTGGAGCGGTATCCCCAGCATAGATGGCCTGGAAGGGCGTTGGCGTGGCGAGGCACGCCGGGGGCTGCACCGGGGCCTGCGCAAGGACCGGCAATGGCACCACGAGAAAGCCTGACAAGGCTAGGAGCTGGAGAGTGAGGCGACAGCGGTTCTTCATGATGGGACCCCCAGAGTGAAACCGTTGAACTGCCCAGACTCGACTGGAGCGCAGGCTTGCAACGCCCGCCGTCTTGGTCAACCATCGCCAGATTGAAGAGGAATGCCGGAGGCGGGATTCGACGTCGGACAACACGTATTCACGTCGCTAGCTGCTCACTGCAACGCTTTCAGGAATCGTCGGGTGCTCCGCTACGAGAAAAGCCGCTTCATCGATACGGAGAGGCTGAAGTATGCGGCTGACGCAAGGTACACTCGGGTGAGGGAGCCATCGACGGGCGGTCTAGGCACCGCCGCTGCGCCTACGACGAGCTTGACACGCGCCGATAACCCATTAGAATGCAGGAAATTACGATGGAGGAGGTTTCAATGTCGCGACGGCTGCTTCGACGCTCGGGGATCGTAATCGTCAGTATCTCTTGCATATTCTTGATGAGCCAGGTTGGGAGCGCCAAGAGCGTGAACCAGGATCCCAACCAGCACATGGCGCCACGGGTCAACGAGACTCCGGGCGTCGAAAAGAACGTCTCCTCGGCTCCCGCCAAGAACTCTGCCCGAATCGAACCAGCGACCCAGGCGGGGCTCGACATCCGGATCGATCTCTCAAACAGTGTCAGCACCACCGCCGGGAACTGGAACAACATCTCGGCACTGACCGGGCTCACGTCGAATCTGATCGACTTCAACAGCGGTCTTGGAACCGGAGTCTCGATCGACGGCACTGGCAGTCCCTGGAGCGACTTCGTCGGAGATGTAGGCGGAACCTTCCCAAACCGGGACTGGCTGATCCAGCCGGCAACGGTCGACGGCGCGGGTCTCCAGAACGGCCAGACCGGCTCCTTCGCAATCGCCGGCCTGTCGGGATCGTCATATCAGGTGGAGGTGGTGTCGGCACGACCGACCTTCGGCTACCTGAATTCGATCACCGTCAACGGCGTCACCGCGAACCGGACGTATCTCGGGACGCCGGTCGTCACACCGTGGGACTCGACTGCCGACGGGTTGACGCCGGGAAACTGGCTCATCTGGGACAACGTCGCCCCGGTGAGCGGCGTGATCACGATTACGGACGCGGCCGACAACGGCACACTCGCCATGTTGAACGCGTTGCGCATATCGGTGCCGACCGCCGCGGTAACAGCGATTCCGACGGTCTCTGAGTGGGGCGTCGTCGTCCTCGTCCTGCTCCTCGGCGCCGCCGCCGCTCTCTTCCTGCGTCGACGGTTGTTCTAGTCGGCGCAGATCGCAGGGCGCGATCACGGGCGCGGGCGCGCCGGCCGTTGTGCCTCACTGCACCCGCCACAGGCGTAGAGTCGCTCGTCGCCTAACGGCGTGCACCGCGGGGCCCTCGTGCAGTCGAGGTCCTCACAGTCGGCCCAGGTATCACCGCGACTCTCCGGATTCCCTACAGCCTACTGACTCCTAAGGTGGTGCCGGAGGCGGGATTCGAACCCGCACGGGCGAACCCGGAGGATTTTAAGTCCTCTGCGTCTACCGTTCCGCCACTCCGGCGTTGGCCGGATTCTTCCACAAACACACTCGGTGCGCCGCCGGGGTTACGCCCTGCAGACGTGCTCGGCCGGCAGGGGCGCCGGCCGCTTGTATATTGATTCCCATCAGGAGAGAGGCTGTCGGGGAGGCCGATCGGCCGCGAAGCCTTCCGAGTGGGGAGAGCTTGATCTGAAGATGGGCCCCCCGCCCTCTTTCACCAAGACTGGGGAGTATCTGAGGCCCTAGAGCCTGTATACAAGCTCAGCCGGTGAAGATCGCAGGGTCAGGGGACCCGGCAGCCAGCTTACCGAAGGGAGAGAGGGTGGAACAAGGATTTTGGCTTGCTGGCATTGATGTGAGTGCTAAGAGTTTAAGCATCGTGATGCGTTCGCCCGCGGGCAAGGAGATCGTGCTCGCGCTGCCCAACACGGCAGCGGGCCACCGACGGCTGGTCAATCGGCTGAGCCGTAAAGGGCGCATAGCTCGGGTGGCGGTAGAAGCGACCGGGACCTACCACCTCGATCTGTGCGTGGCCCTCGCTGCGTGTGATGCGATCGAAGTCATGGTGGCCAATCCGCGATCGATGCACGACTTTGCCCGTGCGGTCATGGCGCGCTCGAAGAGCGACCCCGAAGACGCGGGAATCGTCCTGGAGTACCTCGAGCGCATGCCCTGGCGCTCGTGGCAGCCACCGGCTGAAGGCGTGCTTGCTCTGCGTGGTCTGGCGCGTCGTATCGCGGCCTTGAAACAAGAAGCAACAAGGGAGCGTAATCGCCGGGCCGCTCTCGCTGCCTCGGCTACGAGCAGCGAGCTCGTCACTCACGACATTGAGGTCAACCTGCGCCACCTGAAGCGCCGTGTTGAGCGCCTGGAGGATCAGGCTCTCAAGCTCATCCACGCCACGCCTGAGCTTGCTCGCGATTTCGAGCACCTGCTCTCGGTGCGCGGAATCGGTGTCACCAGTGCGATCAGACTGCTCGGAGAGCTCTCACTCTTACCTCGTGACATGAAGGTACGACAGTGGGTCGCTCATGCCGGCCTCGATCCTCGGCGTTGGCAGTCCGGCACTTCGCTCCACCGCCCAGCGCGCATCTCGCGCACTGGCAACGCCCAGCTCAGGGCCGCCCTTTACATGCCCGCTCTGGTCGCAACAAACTACGATCCACACCTGCGCGCTTTCTACCGCCGACTCATCCGCAACGGAAAGGCCCCACTACAGGCTCTTACTGCCGTCATGCGCAAGCTCCTGCACGCCCTCTACGGCATGCTCCACAACGACGAACCCTACCAAGGCGCCAAGCTTGTACCTGGCCTCAAAAAGGAGGACCTCGCAGCCTAACTACACCTCGACATCCAAGAGAGTATCTTCAG
>JBJKRB010000059.1:0-47215 GCA_046704885.1 Thermoanaerobaculia bacterium | reverse complement strand
TCGGCGAGATGCGCCGGCAGGATCTTCACCGCGACCTCGCGGTTGAGCCTGGTATCTCTTGCCCGGTAAACCTCGCCCATGCCCCCGGCACCCAGAGGAGACACGATCTCGTAAGGCCCTAGCTTCTTTCCCGCTTCAAGCGTCATTCAGGGCTCCCCGATGCCATTGCCATAGTTTTCACGACAATCGACCTAGCGCAAGGCTCTCACAACTCGGCCCCGGCAGCAATCGACGAACTTGCATATGAATCTCCTTGCCGTGCGCCCCCAACCGCTTTTCCTATGAGATACTCGCTCGCTCCACGGCAATGAAGAATTTCCTTTCCATCCTTGGCTTTGCGATCGCCGCCGCCGCGCTCGCCGTGCTGCTTTTCACGCATCATCTGTTCGCCAGCAGCCCGTATCTGATCGCGGTGCAGGTCGCTGCGGCCGTGCTCATGATCTGGGCGCGGTTGACGTTCGGCTTGCGGAGCTTCCACGCCGCAGCGAGCACTTCGAAGGGCGAGCTGGTGACCAAGGGGCCCTACCGTTACTGGCGCCACCCGATCTATGCCTCGATCATCTACTTCACCTGGGCCGGGCAGATCGAGAAGCCCGCGGCGATCCCGCTCGCGCTGGCTGGGGTGGTCACCCTCGGGCTCTTTGCCCGCATGCTGATCGAGGAGCGCTTCTTGCGGGAGGCCTACCCCGAGTACGCCGAGTACGCCAAGCGGGCCAAACGCTTCATTCCGTTCGTCTTCTAGGGCGGCCAACGACAAAGCGGCGATGAGCCTCTCTCCAGGACACGGCGTCGTCGCGGCGGTCAGCAGTCGAGCCACGCACGACATCTCGAAGGAGAATCGCGCCTCGATTCGGCTTCTGGAGGGCCTAGGGGTCGAAGGCGATGCGCACTGCGGGACTAGGGTGCAACACCGCTCCCGGGTCGTCAAAGACCCGACGCAGCCCAACCTGCGCCAGGTCCATTTCATCCATGCCGAGCTTCACGAGGAGCTCGCCCGTGCCGGCTTTCGGGTCACTCCCGGCGCGATGGGGGAGAACGTCACGACCCGCGGCATCTCCCTGCTCGAGCTCCCCAAGGGTACGCGGTTGCGCCTGGGCGACGAGGCCGTGGTCGAGATCACCGGCCTCCGGAATCCCTGTCGACAGCTCGACGGGCTTCAACCCGGGTTGATGGCCGCGACGCTGGATCGCGGGACGGACGGGAAGATCATTCGCAAGGCCGGGGTTATGGGGGTAGTTGTGACGGGTGGGGTCGTCAGGCCCGGCGACGTCATCATCGTCGAGCTCCCCTCGTCTCCACATCTAGCGCTCGAGCGGGTATGAGCCCACTACCCATGGGGCATCACGCGCTGATTTTGGTTTCCGCCACCCGCCTCGTCCGCGCCCTGAGAACCTCTCCGGGGGTGGTGCCCTTTACCTAGGAAGGGGCATCGTGTAGCAGACGGCGGTGCCCTCGAGAACGACGGTGCCGTCGCCGCGGGTCACTTGCGTCGCGAGCTTGGTGATCGGCTTGTCGGAGCGGACCTCGAGGACCTCGACCGAGCCGGTGATCTCGTCTCCCGGCCGCACCGGCGCCTTGAAATCCCAGTCGACGTGAAGGAAGACCGTCCCGGGCCCCGGGAGGTCCTCGGCGACGACCGCGTTGAGGATCGCGCTCGTGATCCCGCCCTGGACCACGATCTCGCCGAACCGGGACGCCTTCGCCGCCTCGAGGTCGTAGTGGAGCGGGTTGCGGTCCCCGCTGATCGCGGTGAAAAGCTCGATGTCCTGAGGCCCGACGGTTCGCGAACGCTCGGCCGTCTGGCCGACTATTGGCATGCCGCGCGGCCAGACCCGACTCGGATCGGGCCTCGTCGCAGAACCCGACTTAGGCTTCGCTTTACTTTCGTCGTTCATGGCGCGGAGGCTAGCACCTGTGCGGTCAGCCCTCCAGAGGAAGGGCGCTCCGCGGGACGACCTGCGTAGGCTCGATGCGATTGCGGCCCCCGGCCTTGGCGCGGTAGAGACGGCGATCGGCGACCGAGCAGAGCTGGTCCCAGCTCGTGCCGTCGTCGGGGAAGACCGCCAATCCCCCGCTGGCCGTGACCGCCACGGAGTCACCGAAGACATCGGCTGGGCTTTCCGCGATCCGATCCCGCAGCCGGTTCGCCGCCGTGATCGCTCCCTCCATATCCTGCTCGTCGAGAATCACGATGAACTCCTCGCCACCCAGGCGGCCGGCGAGCTCGGGGCCGCGCTGGGAGGATCGGAGGACCTCGGCAAAGTGACGCAATACCTGGTCGCCCGCGAGATGGCCCCGCGTGTCGTTGATTCTCTTGAAGCGATCGATATCGAGCAAGAGCATTGCAAACTGTCGCTCGTAGCGCGTCGCAAGCGCCAGGGTCTCGTCGAAACGGACGAGCGATGCCCGCCGGTTCGGCAGCTTGGTAAGTGGGTCCGTCGCGGCCAGTTGCTTGAGGTCGGCCTGCATGCTCCGAACCTCGATCCAGAGTAAACCAAACGTCGAGGCCACGGCGATGGCGACCTGAGCGATGCCGAAGATGGCGATCGTGAGGTCGGCGCGGGCTCGGTCGTTGGTGCCTCCGACCGATGTCCAGATCGCCCACATGCGCACCGACCAGACCAGAATCGCGAAGACGAAGATCGCGGCTACGAACCGCGCGGCGTTCTTGGCGCTCGGCGGTGGCTTGCGGATCAGGGTGATCGCCGCGATCAGGAAGAGCACGTTGGCGAGCGGCGACGGAGCGAGGATGTCGATGAGGACGGAGTAGGGGTGGTGCAGGTGGTTGAGGATGATCGGCGCGATCGTGACGAGAAACGCCGCCGTGGTCCATCGGCGGTCGAGCCGGACCGTCGTATAGGCCAAGACCCCGTCGACTCCGAGGATCGGCGCGTAGGCAATGAGCGCGTTTCCCACGACCTTCCTGAGATCGACGGGCATCATCCCAGCGATGGTCAGGAGAATGCCGGCGGAGTAGACCAGAAGGCCCCATCCCCAGAGGCGCAGCGCCCTGGATCTGCGCTCGCCGCGCCCGACCGCGATGCAGACGACACCCAGCAGCGTGTTGACGATCAGAAGGGTGAGTAAGAGGGTAGCTGCGCGCGTCATCGACGGCCTCGTCCCCGAGTCGAGGAATGATCTGAGTCTATGGCATCCCCTGTACTAGCTTAACGAGCGGCCAACTCGAGCCGGTGCGGGGCCAGTCTCAACCTCGCCAGACGAGTCTCCCGAAGGGGATCTCCTATCTGTCGGCGTCTCGGTGATCCATCCCTCGGGGTGGCGCATTTCCGCGTGAGCTCGGACACGATGAGCAAGATTTCGAAGAGGATCGCCCAGCCGCAAGGCTGAGCACAGGTCACCAAGGGTGGCCAGCTCTAGCACATCGGAATCCCAAGACCTTCGGCCTTCAGGAGGCCGCCGTATCCGGCCGCTCAGCCGACGATCGAGGGGAAGCGCTTCGCCAGAGGCGGAAGAGAGCCAATCAACCGGATCAGGAGGAAAGTCACCATGGAACGCACAGGCTTACCGCTCCGTAGTCCCCACTTGGTCGTTCTTACGATTCTCTGCTTGGTTGGGCTATTCGTGTCGGAGGCCGTTTTGGCGGCTCCCGCCGCTTGGCCCGCCAAGAAGGGCGAGCTCTGCTGGGATGCCAATGTCAATGGCGAACACAGCTTGGTGATTGCCCAGATTACCAATATGGGAGCCGCCCACTATCTCTTCCACGGTCTGGCGTATCGGAGTGGAGCGACGCCTGGGCCGCTGCAACCGATCAACGGCAACGCTGAAATCGACGCTACCGACCCCGACGACATCCGGATCATTGGAGCTCTGACCAAGACGAAGATCAATACCGACGGCTCGATGGAGATCTATACCGGTGAGTTGAATCTCGCCTACGACGGTCTGGGGGGCACCGCGCAGGGGATCTTCTACATTTGTGATCTGACGGTACCGGTGAACACGCCGACGACGTGCACTGCGATGAACGGGGGGCCCGCCGTCATGACCCTGGTCGATTGCCCGTGATCTCTTGACGCGACCCATCGCCGCTTAGATCCGGACCGTCTCGAGAGCGGCGGCGCTGATCTACGCGGTAACAGCCCGGCATCGTGCCGGGCTGTTCTTTCTTGCGCGCAGTTGCATTCTCGAGGTCAAGGGGCGGGTCTGTTACTCTCGTGTCGACCGATCCCAATTGGGCCGTTTAGAAGAGTGGGCGGCGCCACTGCATTCTCGAAGGAGTGTCAGAGGAATGACAAAGACCGACCTTGCTGCCGAGCTGAAAGACCTCGAGCCGCGACGGGGCAGCTTTCCATGGCGCAACCACGAGTACGTCCGGGGCTGGGGGGTGTTCGGCCTTCCCTTCGACAGCGGGCACTACCTCGCGTTGCGCGTGTTCCCCGAAAACGACTTTGCCCCATACCGTACGGTGTGGCACCGCGACCCCTCTGGCTCCTGGTCGATCTTCGCCGACGCACCACGGCTCGACATCGCCTGTCCTCGGTTCTATGGGGCGGCGTGCGCCGTCAATGCTCAAGCCCGGGTGGAGGTCCGGTGGACCGGACCCATGTCATTGCACGTCATGGTGGACACTCCGGCCCTGGATTGGACGGTAGAGGCCAGCGAGACGCGTTTGCTTCGCATCATGAACCCCATCAGTCGCCGCCTGCCTCTCTGGACGTGGAAGCGAAATTCTCTCCTCCGTGCTCGCGAGCTCATGGCGCAGCGGCTGCTCCACATGGGGCCGATTCGCCTCAAGGGTCAGATGCCCAGCGGGCACATCGGCACCCTGATGCCGCAGCGCATGTACTTCATCGAGTCGTCGTCGGCCACCCTCGATGGGAAGAATCTCGGGAAGCCCACACACAGCGCCGAGCCGCTCGATATCGGAGGCATTCCCGTGCCCAGCCGTGGAGTGCTAGCCGTCGGCCAGGCGGCGTGGGAGATCCTGGATCTCTCGGAATACCAGCGCACTCGAGCCGAGCTCGAAAGCGCCTGACCTGGCAAGACCGCTCTCTCGATGGTCGTTCCCCTCAGATAGCTCTCGCCGTTCCTCGTGGCGTTCGCGCCCATCGCGCCTCGAAGGGGATTCCTATCTCTCCGCGTCGGGGCGATCCATCCCTCTGGGTGGTGCGTTTCGGGGAGCACGGAGCCAGCATGAAAAGAGGATTGGACCGGGAGCTCGCAGCCGCAGGGCGCGGCCATCAGCTTTTCCACCCCTAGGCCACGCGGCTTGCTCGGAAGCGGCCGGGTGTCCAAGGAAAAGTGCACAGGAGGAACGAAACATGCTTCGGCATAGGACAAGGCCCGTGAAAGACAAGCCGAGCACGGGCAGCATCGACTTAGGTTCAGACGAGTTGATGTCTACCCACACTCAGGTGCCATCGGCGAATGGACGGACGATTCCTGCATTGGCGGCAGGGGCTTTCGCCATTGGTGCTTTCGCAATCGGCGCTCTCGCAATCGGTTCACTCGCCATTGGTCAGCTCGTTATCGGGCGCGCACGAATCCGGCGGCTCGCCATTGACAAGCTGGTGGTGGGCGAGCTTCTCATCACCGAATCGGTAGAGACGCCCCCCGAGCACACCACTGACTGAGACAGCTCAGCCCAATGGCGACGAATAATCCAATCCAAATTTGGAGGGAAGAAACATGGATGACCAGGAGGCCTACGAAAGAGCGAAGAGCAGGGTAGAGGCCAAGATGGGCTTCTACATTCATCTCGGCGTTTACATAGCCGTAAACACCCTACTCATAGTCATCAATTTCTATACAAGCCCGCAGTACTTGTGGTTCAAATGGCCAATGATCGGCTGGGGCATTGGCGTGATCTTCCACGCAGTCGGTGTTTTTGTCCTATCCGGAGGATCCAACATCAAAAACCGAATGATCGAGAAGGAGATGAAGAGGCAAGGTTCGAGGTTAGAGAGACCTTAAGAGAATGGACCACGACACATGGCGCCTAGCGCCGTTGTGCCATACGTCCCTTGCTTTATTGAAGACTTGTTGGTGCCGGAGGAGGGAGTCGAACCCACACGCCGTTTCCGACAACGGATTTTGAGTCCGTCGCGTCTTCCATTCCGCCACTCCGGCCGCCGTCGGAATCCTAGGCGGTTGGAGGGCCGGAGTCAACCGCTCGAATGATCTTCGAGCCGAGGGCGGCTCCTTTGGCGCGTTGCGCTTTGTTAACGCCCTTTGGCGCGCTCCGGAGACTTGACTTTCTCCATCCAAATGAGCTACACTACACTTCCTAAAGGTATGACTTCCAGATACTTACACCAATTCAATCAAATAAATGAGAAGGAGTCCGGTTCATGACGTTCAAGGTCGGCCAGAAAGTCGTCTATCCCAACCATGGGGTGGGCGTAGTGGAGAAGATCGCCCCCGGCAAGCTCGACGGGAGCGAGCAGACGTTCTTTCATCTGCGCCTCCTGTCCAACAACTCGAAGGTCATGGTCCCCAAGGCCAACCTCGATCTGGTCGGTCTTCGCCCCTTGTGCCGGACGAGCGAGATCCGCAATCTTCTGACCCTGCTCGAGGACGGCAACATCGATACCTACAAGGATTGGAAGGGTCGTTACAAGCAGAACCTCGACAAGATGAAGACCGGTCAGCTGAGCGAAGTGGTCGAAGTCTTGAAGAACCTGCGCCTCGTGAGCCTCAAGAAGAGCTTGTCCTTCCGCGAGAAGAAGATGTATGAGCGGGCCAAGTACTTCATCGTCAGCGAGGTCGCGCACGTCAAGAACATCAGCGAGCACGACGCCGAGAAGTTGATCGAGAAGGCTCTGGTCGCCAGCATCGAGAAGCGGCGCAAGCGGGCGCAGGCCGCGAGCTGATCTCGGCGCGATCCCTACGGTCGCGGCAGCCTTGTGGCGCACCGGGTTCTTCCCGGTGCGCTTGGCATTTTGGCGCCAGGACTTTGGTAGCATTCCGAAATCCGGCGAAAGGAATTGCCGGAGAGACCCAGGAGCAAGCGTGACTCGAGACAATGTGCTTTTCGTGATCATAGGAATCCTTGTCGGATTTATCGGTGGATACTTCGTGCATGAAGCGGTAGCTCGCTACCAGCCATTGCCCGAGTCGATCATCGCCAGAGTGCAGGAAGCGCAGCAGGGCGGACAAGCGGGAGCCGCGGGGAGCGAGGGCGAGGCCGCGACGCAGGCCGCGGGACAGCCCGACATGAAGCAGATCCTGCAGCTCAAGAGCTACGTCGAGACCCATCCCGACGATGCCGACGCGGTTCACCAGCTCGCCAATCTCGAGTTCGAGATCAAGAACTGGCCGCGCGCCAAGGAGCTCTACAACCAGTATCTGAAGCTCAAGCCCAATGATCCCAATGGGATGACCGACCTGGGCGTGTGCTATCGCCAAACCGGCGAGTACCAAGAGGCCCTCAAGCTCTTCCGTCACGCCGCGTCCCTGGATCCAAATCACTGGCAGTCGCGGTTCAACGAGGTCGTCGTCCTGGCATTCGATCTCAACAAGCCCCAGGACGCGAAGAAGCCCTTGGACGAGCTGAAACGTCTGCAACCCGACAACTCTTCCGTCAAGCAACTCGCCGACGAGGTGGCCCAGCGTTTGAACGGCAAGAGCTGAGCGTCGAGCATGCGGGCCCTCGTCTTGTTGGCGCTGATCGTCCTCGTGTGGGCCTTGCTCGAGTGGGGCTTTAGGCGACTCAAACGCTATGTGGCGGCTAGCCTGCGGGCCACCAATCCTCCGCGCTCAGGAAACGGGAGGGGAGAGATCCCGTCCGCCGGATCCCTCGTGCGCTGCGCCCAGTGCGGCACTTACGTTCTCGAGGAGCGTTCGCTTCTTCGCTCGGGAGAGAGATTCTGTAGCCCTGAGTGCGCGTCCCTGTTCGCCAAGAGCCACGCGACCAGGGCCTAGGCGCGCTTCCGTTCTCCAACCAACCGGTAGACTTTCTGCCCGGAAAACGCTCGGAATCCGGGGATGAGCGACCAAGCTCCGCAGTTCGTCGACGTGGCGGTGCCGATGCCCCTGCCGCCTCTGACCTACTCGGTGCCAGAGGATCTGGCTCCTCTGGTCCAAGTGGGGTGCCGCGTCCGGGTGCCGGTGGGGCGCCGTAAACAGATCGGCTTCATCGTCTCCGTGAGGGACGAGCGTCCTCAGGGAATGTCGCTGCGCCCCCTGGAGGCGGTGCTCGACAAGGTCCCGGTGCTCAATCAGGCGTTGCTGGATCTCGCCTCTTTCACCGCCGACTACTACCTCGCACCGCTCGGCGAGGTGCTGCGCGCCATGATTCCGGCGAGATTGGCGCCCTGGGGGGAACGGCAGGTGTGGCTCACGGATCGCGGAGCGCTCGCCAGGCCGCGCGGCGAAGCCGAGCAGGCCTTGATCGAGCACCTTCGCGAGCAGGGGCGCTCGAGCCTGGCCAACCTCGAGGTGGTGCTGCGCGATACCGGCTCCCGGGCGGTGCTCGAACAGTCGTTGGCGGAACTCGTGGAGCGGGGATGGGTAGCGAGCGGAGACAAACAGCGCCGCGGCGCCCGCTATGTGCAGGCGGTCGAGCTTTCGGGTGAGGACACGGAAGAGCTCAAGGCGACGGCTGGGCGCTCCGCTCCCGCCCGCCGGGTGATCGATCACCTGGCGACGATCGGGCGGCCAGGAACAATGGAGGAGGTGGCGGCGGCAGCGGAGTGCGGCCTGGGCGTCCTTCGCCGCCTGTTGCGATTAGGGGTGCTGCGCCAGTTCAGCCAGGTGGAATCCCTGGCTCTCGACCATCATCTGCTGAGCAGCGCGCCGCCGCCGCCGGTTCATCTGCGCAGCGGTCAGGAGCAGGCGTTGCGCGCCTTTCAGCAGGCACTGGGAGGGGGTCGTTACGCCTCATTCCTCCTGGCGGGGATGACCGGCTCGGGCAAGACCGAGGTCTATCTGAGGGCCATCGACGCCACTCTCAAACAAGGGCGCACGGCCCTGGTCCTCGTGCCCGAGATCTCTCTCGTGCCGGCGCTCGCCCGCGCCCTGCGGGAGCGGTTTGGAGAGCGCACCGCCATTCTCCATTCGATCCTTGGCCGGGCGGAGCGACAGCAGGAATGGGAGCGGATTCGCTCCGGCGAGGTGGCAGTGGTTCTCGGCGCCCGCTCCGCCATCTTCAGCCCGCTCGAACGGCTCGGCTTGATCGTCGTCGACGAAGAGCAGGACGGCTCGTTCAAGCAGGACTCGACCCCCCGCTACAACGCAAGGGATTTGGCGCTGGTTCGGGCGCGCAGGGCCAATGCCGTGGCGGTCCTGGTATCGGCGACGCCGAGCCTCGAAACGCGCTACAACGTGGAAAGGGGCAAGGTCGAGCGCGTTCTCCTGAGCGAGCGCATCGGACAGGGCGAGCTGCCGGAAGGGGTGCTCGTGGACATGCGGGAGGAACCGCCGACGAAACCCGGAGAGGTGCGGTTCTCGCAATTGCTGCGTGACGAGATCGAGACGACCCTTTCCCAGGGCCAGCAGATCATCCTCCTGCGTAACCGGCGCGGCTATGCTCCTCTCCTTCTCTGTCGCGCCTGTGGCGAGGACTTTCGCTGCGAGGAGTGCGGGCTGCCGCGGACCTTCCATAAGCGCCTGCATCAATTGCTCTGCCATTACTGCGGCTCTCGGCGGCCCGTGCCCGAGCGTTGTCCATCTTGCGGTGGAGAGACGCTGGAAGCAATGGGAGCGGGGACGGAACGAGTAGAGGAGCGCTTCGCGGAGCTCTTCCCTGGAGCCCCTGTCGACGTTCTCGATCGCGACAGCGTGCGGGGGGTGGGCGGCGCCGCGGCCGTTCTCGAACGCTTCGCCAGCGGTGCGAGTCAGGTCCTCATCGGCACCCAGATGGTTTCCAAGGGGCATCATTTCCCCCGCGTCGCCCTGACCGCGGTGCTGTCGGCCGATGCCTATCTCGGCTTTCCCGATTTCCGCGCCGTCGAGCGTACGTACACCCTGCTCACGCAGCTCGCCGGGCGAGCGGGGCGGGGTAGCGAGAGAGGCAAGGTGGTGATCCAGACCCATCACCCCGACCATTACGCGATTCGCGCCGCGTTGGAGCACGATGACGCGAGCTTCGCTCGCTCCGAGATGCACTTTCGCCGGGTTTTCCACTACCCCCCGTACACCCGTCTGATCCAGCTGCTTGCCGAGGACCGGAACCGGGAGAAGGCGGCACGCTCGATTCGTTCGGCCGGTGAACGCATCTCAGCCCACCCCCTGTCACGCGGCGTACGACTGTCCGGGCCGGCTCCAGCGCCCTTCGAGCGCTTGCGCGGGCGCTGGAGGTTTCAGCTGCTGGTGCGTGCCCCTTCGGGCAACATGCTGCGCGAGCTCCTCACTGGCGCCCTGAGCGAGAAGGAGTTGGCGTCCCTGACGGTGGACGTCGACCCGCAACAGCTCCTCTAGCCGGCGTCACATGAGTGACGCTGGCTCTAGCCTGCTAATCTCTTGCGCTAGAGGTTTGTCGAGCAAGGGGAGAGGCGCACCTGGGGCCGATGATGAGACGAGCGGTTTGGATCACGCTTCTAGCGATGGCGAGCCTGGTGGTTCCAGGATGCCACCCTCCGCCATCCCGGAATTCCGCGGAAGCTCAGAGCGTCCCGCGGAGATTGTCTTTCGACGTAAGCGTGGCAAGAGAGCTCCAGCCGGGGCTCGAACCGAGCGGCCGCCTGTTCGTCATCCTCGGCGCGCAGAGCGATCCCGAGCCACGCTTTTCTCCGGGCTGGGCCGGACCCGGGGCCGAGCCCTTCTTTGCCCGCGATATTCGTAGCTGGAGGCCGGGGGAGGTCAAGGTCTTGGGACCCGGCGTCATTGGTTTTCCGCCTCCTCGGCTCGGGGACCTCGCGCCCGGGACCTATTTTGCCCAGGCGCTCTACGACACGAACACCGTCGACTCATCGATCAATGCCCCCGGCAATCTGGTTTCAAAGCCCGTGGCTATCGTGATTCCCCAGGGAAACGATTCGCGAAGATATCCCCTCGTGCTCGATTGTCAGTTGCCGCCGGAGACGGTTCCGAGCGACACCCGTCTGGTCAAGGTCGTGCGGATTCAGAGCCAGCGCCTGAGTGAGTTCTGGCATCGACCGATGTACCTGCGCGCGGCGGTGATTCTCCCCAGCTCCTACGACCAGCAGCCCGGGCGCCGTTACCCCGTGCGCTATCACATCGGGGGGTTTCACGCGCGCTACACGACGGCGTTCGAATTGATGAAGGAGGGCTCCTTCTTCCGATCCCAGTGGCTGGCGCCGGGAGCGCCCCAGATGATCTTCGTCTTTCTCGACGGAGAGGCTCCCTATGGCGACTCCTATCAGATGAACTCCGCCAACAACGGACCCTACGGGGACGCTACCGTCGACGAGCTGATCCCCGCGATCGACTCCCGTTTCCGCACCGTGGCCTCCGCCCGGGGGCGCTTCTTGGAGGGAGAGTCGACCGGCGGCTGGGTTTCTCTTGCCCTCCAGATCTTCTATCCGGGCACCTTCAACGGGGCCTGGTCCTTCTGCGCCGACAGCGTGGACTTCAGACGCTTCCAGCTCATCGACATCTATTCCGACGTCAACGCCTTCGTGAATCAGTACGGGCTCGAGCGCCCCAGTATGCGCGACATCGACGGAGAGCCGCGCTACACCATTCGTCACGAGGTGGCGATGGAAAGAGTGCTGGGGAGGGGCGATCGGTTCGTGAGCTCAGGGGAGCAGTGGGGTTCGTGGAACGCGGTCTACAGCCCGCGGGCCGCCGACGGCGAGCCGGCCGCGATTTGGGACGGTGTGACGGGAGTGATCGATCACCAGGTCGCGGCCCAATGGAAGGAGAAGTTCGATCTCCGGGCGTATCTCGATACGCACTGGAGGGCTCTCGGTCCCAAGTTGCAGGGCAAGCTCCACATCTGGATGGGGGACATGGACAGCTTCTATCTCAACGACGCGATGGAGCTTCTGAGCTCCTTCCTGAAAGCCACTAGGAACCCCACCTCGGACGCCGAGGTCACCTTCGGCCGACGCCAGGGACACTGTTGGGTTCCCCTTTCTGAAAAGGATCTGATGGGCCAGATGTTGGCACGCTTCGAGGCGACGTCCGCAACTGCGGACGCTGGGGCGCCGCGTCCGCCGGCCGGGAAAGGAAGGTGAGGCCGCAGTGAACGCTCATCGAGCCGTAGTGATGTTTTTTCCTCTTCTGCTCGCGCTCGGCGCGAGTGGTTGCGCGACCAATCCTGCCACCGGGCGGCAACAGCTGGCGTTGATCGGTCAACAGCAGGAGATCGTGATGGGCCGCGACGCCGACAAGCAGGTCGCGGCCGACATCGGCATCTATCCGGACCCCAACGCTGAGGCCATGGTCGACCGAATTGGCAAGCGGCTGGCGAAGCTCAGCGAACGTCCGGACCTCCCCTGGAGCTTCCGGATCGTGGACGATCCGGCGGTCAACGCGTTCGCCCTGCCGGGGGGATTCATCTACGTTACGCGGGGAATTCTCGCTTATCTAGACTCGGAGGGTGAGCTTGCCGCGGTTCTCGGCCATGAAATTGGCCATGTCACCGCTCGCCACTCTGTTTCTCGCCTGAGCAAGCAGGAGCTGTTCACGCTGGGGTTGGGGCTCGGGGTAGCAGTCAAGCCGGAGCTCGCCCGCTATGCGGAGGTGGCGCAGCAGGGACTTGGCCTCCTCTTCTTGAAGTTTTCTCGCGATGATGAGAGACAAGCCGATGAGCTCGGCCTTCGCTACCTGGTTCGCGGCGGCTACGATCCGCACGAGATGTCCCGGGTGTTTGATCTCCTCGATCGGGTAAGCGCGGAGCAGGCGGCAGGATCTCGAGTTCCAGAATGGCTGGCGACCCATCCGGCGCCAGCCAATCGGGAAAGAGACATCGATGCGCGGATTGCGCGCCTGGCGCCGGAGCAGCGCAATGGCGTTGTCGGTCGCAGGCCCTATCTGCAGAGCATCGCCGGGATCGTCTTCGGCGACGATCCCGGGCAGGGTTACTTCCGCGGCACGACGTTCATTCACCCTCAGCTGCGGTTTGCCGTCGACTTTCCCAACGGATGGAAGCACGAGAACCAACGACGGCAGGTCCTGGCGACGGCGCCGAGCGGAGACGCGGTGGTGGCCGTATCCATGGCCAAGGGCAACCAAGCGGACGCCGCGGCCAGTGACTTCTTCGCCCAGAAGTCCATCACTCTACTGCGCCGGTCACACCGAAGGCTCGATGGTCTCATGGCGGTTGGCGGTGAGTTCGAAGCGCAAACCGCGGAGGGAAACCTTTCTGGCAGCGTGGAATTCGTCGTCGATGGCGATCATCTCTATCGGCTTCTCGGCCTCGCAAGCGCAACCGGGTGGGAGCGCGATGCCCGGACGCTCGAGCGCAGCATCACGAGCTTCAGGAGGGTCAACGAACGACGCCTGCTCGACGTGGAACCGGCGCGGATCGAGCTGGTCGACGCCGATCGACCCATGTCGCTCTCCGAGTTCGCGCGGCGCTACCCGTCGACGATCTCGGGTGATCGCCTGGCGCTGATCAATCAGCTGGGTCCCCAAGAGAAGCTGGGAGCGGGGGAGCTCTACAAGAGAGTGGTCGGGGGCCAGACCCCTGGCCAGTGACGGCGGCCCCCGTCGTGCTCAGTGCACCCGGTGCCGTCGATTGCGGATGTAATCGGCGAGGATGAACTCACCCAAATTGTAGGGAGAGGCGAAGTAGGCCCGTCCGCGATTGATCTGGGTCAAGCGCTCGACGAACTGGGTGAGGGTGGGGTCCGTCGCCAACATGAAGGTGGTGATGACGACCTTCTGGCGGCGGCAGAGATCGGCCTCTTCGAGGGTGCGGTTGACGATCTTCATGTCAAGACCGAAAGGGTTTTTGTAGACCTGGTTTCCCTCGGTAATCGCCGACGGCTTGCCATCGGTAATGAGGAAGATCTGCTTGTTGGGTTGCTTGCGGCGCGACAGCAGGCCGCGCGACAAGCGCAGCGCCTCGCAAGTGTTGGTGTGGAAGGGGCCCGCTTCGATGTAGGGGATTCTCGAGAGCTCCACCTGCTCCGCCCTGTCGCCGAAGAGAATGACCTCCAAGTGGTCTTTGGGGTACTTCGTGGTGATGAGCTCGGTGAGGGCCAGGGCCACGGTCTTCGCCGGGGTGATCCGGTCCTCTCCATAGAGAATCATCGAGTGGCTGACGTCGATCGCGACGATCGTTGCGCACGAGGTGAGGTGCTCGGTCTCGTGGACCTCGAGATCTTCCTCGGCGAGCTCCAGACCGCCCTGAGTTCGGCGTAGGGCATTCGATAGTGAGCGTACCGAGTCGATGCGATGGAGGTCATCTCCGAAATGATAGGGACGGGTCTCGGGCAGGCGCTCGACGCCTTCACCGGCGCCCGCGATGGGGTGGTAGCCCGGCCCGCCGCGCTTGAGGCTGGAGAAGATCTCCTCAAAGGCGCTGCGCCTGATGCGGCGCTCGCCAGCGGCGGTGAGGATGCTTCCTCCTTGCCCGTCCGGCGCGATCATGTCGGAGTCGAGCAGACTCTGGAAGAACTCTTCGAGGTCGATGCCCTCGTCGAGATATCCCTGCTCCTGCAAATAGCGCATCCACTCCATGGCCTCGTCGGGATCGCCTCCAGCGGCGAGCAGGAGCTGCTGAAAGAGACGCATCAGCCCCAGACCTTCCAGCATGGAGCGGATCAGGTCGGGGTCTAGAAAGAGGTAGCGGTGCCTCATGGTGGATCGCTGCCGCGAGCTCGGAGGGAACCTGGCTCAGTGCACGCCGCGGTCGCCCGCGTCGCGATGAGGCCGAAGGAGCTGGAACTTCACCATCTCCTTGTAGGTGATGTGGCTGTCCAAGTCCTCGCGAGCGAGCTTCAGATGCTGATGGAGGCCCTCGAGCACGAGCTCGGCGCCGAGCGCGGTGATCTCGCGGCTGCCGCGGAAGCGCTCGTGGGCAAAATCCCACAAGCCCGGGACCTTCTTGAGCTCGGCCTCGTACTCATCGAAGGGCTGCTCGTCGGTGAGGAGGATCTCGTTGCCCTCCGCAAACCAAGCCACCATCTTGGAATACGGTCCGGTATCTTCTTCGCCGCCGCTTCCGACCGCCTTCTCGACTTCGGGGAAGTGCGACGAGAACACCTTCTTGACCGCCTCGCCGATGAGCTTACGGGCCACCACCTCGACGCCCTGCTGCTCGCCTTCATAGACCATCTCGACCTTCCCGGTGATGGCGGGCAGCAGCATGTGCAGGTCGACGAGGCGCGCGAGGACCGGTCGGTCCTTGGTGGTGAGAGCCCGGCGCTCGAGGTTGGAGACCAAGAGTTCCATGGCCGCGATCGAAAGCCGGGCCGAGACTCCCGAGGTCTGGTCGATGAGGTCGCTCTCCCTAGCGGCGAAGGTGACCTCCTCGATCATCTGCGCCACGATGCCCGGAACCTGCACCTCTGCTTCCTCACGGTCGGTCCAGGCCTCCTGCCGGGTGATGGCCGCGGCGGTCTCGATCGAGCTCGGATAGTGGGTGAGGATCTGCGAGGCGATCCGGTCCTTGAGCGGAGTGATGATCGTTCCGCGGTTCGTGTAGTCCTCGGGGTTGGCCGAAAAAACCATCAGGAGATCCAGGGGAAGACGCACCGGGAATCCGCGGATCTGGAGATCGCGCTCCTCGAGCAGGTTGAGCAGGCCGACCTGAATGCGAGGAGCGAGGTCGGGAAGCTCGTTGATCGCGAAGATCCCTCGATTCGTTCTCGGCACGATGCCGAAGTGGATCACCTCGGGATCGGCGTAGGTCAGTCGCCGGGTCGCCGCCTTGATCGGATCGATGTCTCCCAGCAGGTCGGCGATCGAGACGTCGGGCGTCGCCAGCTTTTCGTTGTAACGCTCGTCGGGAGTCAGCCATTCGATCGGAGCGTCGTCGCCCGCCTCTTCCAGGAGGCGCAGTGCCCAGGTCGAGATCGGGGAGAGCGGATCGTCGTTCACCTCGCTCCCCGCGAGGACCGGAACCGCGGGATCGAGCAGGCGAGTCAATAAACGGAGAATCCGCGTCTTCGCCTGGCCTCGCAGTCCGAGCAGGATGAAATCGTGCTCGGCCAACAAGGCGTTGACGATTACCGGTACGACGGTGCGTTCATAGCCCAGAATACCCGGGAAGATCTCTTCCTTCTGGGTAAGCTTGCGCCGCAGATTGGCCCGCAGCTCCTGCTTGACGGTACGTGGCTTGTATCCCGTCTCTCTGAGAGCACCGAGGGTCGTTGGCCGCTCGCTCATCAATCTTGCGCCTCGAGCCAGCGTTCCGCGTCGATGGCCGCCCGGCACCCGGAGCCCGCGGCGGTGACGGCTTGCCGATAGGTCGGGTCCATCACGTCGCCACAGGCGAAGACACCCTCGAGGCTGGTTCGACTCGAGGGCTCGGAAACCCGGAGATAGCCCACCGAGTCCGTCTCCAGGGTTCCGGCGAAGAGGCTCGTATTGGGCTGGTGGCCGATCGCGACGAAAACACCCTGGCAAGGAAATTCGGTCTCTGCTCCGGTCTTGGTGTTCTTGAGCCGCACTCCGTGCACGCCGCCGTCGCGCTCGCCGACGACCTCGGTCACGACGCTGTCCCAGAGGAATTCGATCTTGTCGTTGGCCATGGCACGGTCCTGCATGATCTTTGACGCGCGCAGCTCGTCGCGGCGGTGCACGATGGTGACCTTGGAGGCGAATTTGGTCAGATAGACAGCCTCCTCGAGGGCGGTATCTCCTCCTCCGACGACGACTAGTTCCTTGCCACGGAAGAAGAAGCCGTCGCAGGTCGCACACGCCGAAACGCCATAGCCCATGAGCTGTTCCTCGGACTCGAGACCCAGGCGCTTGGCGCTGGCGCCGGTGGCGATGATCACCGAATCGGCGGAATAGGTGCCCTCGTCGGTCGAGATGGTGAAGGGGCGGTGCTCGAGGTCGACCATATTGACCGTCTCGAACTTGACGGTGGCTCCAAAGCGCCGCGCCTGCTCGCGCATGCGATCCATGAGCTCGGGGCCTAGAATTCCCTCTGGAAATCCCGGATAGTTTTCGACGTCAGTCGTAATGGTCAGCTGGCCGCCCGGTTGGTTTCCCTCGAGGATCAGGGGAGCTAGGTCGGCGCGCGCCGTATAAAGCGCCGCGGTCAGCCCGGCGGGACCCGAGCCGATGATCACGACGCGATAGTGCGTGGTGCTGGTTGCTGCTGGCTCAGCCATGAAGTGCAATCTCCTTTGCGGGATCCGAGAGACAAATTTGAAAAAGGTTCGCGGCTCGAAATGCCCGCCGTGAACCCGTTCGTCAGTATAACAACGCGGATCGGCGCCGAACGATTCCAGAAGCCTCGGCCGCGAGTCGAGACCGGGCGAGATCATCCCGCTCGCGGTTCCCCGGCGCTTCTGTGCTAAATTGGGTCAAAGCATGGAAAAGACCGGAGCGAGGGAGAGGGTTTAGCGAGGCCGTGAAGGATTGAGGGCGTGAAGGGGCTGCAACCCCAATCAAAGGAGCTCGAGACGCTGTTCGCGGCGCTCACGGTGTCGCCCGATCCGGTGTTCGTCACCGACCGCTGGGATCGCATCGTCTTTTGGAACAAGAGCGCCGAAACACTTCTCGGCTACACGGCGGAGGACGTGGATGGAGCCACCTGCTCCTCGCTGCTCGAAGGGTGCGACACCTTCGGCAATCGCTACTGCTCGAGCGCCTGCCCGATCATCCAGATGGCCAAGCGTGGCGAGCCGGCCAAACACTTCGTCCTACAGCTCAAAGCCAAGGACGAGTATGTGGTTCCGGTCAACGTCACCATCCTGGAGCTCGTAGTCAGTCCGCCCAACGAGTTCTACTTGGCTCACGTCCTCGAACGCCGAGAGGAGTCGGGCATGGTCCCGCAGGTCAAGTCTGAGCCGAGCGGGGGGCGGGCGCCGCAGCTGAGCCTCGTGCATCACTCTCAGGACGCGCGGGCGCGAAAGTTGACACCCAGGGAGGTAGAGGTCCTGGGCATGCTGGCCGCGGGACGGGCGACGCCGGATATCGCGCGACGCCTGCACATCTCCCGAGTCACCGTACGAAACCACATCCAAAACATATTGGAGAAGCTGGAAGTCCACTCCAAGGCCGAGGCCGTGGCATTCGCTTTCCAGAAGCGACTGGTCTGATCGAGTCCCCGGTCTTGAGTGCATGTGGAGCGCTCCGAGCGGTCCATTTGTCGCCCAAATGATGCAAATTCATCAGCCGAATTGGTGAATCTGCCGGATTGATGGAGGCCTGGAGAAGCGCCATCATAGTGTCCATGATGAAGTGGAAAGGAGATTGTGCATGAACTATTCATTGCGAAGGGTGCAGTTCGTCCTGACTTGCCTAGGGGCGGCTGCAATGATTTTCGTAGTTTCGGCTCCCGCCCATGCGGTGCCTGTTTTCGCGCGGAAATACCACACGTCCTGCCAGACGTGCCACGCCATCTTCCCGAAGCTCAACCCCTTCGGTGAGGCGTTTCGCCTCAACGGCTTTCGCATGCCCGGCGAGACCGCGCAGATGGTCAAGCAGAAGCCGGTGAGTCTGGGAGCGCCGGCGTACAAACAGATGTGGCCGAGAATGGTCTACCCAAGCGACCTTCCCGGCAACGCGCCGATCGCGATCAACGTGCAGATGGCCAATGTCTATGCATCAAGCCATGACGCGACTGGAGAGCTCATCACGCATAACGACTTCCAGATGCCGCAGGAGGCCAACCTCTTCTCTGCCGGCACTCTGGGTCAGCATTTCAGCTTCTTCGGTGAGCTGACGTTTACGGAGAACCCCGATGGAAGCACCGACGTAGAGATCGAGCATGCGGAGCTCCACGTCAACTCGCCCTTCGGGCCGGCGCACGCGGTGAACTTCAAGGTCGGCAAGTTCGCTCCAGATCTCGCCGACGGTTTCCAAGAGATGTGGATCATGACCTCGAACGGGATCGACACGATGTTCAACTACAACCCGATCGGGATTCATGGCGGAACGGGATTGGCCGAGGATGGTGGAGGAATCAGCATCCCGGCGATGGTCCAGGGCTTCGAGATGTACGGGGTGGTCAAACACCGACTGTTCTACACGGTGGGGCTGACCAACGGGCTCGGACCAAGCTCACAAGGCACGTTTGACGGCAACAGCGACAAGGATGTCTATGCCAGGGTGGGCTACAAGTTCGGCGGGATGGGCCTCGATGGGAGCACCCAAGGAGTCAATCTGCCGCCGGAGAACTGGGAGGAGAAGTCTCTCCGTGTAGGTCTATTGAGCTACTTCGGTAACGGAAGTGGGGTCTACTTTCCGGTCACCGACGCGCTCGGCAACTCCTACAATATGCAAGATCGGCACTTCAATCGCGTCGGCCTCTTCGCCTCCTGGTACTGGGACAACCTCAACATCTTCGGCGTCTATCTGCGAGGAAGGGACACTCTCGATCTGTTGAACTCGGTGAGCAACTCGAGAATCAATGCGATCAACCCGACGTACGACGCCTGGTTTACCGAGGCCGACTACGTGATCACGCCGCCGTTCCAGGTCTCCCTACGCTATGAGCAGGTGAAGCCGGGAGACCCGCAGGCGCCGAACATCGAGGAGCTGAACGCGAACTTGAGCTTCCTCGTCCGGGCCAACATCAAGGCCATGCTCGAATACCGGCGAGACATGAAAGATGGCAAGAACTTTGAATTAGATACGGTGCTGAGATTCGCTTACTGATCTCGCAAACTCTACAAGGAGAATGGAATGAAAGGTTTGATCGCATTTGTTGCGCTAGCGCTCGCGGCGGCTCCGGCTGCCATGGCGGGTGAGATTCACGGCACCGTGACCTGTACGGGGATGGAGAACAACTCCAACGCCGTGGTTTACGTCGGCAAGATCGCGGGCAAGAGCTTCCCGGCTCCAACCAAGCACGCGGTAGTCAATCAGATCAACATGACGTTTTCGCCTCACGTTCTGCCGGTTCTGGTCGGAACCACCGTCAACTTTCTCAATCACGACAACGTGCTTCACAACGTCTTCACTCCCTCCGCTTGCGCCGGGCACTTCAACCTCGGCACCTGGGCGAAGGGCCAGGAGCGGTCCTATACGTTCAAGAAGGAGTGCTTCGCGACGTTGTTGTGCATGATTCACCCGGAGATGGAGGGCTACGTGGCCGCCGTTCCGACACCGTACTTCGCGGTGACGTCGAAGGATGGCTCCTACACGATCAAGGGCGTTCCCGACGGGTCCTACACCTTGAAGGTCTGGCACCCGAAGCTCAAGGAGACGCAGAAGTCCGTCACCGTCAAGGGATCGACAGAGGTCAACTTCACCCTTTCGCATTGAGCGGCCGGCGGTAGAACACGACCGCCGTGCCGTTCCAGAGCGGCACGGCGGTTCGCTATTTCTTGGAAGTTGCGGGCGGCAAGGGGCAATGAAGGGGAGAAAGGTATTAGGAGAGAGGCGTGGAAAAGGATGTGGGGGCTCCGATTGCACCATGCACTTGGTCCTGCCCGGTGCAGACCGATGCCGCTAGCTACGTCTCTCTGATCGCGCAGGGCAAGTTCCGGGAAGCGTACCGAGAAGTTCGTCGAACCAACCCCTTGGCGGCGATCTGCTCTTGGGTTTGCACGGCGCCGTGCGAAGAGGTTTGCTGTCGTTCCGAGCTCGACTCCCCGATCGCCATCCGAGCCCTCAAGCGCTTCCTCACGGATCGTTTCGAGAACGGCTCGGGCGAAGAGGTTCTGAACCAGCGAGGATCCGAAGGTCCGCGGCGAGAGCGGGTAGCCGTGATCGGCTCCGGTCCGGCGGGGCTGTCTTGCGCCCGTGAGTTGGCGCGCGAGGGCTACCGAGTAACGATCTTCGAGGCAAGCCCGGTTGCGGGTGGAATGTTGCGTCTGGCCATTCCGTCGGCGCGACTCCCGACCAGAGTGGTGGAGAGGGAGGTGTCGTCCGTGCTGGCCCTCGGGGTGGAGCTCTTGACCAACACCCGCCTGGGAAGGGAGATGACGCTCGGCGAGCTGTGGATCGAAGGATTCGCCGCCGTCTTCTTGGCGGTCGGAGCCGGCCATTCCCAGGATTCGAAGCTCGGCGTGAAGGGCGATGCCCGCCTGCTCTATGCGGCCGAGTTCCTGCGTGACGTGAATCTCGGGAGCGGGGCGAGCAGCCTCGGTAGGACGGCGATCATCGCCGGCGCGGCAGTGCTCCCGGGGGCCGGACGATCCGGAGTAGTGACCGGCGAGCAGCTGAATCTGCAGCGCAGACTGACGATGATGCAGGCGTTGGACGTCGCCCATGCAGCCCAGTCTGCCGGCGCGACGCAAGTGACGATCTGTACGGTCGAGTCGAAGGGCGAGTGGCCTGCTTCGCAAGGCGAGGTCGAACAGGCGAGCCGAGAAGGGATTCGGTTCCGCTATCGCGTGGTGGCCGAGCGCGTTATCGCTGAGGGCGATAGCCCCGGTGTCGAGCTCCTCGGCGTCTCCCGAATCTTCGATGAAGAGGGCCATTTCGCTCCGATCTATCAGCTCGGCAGGCGCAAGGTCATGCGGGCGGATTCAGTCATCGTTGTGGCGGGGCGAATGGCGGATCTTGCCTGCCTCTCTCCGAGCGATGGCGTGGCGGCCCACGAAGGGAGGGTCATCGTCGACCCTGACACCCTCGCCACGACCGCGCCGCGAGTCTTTGCCGGCGGGGACGCAGCCTTTGGGCCGCGTGACGTCGTCAGCGCCATCGCCGACGGGAGACGGGCGGCGGCGTCCATCGACGTCTTCTTGCGCGGCAAGGGACGGGCGCAGGGCGAGTGGAGAGCCGAACGCGAGCTCGAGCCCTTTCCCTGTCCGTCCGCGGACGGCGACGGGTTTCCTCAGTGGGGCGATGATCTGACGGCGGAGTTTGGGGCAAGCGTGGAGATCAGTGAAGCCGAGGCTCGCCGGGAAGCCCTGCGTTGCCTGCATTGTCCCCAGTTCGAACCATTGGGTTGATCAACTTCGGAGCGACACCCAGCAGCCACCACCGAGCGGATCCCGCGGCGGCTTTGGGATGGACTCGCGACTGGCGAGCCGAGGCGCCGGATTGACTCCGTGCGCGCCCTCGGGAACAATCTAGTAGGAGTCGCGGGCGCCGTTCGTGCGGCGCCCAGAGAATAATCAAGAATCTCAGGGAGGTAGGTATGTTCGCAAGCAAGGAGCTGGAAGCGGCATTCAATCGTCAGATCGGCCGCGAGCTGGGGGCGTCGAGTCAGTACCTCGCCATCGGTGCCTACTTCGCCTCCGAAGCGTTGCGTGAGCTTTCCAGTTTCTTTTTCCGTCAGGCGAGCGAGGAGCACGAGCACGCCATGAAGTTCCTGCACTTCCTCGTCGAGGCCGGCGCCGAGGTCAAGATTCCATCGATTCCCGAGCCGCAATCCGGCTTTGGATCGGCGGAGGAGCCGGTGAAGCTTTCGCTCGACTGGGAGGAGACGGTTACCAAGCAGATCTACGAGCTGGTCGAAATCGCCAATAAGGAGTCGAACTACGCCGCCCTGCGCTTCCTCGACTGGTTCGTGACGGAGCAGCTCGAAGAGGTGTCATCAATGAGCGAGCTTCTGCGGGTCATCCGACGGGCGGGAGAAAACGACCTGTTGCACGTAGAAGAGTACCTGGCGCGTCAAAAGGGAGAATTATCCGCCAACGCCAGTGAAGCCTGACGGCCCCGGGCGTCAGCGAAGCAGAGTAGGGAAGAGCGCCGCCGCGACCTCGGTCGCGTTGAGCGCACCCCCCCGGGTCAGATTGTCGAGGGCGGCCCACAGCCAGAAAGCCCCGGCCGCGCCCGCTGGTTGAGCGGGACCGACGATCATCTCACTTCGATTGGCCGTGGCGACCGGCCCAAGCTCCCGGACATCGTCTACCAGCTCGATTGTGGGTGAGCGCTGCAAGGAGGCGTTCACCTCTTCGCCCTCGGTGCCCTCCGCGAGCTCCACAAAAAGGCTAACGGCCAGGCCGTGAAAGAACCCTCCCTGCAGCAATTGCGCGGCCGGGTGGTGGTCACCCAGGATCTCCTGGACCAGCGCGCCGAGAGGGGGCATCCCCGGTGCCGGCAGAGCCAGGTTGAACGCCACTTGCGCCGTGAAGGGCGAATCGTCCGGGCGCGCAAGGAAGTTGAGCAGGGCTCGAGTCTCCTCGAACAAGCTTTCGAGCCCGGCCTCGTCGTAGATCGATGCTGGCTGGACGACGGTGGCGGCGGAGCGCCGGAGGTCGAGCGGAGAGAGCGCCTTCAGGAGATGAGCCAAGGCGACGGCGCCGGGGTGAGGGCTGAGGAAGATTCCGCCTCCCTGTGCATCTTGATCGTTGACCCCGGAGACGATCGGCTTGCCGGTCTCGGCTCCAGCGTCCGGCGCGAGCACGATCGCGGTGCAGTCTTTCGGTAGTCCTTCACGGACGGCGGCATGATCTGCCAGCGGGCCGCAGAGAAAAGCCAGAGTGACGTCGTCGAGAGCCGATGGTTCCCAGGGCTGAATCAGTCCAGCCGCTCCTTGCACCTCGGTGAGGAGGGACTCCTCCTCCGATGCTGTGGTGTAGAGCTCGAGCGACACTTCCGGATCCAGGCGGTCCTCGATGACCTCCTGCAGCTCCTTGCCGAGCAGGGTCTCGGGATTGACGATCGCGATCTTCGGGGCGCTCACGATTCAGCCTCCCGTGAGTGTTGAGCATCTTGTGGCGAAGAGCCGTCACCCTTGCGGTGCAAATAACCCCAGAGCCACGCGCTGGGTCCGGAGAGGATGTAGAGCGTCGCTAGCGCGAGGAAGACGGCGGGCGGGTGGTAGGCCACGACCAGGAGCACAATCGCGAGCGGGAGGGCGGCTCGGTAGCTCCAGCGGCGCTTGAGATCGAGCTGCTTGAAGCTGCGATATCGAAAGGTGGACACCATCAACGCGCCGAGGCTCAAGAGTGCCGCCAAGAGGAGAGCGGCAACCCAGGCTCGCCATTGGTGATCGGGAGCAAAGAAGAGGATCGAAGCAATGCCAGCCGCTGCCGCCGGAGCCGGGAGGCCCACGAAGAACCGGCTGTCGACGACGCGAGTCTGGACATTGAAGCGCGCCAAACGTGTCGCGGTGCAAACCAGGAAAAAGAGCGGCACCAGCCATCCGACTCTTCCGATCTCGTGAAGCCCCCAGAGATAGGAGAGCAAAGCTGGGCTGGCGCCGAACGTGAGGACGTCTGCCAGGGAATCGAACTCGCGTCCGAAATCACTGGCCGTCCCCGCCAATCGGGCGATACGGCCATCGAGGGCGTCGAGGATTCCGGCGATGAAGATCATCACCGCGGCGTGTTGAAATGACCCCCTCAGCCCCAGGGTGATGGCGTAGAAGCCGAGGAGAATATTGCCGATCGTAAAGACGCTGGGAAGGAGGTAGGCCCCCCGGCGGAGTCTGCGACGCGGCTGGTGTGGGTGGCCGTGGCTCATTCGCCCGATTCCCTGACCGCCTCGGCAACTTCGGTCAACCCGCCGTGAACACGGTCACCACGCTGTATCTTGATCCGGTAACTCGGCGGAAGGAACAGGTCGACTCGCGACCCAAACTTGATCAATCCCATGAGCTCGCCGCGCTCCACCTTCTGGCCCTTTTCGAGGTAGCCGACGACACGGCGGGCGACGAGTCCGGCAATCTGCCTAACCCCCACCCGGTCGCCATTCGGACGTTCAAGGACGGTGAGGCGGCTCTCATTGACTCGATCGGCATCCTCCTTGAAAGCGGCGATCTTGCGCCCCGGTCGCGACGAGACCTGGACGACCTCGCCGCTCACCGGGGCCCGCTGGACGTGGACATCGAATACCGAGAGAAAGGTGGCGATGCGCAGAAGCTCGCCTTCCGCGACGGAAGGATCCTCGATTCGATCGACTTTGGTCACCAGGCCATCGGCGGGAGCCAGGACCACTTGCTCACCGGCGGTGACCCTCCTTCTCGGAACTCGGAAGAAAAGCAGAAGGAGGAAGCCGACAACGGCGATGGCAGCCCCCCAGGGCAAGAGGTCGAGCAGGGCGACAATCCCGGCGCAAATCCACACTGGGAGGACAAACGGCCATGCTTCACGAGCAAAGGTCACGCCAAGAAGACTCTTTCAGGGGACCAAGGACAGATCCGCCCCCAAGTTTGGGTCCGTGGGTAGCCCTCCAACCGGTATCACGATCTCGATCGATGAGACCAGGGACCGGCGAGGCGTTCGTAGAAAATCGGCGCGAACCAGTTCGACCGGATCGTCGCCTGGTGCCAACCTAGGCCGAAACCTTCGCTTCGCTCGCCTCACGCAACAACATCTCGATGCGATCCTTGAGGTGAAGCTTGTGGAGCTTGAGTCGCTTCTCCTCGATCTCGTCCTCCTGCGACAAGAGCGAGCGCTGATTGATCTCTTCTAGCCGCCTTTCGCATTCCCGATGCTCCTCGCGAAGGCGGCGGAGTTGGTCCTCGGTTTGGGCTAGATCCTCTCCTATTGCCTGATCGGTTTGCGCCATCAACGAGTTCTCCTGTCGGTCAATCTTGCATAGGGTGACTGCCCGCATCCCAGCTTGGAAGCTGGAGGGCGGGGGCGAGGGACGAGTTCGTAGTGCGGCATCAGGAAATCTGTTGCAAGAATAGCATCGGCTCGAAGTCGGGGGCAAATCACCCTCTTGTGGCGCCGATAGGGGGCTCTTCGCGCGAGAGCACAAGGGCATCGTCGCCGTTCGAGTAGTAGTGACGGCGTACTCCAATCAGACGAAAGCCGCTCTCGCGATAGAGCGCCAGGGCCGGCTCATTCTCGGCTCTGACCTCCAGGTATTCGGCGGTTACACCCGATTTTCGGCCGAACTCGAGCGCGTGCTCGAGCAGACGTGCTCCGAGCCCCCGTCGACGAGCCGACTGGCGAACCGCCAAACGAAGGACCTCGGCTTCAGGTGGCTGTAGGCGAATGGAAACGAAGCCATCGATCTCGGCCGCCCCGGTGGACTCCTCGCTGGCGGCGACCCAAGTCCTGTTGGTGGGGCTCTTCAGCATGGACCCGAGCCCTGCGCGGCTCCAGGGGTCCAGAAACGAACCTTTCTCGATTTCGGAGATCGCGTCGACGTCCTCCTCGCGAGCGAGCCGAAGGTGGTAGACGGGCGCCGAGCTCGCCCTCGGGAGCTCGCCTTCGGCGCTCATTGCTTGGCTGCGCGCCGTTCGACCATAGCCGGCGGTCGGGTGTAGATAGGATGGAGAAGAGCCTCGGGGCTCCAGTCTCGCGGGTCTCCGAGCTCCCCGGCGGCGAGGAGGGTAGGGGCGACGTTCGCCAGTGCCGCTGCTGGTTGGAGGTGACACGTCGGGTGAGGAGAAAGAGCCTCGAGCCTCTCCACTCCGAACCCGACGACCACGGTCTCTTTCAGCCGCACGACCTCTTGGCTCTTCATCAGCCGCGCGGGCGCTTGCGGATGCGTGGGGTCAGCCGCGGCGAACTCTTCGACGTACCATTCGTCGCGCAAGGCATCGATGGCGGCCAGGATGCACGGGGCATCGGCTCTTGCGAGGCGAGCCAGTGCTCGGGTCGAGGGAAGGGCCAGGGCCGGTACTCCGAGGCTCTGGTGCAAGCCGTAAACGGTCGCGAGCCCGACGCGAGCTCCGGTGAAGCTGCCCGGTCCGGCAAGAGCTATCAGCGCGTCGATGTCGGCGAGCTGCCAGCCCGCCTCCGCGAGGAGCTGGTCGATGACCGCGAGCAGTCGGCGAGAGGAGTGGAGTTCCTTGGATGACCACTTCGCGGCCATGGTCGCTTGCGTGCCGCATTTTGCCAGCACGACGCTGGTGGTGGGCGACGCGGTGTCGAGACACAGGGCGTTGAGGCTCGGGATCGTCATGGGCTGGAGCTGCGCGAAGGAAGGTTTGGGTTCCTCTCAGCGCTTATACTGAGCACTCTACTATGCCGAAAGTCGCTCATCTCACCCCCATGCTGCGGCACTACCTGGACGTCAAAGAGACATGTCCGGATGCGATCTTGCTCTACCGCATGGGAGATTTCTACGAAATGTTCTTCGAGGACGCGGAGCGTGCCGCCCCAATCCTCGAGGTCACCTTGACCGCGCGTCAGAAAGGTAGCGATAGCGAGGCGCCGATGTGCGGCGTTCCGCACCATGCCTTGGCCACCTATGCGGGCAAGCTTCTGAAAGCGGGGTTGAAGGTCGCGGTTTGCGATCAGGTGGAGGATCCAAAGACGGCCAAGGGACTGGTGAAGCGCGAGGTGACTCGCATTCTCACCCCAGGCACGGTCAGCGACCCGCGATTCTTGGAGAGCTCGGAAGAGAATCTCCTCGGAGCTCTGATCTGGAGGGCCGAGGAAGGCGCCGGAGCCTTTTTGGATGTGTCGACGGGCTCTTTCGTCGTTCGACGATGGTCTTCGCCGGAAGCGATGCTCTCCGATCTTCGCTTGCTGAGACCAAGAGAGGTGCTGTGCGATCCGGGTGAGCTGCCGGGAGAGGTGGCGACCTGGATTGAGCGAGAGGTCCTCACTGTCACCTTGATCGACGGCGATCGACGGCTCGAGCGCTCGCGAGCGCGGCGCCAGCTCGAGGAGCATTTCGAGGTCGCTACCCTCCAGGGCTTCGGTCTGGAGCCGGGAGAAGCGGCGGTGGAGGCGGCGGGCTTGGCGCTGTCCTATGCTCGCGAGACCCAGCAAAACGCCTTGCGGCACGTTCATGACTTGAAAGTCGTCTCGGCGGCCGAGGGAAGGGTGGTCGACGCGACGACATTGGCGAACCTGGAAGTGTTCGAAACCTTGCGGGCGGGAAGCAAGAAAGCGACCTTGATCGGGGTGTTGGGGGACACGCTGACGCCAGGCGGTGGCCGCCTCCTGCGCCAATGGCTGCGTCGGCCACTGAGCCGCAGAGAGGCAATCGAGGAGAGATTGATGGCGGTCGAAGCGCTTCATGACCGCCCCGACGTTCGTCGCGACCTTCGTTTGCGCTTGGCGCGGGCTGGAGACCTGGAGCGCTTGACCGCCCGCGCGGTGCTGGCGACGATCGGTCCCCGGGAGCTCGCTGCGCTGCGCGACACCCTGGGCGAGGCGCCCGAGATTCTCGCTGCCTTGGAAGCACTGGGATCGCCGCTTCTGAGCGAGCTCGCTCGGACGGATCCGGTGGCGGAGCTCCGCGGCGAGCTGACCCGTTGCCTGATGATGGAGCCCTCGGCGACGGTCGGCGATGGGGGAGTGATTGCTCCTGGTATCGACGAGGAGCTCGATCAGAGTCGCGACTTGGCCCGTGATAGCAAGCGTCACATCCTCGAGATCGAACGCCGAGAACGCGAGCGGACCGGAATCGGTTCGCTCAAAGTCCGCTACAACAGAGTGTTCGGGTATTTCATCGAGGTCACCAAGGCGAACGAGCATCTGGTGCCCGACGACTATGTGCGACGGCAGACCCTTGCCAATTCCGAGCGCTACGTGACCGGGGAGGTCAAGGATCTCGAAGGTCGGATTCTCAGCGCCGAGCAGCGCCGCCTGGAGCTGGAAGAGGAGCTATACGCTCGCTTGGTGCAAGCGGTGGCCGCGGTAGCGGACCGCTTGAGCGACTTGGCGGCGGCGCTGGCGGCCTCCGACGTTCTTTCCACCTTCGCGGAAGCGGCCGAGCGCAACGATTACCAGCGTCCCCGGATCAACGAGGCAGGGGGCATGCTTCGCCTGGTGGAGAGTCGGCATCCGGTGGTCGAGCGGCTTGGGCGCGATCCATTTGTCCCCAACGATCTCGAGCTCGGGGAAGACGCACAGATCGTAATCCTCACCGGTCCCAACATGGGGGGCAAATCCACCTACTTGCGGCAGGTGGCGCTCTCCGTGCTCATGGCGCAGTCGGGGAGCTTCGTCGCGGCGCGGGAGGCTGAAATTCCGGTTTGCGATCGGATCTTCACTCGCGTTGGCGCCAGCGATGACCTGGCTCGTGGCGAGTCCACCTTCATGGTGGAGATGATCGAGACGGCCAACATTCTTCATCAGGCGACCGACCGGAGCCTGGTGATCTTGGACGAGGTGGGGAGGGGGACGGCGACCTTCGATGGTCTATCGCTCGCCTGGGCGATCGTCGAGTTTCTGCACTCCGAGAGTGGAGCAAAGACCCTCTTCGCGACCCACTACCACGAGCTCACGGAGCTCGCTTCCCTGCTTCCCGGTGTGGTGAATCGCACCATGGCGGTCAAGGAGTGGGAGGACAAGATCGTCTTCTTGCGCCGGGTGATCGCGGGGAGCGCCGACAAATCCTACGGCTTGCACGTCGCCCGGCTTGCCGGGGTTCCGCCACCCGTCATCGAGAGGGCCGCTCAGGTCCTCTCGAACCTGGAAGCACAGGAGTACAAGGCGAACGGCGTCCCGAGTCTGGCGCAAGGAGAGAGCCCGCCCGATACGAAGCAGGCACAGATGACCCTCTTCGCGTCGCCGGAGGAGGTCGTCGCCAACGTCCTCAGACAGGTCGACCTCGAGCGGCTGTCTCCGCTCGCCGCCTTGACGCTCTTGGCTAGCTTGAGGTCGCGACTCGACCCCTCCTAAGGGACCGTCGCCGCTGGGATCATCAACCCCCGCTTAGAACGGGATGTCGTCGTCGTTTCCCGAGAAGTCTTCGTCAGAGCTCCGACCCCCCGAGGAGCGGCCGCCGCCTTCCTGGTCCGAGCGCTGACCGAGCATCTGGAAGTTCTCGCAAATCACCTCGGTCCGGTACTTCTTCTCCCCGCTCTGCTTGTCTTCCCAAGATCGAGTCTGCAAGCGACCCTCGACGTAGACCTGCTTGCCCTTGGTGAGATATTGGCCGGCGATCTCGGCGCTTCGTCCCCAGCAGACGATGTTGTGCCATTCAGTCTGTTCCTGCCGATTGCCGTCGCGATCGCGCCAGCGCCGGCTGGTGGCGAGGCTGAAGCTCGCTACCGTCTGGCCGGACGGGGTGGAGCGCACCTCGGGATCACGGCCCAAATTGCCAATGAGAATCACTTTGTTCACCATCGATCGGGTCTCCTCTGAAGAACGGTTAGGCTACCATAGCCGGTCAGGGCCTCCGGGCGAGAAGCGGGCCCAGAGGCCCGAGGGCATTCACGACTGCTTTCGCTGCGAAAGCATCATTCAGGAGAGACGGAGATCATGCGGCTTGTCTTGCAGCGGGTGAAAAGCGCTCGGGTGCTGGCGGGTGGCGAGGAGGTGAGCGCCATCGGCAAGGGAATTCTCGCCTTGGTCGCCGTCGAGGAGGGGGATGATGGGCGTCAGGCAGAGACGGCGGCCGAAAAGGTGGTTCACCTCCGCATCTTCGACGACGATGCCGGGAAGATGAATCTCGACGTGCGGCAGGTTGGCGGTGCCGTCTTGATCGTCTCGCAATTCACCTTGGCGGCGCGGCTGGCCAAGGGGCGACGTCCCTCCTTCGATCGCGCCGCTCGCCCCGAGGTGGCGGAGCCCCTGGTCAAGCTCTTGGCAAGCGAGGTTGCCCGTCACGGAGTCGAGGCGCGCGAAGGGCGGTTCCGCAGCCATATGGAAGTCGAGCTGCGGAACGACGGTCCCGTCACGTTCGTTCTCGACGTCTAGGCTAGAGAGCCGCGAGTACCGATCCGGAAACCGGTCCCGAGCCGACGGTCACGACGCGAGCCGGGACCGGCATGAAGCTCAGGATCAGGAGGACCAGGGCGAGAGCCGCGATCCAGCGGCGACCCGCACCGATGCCCCGTGCCTCGTCGACAACCCGAGGATGGCGCAGGCCCATAAGGAGAACGAGAAGGCACCAGAAGAACCAGCCGTTCCACCAGATCAGGCCAGCTACGACTAGAAGGACCCACAGAGGCAGGGCGAGACGTCGTTGCAGCCGGCCGGTGACGGCATAGAGGATGTGTCCGCCGTCGAGTTGACTCAGCGGAATCAAGTTGAGAGCGGTCGCAAGCAAGCCAAACCAGGCGGCCAGGGCGAAGGGGTGAAGATCCAGGACGGCGCCCGGCACCAGGCGACCATGGAAGATCCACGTTGGAATGAGCACCGCGAGGCAGCGCCCGGGAACGAACAGCAATGCTCCGGCATTGCCAGCGGGTGCCGGGAAGACAACGGCCGGTTGCGAGTGCGCGACACCGTAGATGAGGAACGGCAGGAGCGCCACGAATCCTGCGATTGGACCCGCGACTCCCACGTCGAAGAGCTGGCGCTTGTTTCGAATCGGCGAGCGAATCTTGATGAAGGCGCCGAAAGTACCGAGGGCGAGCGGCGCCGGAATGAAGTAGGGGAGGGTCGCCGAGAGCCCGTAGCGGCGGCACATGAGGTAGTGACCGAGCTCGTGACACAGGAGGATGAAAAGGAGGGGAAGCGAGAAACTGAAGCCGAGGCGCAGCAGCTCCGGGGTGGTCCACACCTTGATGACCGTTGCCGGGCTCAGCAGGGGAGAAAGATCGGTCGTGGTGTCGGTACGGGTGAGAAGGTAAGCAACCGCTCCCAGCGTGGTCGTCGTAAGGAGCGAGGCCACGAAGAGCAGGAACGCGACAAGGTAGCGCGGTCTGTACCTGGGAGCCGGCGGCTGCGCTGCATAGGAGATCTCGGGCGGCGGCGAGGGCAGCGGGGTGTCGGGTGGAGGAGCCCCGTTCAGTTCTTCTGGATCCATAGCTCTCCCGCACAGGCGCGAGCTGCGTGGCCAGCTTCTCGGTGACTCAACGCAGATTGTCGGGCTTGTGCACTCGGCTCAGAGGTCCCTGAGCTCTTTTCCTGGCTTGAAACGGACAGTCTTGCCCGGCGTGATCGCTACCTCGACTCCGGTCTTCGGATTTCTTCCCACCCCTCGCTTTCGGTCTCGCACTTGGAATACGCCAAACCCACGCAGCTCGATGCGCTTGCCTTCGGACAGAGCTCCCTTGAGGGCTTCGAGAATGGTGTCGACCGCGACGGCGGCCTTGACGCGGGGAACTTCGGATTCTTCTGCAACACGGTTGATGATGTCGGCTTTGATCATCTCAGCTCCACGAAGCGGAGAGCATAGCAACGCACCTTCGGCGTTTCAATCTGGCGCCTAAGACGCCTACGTCTGTCGCAGGCGGTCACGCATGATGCACATTTCGAACGCGATCGCCATCTTGGCCGCGACTCGCTTCGCGGTCTCGACTTCGTCTCCCTTGATTGACCTTCCATTGGTTTGCGCGAGCATCAATGCTACCAGCTTGCTCTTCAAGCGCACCGGCACGACGAGAATCTCGCGATAGAGGTCAAGGCCGGTGGCCGCCGAGAGCTCCCGGTGAGCAGCCAAGGGAAGCAACGGGCCGACGTGAAAGGGCGTTCCCTGTTGCAGCGAAACAAACACGGACGGCGTATCGGCCGCGAGTGAAAAGGCCTGGAGGCGGTCCGACAGGTCGTCGGAGGGGTCGTTTGCCATCCACCCCTCGATCTTTCCGCGCCGCACTCGCAGAAGAATGACCCGCTCGAACTCAGGCTCCAACAAGGCGATCACGGCGTGGCCGACATCCTCGGCCGAGGCGGGGTTGGCTAGCAACCTCTCGAGATCGACCAGGGTCGCGGCGGATGGTATGGGCCGAGACTCTTGCGCTGCGGCCGCAGGGGCAGGCGAGGTGGCGGCGGCCGCCACCTCGGTTGAGGGCCGAGCCAGGACGCCACTTCGTGACCGGCGTACTCGCGGCGTGATGAGAGTCGGCGAGCTGGGCTCCGCGGCGCTCTCGGCTCGCGGGCTCTTTCCCCCGGCCTTGCTGGATTTCTGGTTCAGACGCTCGAGCAGCCGGGCAACGCGCAAGCGGCACGGTGTTTCGTAGTAGCGCTCGAGAGCCTCGTCGATTCTCACTTCGAGCGCGATGTGCGGCTTGATCTTTCTGCCAGTGATGAAAGCGAGCTGATCCTCGATTTCGAGATCGGCGGTTTCTTGCAACGCGACGGAGAGCTCACCGCCGAGAAGGCGGAAGGGAATCGCGTGAAAACGCACGGCCGCCTTGGTGGGCAAGAGCGCTGTGATGTCGGAGCGGATGTCGCGCAGATCCTCAGCGCGCGCCGCGGGGAGCTCGGCCTGGTCAGCCAACGCCTTGACCAGGTCCGCCTCTGAAAGCGCGGAGATCTCGAGAAGCGCTGTACCCAAGCGCCCCCCGATGAGTCGCTGGCTCTCCAGCGCCCGCATCAGCTGGCGACTGGTGATCAGTCCGCGCTCTACCAGGTAGTGACCTAGCTTCGCCATTGGCACACGCGTCTTAGCCTCGAGCTTAACTCTTTGCAGGCCTGCGAGTTATTCGCAGGACGATCATTATAGGGGTGGGTTTTTCAGTTGTAAAGGACGCGGCGCGGCTGCTATTGTCGGGCGCGTGAGATTCGCTGGCGCGCTCGCGCTCTGTGCTTCGATGCTCTTTCCCTCCCTGGCTCTTGCCAAGCAAGAGGCGGCTCCCTATGACTTTGCCGTGGCCAAGATGGAAGCGGAAACCGGTGACGTTGGCTCCGCCTTGAAGGGATTCGCAGAGCTGGTGAAGGATGTTCCGGACGATCCTTACGTTCGCATTGAGTACACGCGTGTTCTGCTGCGGGCCGGACGTCTCAAGGAGGCGCTGAGCGAGGCCGGTGAAGCTGCGAAACTGGCGCCGGACAACGTGGATGCGCTTGCGATCCGCGCCCACGCCGAGCTCGTTTGGGCGAGCCAGGGCGATGGTTCGCTCGACAGCGCCCATCAAGCTTACGAGAATCTCCTCCAAGTCGATCCGCAGAACCTGCAGGCACTCTTCTCGCTCGCCCAGATCGATCTCGGCCAGGGGAATTTCGAACGAGCGGCGCAGGAGCTTCAGCGGGCGCTGACGCTCGAGCCCAGGAATCGGCGGCTCGAAGGGATGCTGGTCGACGCTTGCTCGCGGATGTCCGATAGCACGAAGGCGCAGACCGTGCTGCGCGACCTGCTGACGACAGACCCAGGATTTCTTCCCGCCCGGCTTGCCTTGTCCGACATGGTCAGCTCGGCCGGCAACCATGAAGAAGCCCTAAAGATTCTCGCCGCTGCTCAGGGGAAGGGAGCCGATGACCCGGACCTCCTTGGACGCCTGGCCGTCGAGCAATTCCGCACCGGGAGCCTCGATGATGCCTTGACCACCGTCGACAAGGCTCTGGCGGCCGAACCCGACAATCCTGGGAATCGTTTTCTCAAGGCTCTCATCTTGAGCTCGTTGGGACGCGACCCCGAGGCCGAGACGCTGCTCCGCAAGCTGGCCGGCGAAGGTCCCCTCAACGCAGACGTCAACATCAACCTCGCCCAGGTGCTCGAACGAGAAGGTAAGAACGCGGAGGCCGTGCAACTCCTGCGGCAGCTCGAGGAGAGGTCTTTGCGCGCTGGCCACGCGGGCGATGCACACAGAGCGCGGATGAGCCTCGCGCTGCTCTACGCGCGCCAAGGGCAATGGCGCGAAGCGGCCGACACTCTTGCTGGCGATTTCGCGCCCGCGGCCTCCGGCAAGAGCGGGCGGTCGGCGCCCTCCGTCCAGGAGCTGTTGCTCTACAGCGAGAGTCTCTTCCACTCCGACCGAAGCAAAGAGGCTTTGTCCCTGCTCGCGGCGTGGAAGCCCGAGGACGACCGCGTCGTTGCGGCGCGGGGAGAGATGCTCCTGAAGCTGGGACGCGCCAAGGAAGCGCATAAGGTCCTTGCTCCTTTGCTCGATTCGAGCGATCCCGCGCGGCAGCTCAACGCGGCTCAGTCTTACGTGGACGCAAAGCACTACGATCAGGCGATCAAGGTGGCTCGATCGGTTCTCAAGAAGAGCCCGGACTCGGTCTCGGCCCTGTTCATGCTCGGAGCGAGTCTCGAGCGCTCTGGGGAGCGCTCCGCGGCCGAAACCACGTTCCAGGACCTGCTGCAACAGCAGCCGAATTTCGCGCCGGCGCTCAACTACCTCGGGTACATGTGGGCGGAGAAGGGTGAGAATCTCGAGCAGGCCCTTGCCTTCACTCAAAAGGCCGTGGCGCTCGATCCCACCAACGGCGCCTATGTGGATTCCCTCGGATGGGCCAACTTCCAGCTGGGCAACTACTCGGCCGCGAAGAAGTACTTGACGCGGGCGGTCTCACTGACCGGGGACGACGCGACCGTTCTCGAGCACCTCGGCGATCTGTACCTGAAGCTGGGTGACCGGGCGAAAGCGCGCGAGTACTACGAGAAGTCCGTGGCCAAAGCGGGCGACAACGTCACCGAGGTCAAGAAGAAGCTGCGTTCGCTGAAGTAACGTTTACGTTCCTCGAAAGGGTTCGAGCTTCTCGGCTCGGCGCTATCCCGTGATCCACAGCCCGCGTTCCGCGATTCGGCCCTGGGTTTCCTGCGTGATGATGGTGGTGGCCATGGGTTGTGCCGCGGGTCCGTTTCCGAAGGCGATCTCTACGACCGCGGCCCCAGTCCGCCCCTGGCAGATGCCCACCAGCGAATATCCGAGTCAGCGCTTGTATCGCCTGTCGATCGAGGGAAAAAAAGGAAGTGGAAGCGCCAAGGTCACCCTGCGCTACTGGGCGCCCGGAGAGTACGAGGCGCGAGCGGCCGATGCGCTGGGGAGGCCGATCTGGGTGGTCGCGGTTGACCGGGGGGGAGTCATGATGGTGGACGAGCGCGCCCACACGTATTGCGAGGGCAGAGAAACCCTGCGCCTCCCCGTGCTCGATTTCGGGCCGCTACCCCTCGAGGCGCTTCCACGCTTGTTGATCGGGCGGTTGCCGTTGCCACCGGCCACGCGAAGCGAGGCCGGGGATTGGTCCCAAGGACGATTTCACTTCACCGACTCTCGAGGAAGATCCTGGCGCGGTGAGCTCGAGAACGGCTGGCCCCTTCACTGGACGATGGGGGATCCCGAGCCCTTGGTATGGTGGCAGGGCTCCGCTCGGGGGGGAGTTCTGTCGCGTCGCGGCGGGGGCCAGGTGCGCTGGAGGCAGGAGGTGCGTGAGCCCCTGCCGCCTACAATCCTCGCGTCGCGCCCCTCGTTGTCTCCACCTACTGCCTTTGAGAAGGTCCGATGCCATGAGCCCGCTCTACCGTAGTTTCGCGAAGATCAACCTCCACCTGCAGGTCGTGGGGCGGCGGGCGGATGGATTCCACGAGCTTCGGACCCTGTACCAGACGGTGTCCGATCACGATCTTCTGCGAGTCGAGCTCACCAGCGGCGAAATCAGTCTCTCCATTGCTGAAGGGAGCGTCGAGGCGGGAGAGGGAAATCTCGCGCTGAAAGCCGCGCGAGCCTACTTGGAGCATTGGAAGCCCGGGGCGGGCGTTCGCCTAGAGCTATTCAAGAGACTGCCGATCGGTGCCGGCCTCGGAGGAGGGAGCAGCAACGCGGCGACCGTACTGGTGGCGTTGACCGACCTGACCGGCATTCCGGAAGATCGCGGTGAGCTGTGGAGGATAGCCCGCGCAATTGGCGCCGACGTCCCCTACTTCCTGGTCGGTGGGACCGCCCTCGGGGTGGGAAGAGGAGATGAGATCATAGCGCTCCCCGAGCTTTCGCAGGCGAGCTTGTGGATCGTGACGCCTCCGATCTCCATCTCCACCGGGTCCGTCTTTGCCGCGCTGGGACCGCACTATGACTCCGAGGTCGCCGCCGAGCTTCTCGCCCTTGCGGGTGGCCTGCAAGTGCCGAGAGTTTCAGCGTTTCGGGGCCGCAACGACTTGGAGCCGGTGGTCTTCGAGCGTTATCCGATGGTCGCCTCGGTATATAATGCGCTGCTCGAAGCCGGCGCGGAGTCGGTGGGCCTTTCGGGCTCAGGCTCCTCGGTGTTCGCTCGCTTTGCGGAGCAGAAGCCGCCAAGCTCGTGGGTCGAACGACTGCCGGCGGGTAGTCGGGTCGTGCAAACCACGACCCTCAGCCGGGTCGAGATGCAGGCGCGGCGGATCGTCGAGGAACGGGGGACGATAGAAAATGGAGATCACTGAGGTCAAGGTTTTTCCGATCAGTGAGGAAAAGCTGAAAGCATTCGTATCCGTGGTGTTCGATCAGTGCTTTATGGTCAATGACATCAAGATCATTCAGGGTCGGGAGGGCCTGTTCATAAGCATGCCCAGCCGGCGCAAGAAAAACGGGCAGTTCAAGGATGTAGCCCATCCGCTCAACAACGAAACGCGCAAGAGAATCGAGCACCGGATCCTGACCGAGTATCGACATGTGCTGGGCGAGGCTGCTCCCGAAGAGGCGACAGAGGCGGCGCCTGAGCAGCCCGAGAAGACTGAGAAGCTCGAGGAATCGGGAACGGAGGCGAAGAAAGAGGCGAAGACCGTGGAGGAGGTCGCGGAGATTCACCTCCGAGACTCGTTCTGGACGAGCTAGTGGCTGGAAGAGACGAGTGAAGAGGTTATTCGCCATGGAAGCTTCCGAGAATCCCATCTCTACCGATGATGGGGCGTCGCCAAGTGGTAAGGCACCAGACTTTGGATCTGGCACTCGGAGGTTCGAATCCTCCCGCCCCAGCCACGACGCGTGAGATCGACTCGAGGACCGAAAGACTGCCATGGTGACGGCGAACAAGGGAACCATGTACGGCGAATTGAAGATATTCGGGGGACGAGCCCATCCAGCGCTGACTCAGGAGATCTGTGAGTATTTGCGAACCTCGCCAGGCAAGGTCGAGTCCTATAACTTTGCCGACGGCGAGCTTTTCTGCCAGATCGAGGAGAACGTGCGGGGCTCGGACGTGTTCGTGCTGCAGCCGACCTGTCGTCCCGTCAACCACAACCTCGTGGAGCTTCTGGTCCTGCTCGACGCCTTCAAGCGGTCCTCCGCATCGCGCATTACCGCGGTTCTGCCTTACTACGGCTATGCCCGGCAGGACAAGAAAGACAAGCCACGCGTTCCGATCACGGCCAAGCTCGTCGCCGATTTGATCTCGCGCGCCGGAGCGGACCGCATCTTGACCATGGACTTGCACGCGCCGCAGATCCAGGGGTTCTTCGACATTCCGGTCGATCACCTGTTTGCCGCGCCGGTGTTGCTCGACGCCATTCGCGAGCTCGACATTCCCAATCTGGTCATCGTCTCCCCGGACGCGGGCGGAGTGGAACGGGCACGGGCGATCGCCAAACGCCTCAAGGTCGGATTGGCGATCGTGGACAAGCGCCGAGTGGCCCCGAACGAGGCTGAAGTCATGCACGTGATCGGTGAGGTCGACGGAAAGAACGTTCTGATCATCGACGACATCATCGATACGGCTGGGACTCTCCAGAAGACGGTCGAGGCGCTGTCGGAGAAGGGGGCCCAGCGGATCCTCGCCGCTGGCATTCACGCCGTGCTTTCGAAGCCGGCGATCGAACGTATCGAAGACTCGAAGCTCGAGATTGTGCTAGTAACCAACACGACGCCGATGGACGAGAAGATAGGCGCCTGCGAGAAACTGCGCCCGCTCTCGGTCGCTTCGCTCCTGGGCGAGGCGATCCGTCGGATCCATGAGAACAGCTCAGTAAGCTCTCTCTTCGTGTAGAGAGCAAGGAGTAGCAATGAGTGGTGACCTGACGATTGAAGTTCATCAGCGCGCGGAAAAAGGCAAGAACGAGAACCGGCGGCTTCGCGGCTCGGGTTGGGTGCCCGGGGTGGTTTACGGCGGAGGCAAGGATTCGGTTCCCATCAAGATCAATCGCCGCCGCCTCCTCGAGCTGCTCAAAGAGGGAGGTGGCGAGAATGCCCTCTTCGAGCTCAAGCTGAGTGAGACCGGCCAGTCACGGCACGCCATGGTCAGAGATATCGATGTCGATCCCGTCAGCCGCGAGATCCGCCACATCGACTTCCAACGCGTCTTGCTCACGCAGAAGGTGCGGATCGAAGTGCCGATCGAGTTAACGGGGGTGGCCACCGGAGTGAAGAATGAAGGGGGCATCCTAGATTTCGTGACCCGATCGATCGAAGTCGAGTGCCTTCCCCGAGACATCCCTCAGTCGGTCGAAGTCGATATCTCGGCATTGCATGTCGGGCAGCACATCGAAGCCGCTGAGCTCGACCTCCCGGACAAGGTGGCGCTGATGGAAGAGTCGGACCGAGTGATCGTGTCGGTCGCCCATCCGCGTCTCGAAGAAGTTGAAGAGGCGGAGGAAGGGGAGTTGCTCGAGGCCGAAATGGAGGAGCCGGAAGTCATCCGCAAGGGCAAGGCCGAGGAGTCCGAGACGGAAGAGTCGGAGTAAGTGCCGGGTATCATCTTGCCCGGCTGGACCCCGTGATGAGCGACGAGAATCCGGTCGAGTTAGACGGTACTCGCGCTTTGGTCGTTGGCTTGGGAAATCCGGGCGAGCGCTACCGGAGCACGCGGCACAACCTCGGTTTCGAAGTTGTCCGCAGCTTGGCGAGGCGGCGGAAGACTCAGTGCGATCGAGTGGAGTGCTCGGCGCTCAGTGGCGGTGACGACGAAGTCTTGCTGGCGATGCCACAAACTTACATGAATCGGAGCGGCTACGCGGTTCGCTGCTTTGTCGAGCACCATCAGTTTCCGCTCGATCGCGTTCTGATCGTCTATGACGACGTCTCTTTACCGCTCGGTCGCCTCCGGTTGCGACCCGGGGGGAGCCCCGGAGGGCATCGCGGTATGGAGTCGGTAGTTGAGAACCTGCGCAGCGATCGCGTTCCTCGGCTCCGTCTTGGCATCGCGCCGGCCTCGGGCGGCGAGTCGATCCAGGACCTGGTGGAATACGTCCTGGAGCCATTTCTCTCGGACGAGCGGGCCGAGGTCGATGCGATGGTCGAAAGTGCAGCGCAGGCGGTCGAGTGCTGGCTCGATGTCGGCATTGACGCTGCCATGAATGAAATCAACGGGTAGGATCCCGTGAAGCTAACCAAGACGCCCAGAACGCAAGTGTCACTTCGAAACCAAACTTCACGAGGCCGAACCGCCTGGTGAGGAGCCGTCCACAGGAGGGACTGGAAAGTGCAATCGCAAACCATGCTATACGGGATCGTTGTTTCTGGCGCTCTCGCTCTCTTGTTCGCCTGGGTGCGCAGCGCCTGGATTCGACGTCAAGATGCCGGAAGCGACACCATGCGCGAGATCGCTGGCCATATCCGCTCGGGAGCGATGGCATTTCTCGCTCGCGAGTACAGGGTCCTGGCGATCTTCGTCGTCGTCGTTGCCGGTCTGCTTGCCTGGGCGAACGCGAACCAGCCCCAAAGCTCGATCCTCATCGGGGTATCACTCGCGGCGGGGGCCTTCTGCTCGGCTCTCGCTGGCTTCTTCGGAATGAGGGTCGCGACGGCGGCGAACGTTCGCACCTCAGCGGCGGCGCGAGGTGGATTAAACAAGGCTCTGCAGATTGCCTTCTCGGGCGGTGCCGTCATGGGCTTCTGCGTGGTCGGGCTGGGCGTTCTGGGCCTGTCCTCGCTGTTCCTGCTCTACACGCACCTCTTCCACACCGGTGACCCGCAAGCAGACCTCACGCGCGTGGTTACGGTCCTGACGGGGTTCTCTTTCGGGGCCAGCTCGATCGCTCTCTTTGCTCGCGTCGGTGGAGGAATCTACACGAAGGCCGCCGACGTCGGCGCCGATCTGGTCGGAAAGGTGGAAGCGGGAATTCCGGAAGACGATCCGCGCAACCCCGCGGTGATCGCGGACAACGTGGGCGACAACGTGGGCGACGTCGCCGGGATGGGCGCGGACCTCTTCGAGTCCTACGTCGGGGCGATCATCGGAGCGCTCGTTCTGGGCGTAAACGCGACGCGGGCGACGGCGAGTGGTGCGGCCATGACGGCGAGTTACACTCCGATGCTGGTCTTCCTGCCTCTGGCGTTGGCTGGCGTCGGGGTGCTCGTCTCTCTCGGGGGGACCTTTCTAGTCCGAACCCGAGAGGGCGGAAACCCACAGGCAGCGCTCAACACCGGCACCTTCAGCGCCGCGATCGTGATGCTTGTAGCGACCTACCTGATTATCCACTGGATGCTCACCGGCGAATACGTGATCAGCGGCAAGGTCTTCGATGCGAATGGAGTATTTTTTGCCACCTTGGCTGGTCTCATCGCGGGTGTCGCGATCGGCTTCATCACTGAGTACTACACCTCCGAGTCGCGCGGACCGGCGCGCGGCATCGCCGCCGACAGCCGGACCGGAGTGGCGACCAACATCATCAGCGGGCTCGCGGTTGGCATGCGATCGACGGCACTGCCGATCCTGGTCCTCGTGGGCGCAATTATCGTGGCGCATCGGGAAGCGGGCCTCTATGGCATTGCGATCGCCGCGCTGGGCATGCTCTCCACCACCGGTATTCAGCTCGCCGTGGATGCATACGGGCCCATCGCTGACAACGCGGGTGGCATCGCTGAGATGAGCCATCTGGGAGCGGAGGTGCGAGAGCGCACCGACAAGCTGGACGCGGTAGGCAACACGACGGCGGCGATCGGCAAGGGCTTCGCCATCGGTTCGGCGGCTCTCACCGCTCTGGCCCTGTTTTCCGCCTTCAAGACCCAAGTTCACCTCACCACCATGGACCTTTCGAATCCGGAGGTGATGGGAGGACTGTTTGTGGGCGCGATGCTGCCCTTCCTTTTCTCCTCGATGGCGATGCGCGCGGTTGGCCGCGCCGCGTTCAAGATGATCGAGGAGGTGCGGCGACAGTTCAAGTCGATACCGGGTCTGATGGAAGGGACGGGGAAGGCAGATTATGCGCGCTGCGTCGATATCTCCACCCGCGCAGCGATTCGGGAGATGATCATTCCCGGGCTGATGGCGGTCATCGTTCCCGTGGCTGTGGGGGTTTACAACCTGGAGGCGCTCGGCGGTCTCCTGGCCGGAGTGACGGTCTCCGGCGTCTTGATGGCGGTCTTCATGGCGAATGCCGGCGGAGCTTGGGACAACGCGAAGAAGCACATCGAAGGAGGCGAGCACGGCGGTAAAGGATCGGACGCGCACAAGGCGGCGGTGGTCGGGGACACGGTCGGAGATCCCTTCAAGGACACCGCTGGACCGAGCCTGAACATCCTGATCAAGCTCATGTCCGTGGTTTCGCTGGTCGTCGCTCCCTTGCTGTTGGCGATTCATGGAGGCTAGAGCAGCGGCCTTTTTCCGCATCGGGCGCGGCAGGTTATGGCGGTTGCGCCGGAGGCTATCGAGCGGATACCATAAGCAGTTCCTGAGTCCCGTGGCGGGCGGCCTGCAGGCCGCCGTGGTCACGGATCGATTTCCTCTCTGTCCCGAGTCAACGACCGGGACTGCACAGGCCAAAGGGAGGTCACAGTGCGAACTTATGAGTTGATGTTCATCATTGACCCGAGGGTCTCTGATGAGGATGCGGAAAAGATGGTCGGCGATTATCGCAAGATGATCGAAGACGGCGGTGGTACCGTCGTCAAGCACGAAGATTGGGGCAAGAGACGCCTGGCCTATCCCATCAATAAGCTGAGTGACGGGCGTTATGAGCTCTTTTACGTCAGTACTGAGGAGAAGACCCCGCTTCCGGAGGTTGAACGGCGAATGGGACAAAACGAGCAGATCCTTCGCTCGTTGACGGTACGCACCGACCTCGAGCGGATTCCCGCGCCGGAGCCGGAGCCCGAAGAGGCAGCGGAGCCGGAGAGCGAGCCCACGGCGGAAACGGCTGGAGGTGCGGAATGAGTGGGAACCGGAAGAAGGTGTTCTATCGTCGCCGCAAGGTCTGCAAGTTCTGCGTCGACAAGGTCGACTACATCGACTACAAAGACGTGAAGCTCCTGCAGCAGTACATTTTGGAGCGCGCGAAGATCCTTCCACGTCGCATCTCTGGAACCTGCGCGCGGCACCAGCGCCAAGTTCAACGGGCGATCAAGCGTGCCCGTCACGTGGCGCTGTTGCCCTTCTCGGCAGACTAGGAGGCCGTGATCATGGAAGTCATCTTGATGCAGGACGTTATCCATACCGGTAAGCGCGGCGACGTGGTGCGCGTCAAGCCGGGATTTGCGCGCAACTACCTCTTGCCCCAGGGCCTCGCCCTCGAAGCTACGCCGGGAAATCGCAAGCTCTTTGAGCAGCAGCGCCACAAGATCGATGCCCGCCATGCGCGCGAGCGTGACGAGGCGGCGGCGATGGCTGCCGAGATGGCGGGGATCCAGATCGCGATCGCCAAGCGAGTGGGTGAGACCGAGGTGCTCTACGGCTCGGTGACCGCCAGCGACATCGCGGAGGCATTGGCCGCCAAGGGCGTTACCGTAGATCGCAGGAAGATCGATCTGGAGGGTGGAATCAAGACGCTCGGAGCGCACTCCGTGCGCGTCGATCTTCACCCCGAGGTGACCGCCGAGATTACGGTGAATGTCGTAGCCGAGGAGTGAGCTCGCTTTGGTCGCCCAGGACGGGGAGCCGAAGCATCGCATCGAGGAGTTCCTCGGCGAGCCCACCCGGGAGCTAGCTGGCTGGCGATGGCTGTGGGAGGGAGATCAACGGTTTCCCATCCGCAGCCATCGTGGTTTCCTGGGGCGCCTTCTTGTAGCATGGAAGCGTCTTTGGCGTCCCTTCGTCGTTACCCCTCAAAACGATCTCTGGGAGCGCCAGAGGGTCTTCAATCTGATCCTTCTCGATCTTTTCAACGAGAGAATACAGACCGACGAGGAGCTGGAGCGGCGGAGCTACCGGCTGGAAGAATTCCAGCACCAGGCGCTCGACGAGATGGTTGCGCATGACGACGCTCTGTATGCGCTTCTCGATCAAAAGCTCGATTCCTACCGGCGCGAAGCGAAGCAGCTGACGGTGCGCCTGGGCGAGGCATTGGCCGTAACGAGCCCCGGTGATCGCGCCCAGGTTCTTGACCAGCTGCTGGTTGAGAATGAGTACCGGCAGCTCGAGGACCGCTACCGAGGCGAGGGCGCCGATATCGCGGCTCGCCTCGAGGGTTACCTCCCGCTGCTCGAGGGCCGCGATGCGGTGCTCGATCTGGGGTGCGGTCGGGGTGAGGCACTGGAGGTTTTCGCGGCAATGGGGATCCGGGCGCGCGGAATCGACAGCAGCGGCGCGATGGTCGCCGCGTGCCAGGAGCGTGGACTCGATGCGAGCGCCGGCGACATCTTCGAGCTCCTCGCCGAGGAGTCCCCGGGGAGCCTCCCCGCCATCGTCTCTTTTCATGTCATCGAGCACCTCCCAGCTCGATCGATCCCGCGCTTGGTCAAGCTTGCGGAGAGAGCCTTGGCCCCAGGTGGAGTCTTGATCTTCGAGACTCCGAATCCTCTCTCTCTGGTGGTCGCGGCGAGAAATTTCTGGCTCGATCCTACGCACCAGAGGCCCGTGCACCCCGAGGCGCTACGACTGGCGTTCGAGCAGGCGGGCCTGGAGGCCGTCGAACGGCGGGACCTGAGGCCATTCGCGGACAGCGAGAGACTCCCCGAGATCGACGCTTCCGATCTAGTGCCAGAGCAGGCGGAGCTAGCCGATCGCGTCAATCGCTTGCGCGACAGGCTCGACGAGCTGCTCTTCGGTTGCCAGGACTACGCCATGATCGGCCACAAACCGGCCGAAGGCTAGGGGTGTTGTGGGGCCGGGGATGAGGTCGAAGTCGAGTTCTGCGACTTGTCCTTCCAAGCCTCTTTGACCGCGGCCCAGTCGGGGATCTGATCGGGCATCCGCTCCCCCTCCTTTGGAATATAGAAAGCGAGCTGCTGATACCAGGGAAGGGCGAGGATCTGCGCCCACTTCGGGTCGTAGACCTGGGTCGGTTGGGTCCCGGCGAGAAACGATTCGTCGATGATCGTCTGGGCGCCTGGGCCGGGCAGTAGTCCCGTGTAGTACTCGATTGGCTGCATGGTGATCCCGGGCGGCACCGTGAAGCGGCCGCCCTTGGCGATCCACCCTCCTTGCAGGCCGCTGTTGACCACGAGGGTCCAGATGGGAAGAGCCGCTCGCGCCCCGGTCATGTTGTGGCCGATCGACCTTTTTACGTCGTAGCCCACCCATGAAAGGATCGTGTAGCGCGGGGTGAATCCCACGAACCAGGCGTCGCTATAGTCATCCGTGGTGCCCGTCTTGCCCGCCAGATCCACGTCGATTCCGGCGTCCTGGGAGGCGGTTCCGCGATCAACGACCCCTTCGAGCATGTGGGTCAGGACGTAGGCGACTTGGGGCTCCATCGCCTTGTGGGCCGCGGGGCGATGCTGCAAGAGCACCTTGCCGCTCGGCAGGGTGACCCGTTCGACGAAGTAGGGTTGCAGATAGACGCCGTGATTGGCGATCGCCGCGTACGCGGAGGCGAGCTCGATGGGCGAAAGATCGGCGGTCCCCAGAGCGAGGCTGGGGTAGGGAGGCAGAGGCGACTGGATGCCGCAGCGGCGCGCGAAATTGATCACCCTTTGCACCCCGACCAGATCCAGCAATTTCACCGAGGTCACGTTGATCGACTCCTCCAACGCCCGCCTCAAGGTAACGATGCCGTAGTACTTGCGGTAGAAGTTCCTTGGGCTATAGACGAGTTGATTGTCGGCGTTGGGAAAGACCACCGGGCCGTCGAAGAGGGTGTCGGCGGGGGTAAAGCCGCTTTCGATAGCGGCGCCGTAGACAAAGGGCTTGAAGGCGGAGCCGACCTGGCGGTGAGCCTGGATCGCCCGGTCGAACTTGCTGCGGTCGAAGTCCCAGCCACCGACCAGGGCGCGGATGGCGCCGGTGGCCGACTCGATGACGAGTACGGCGCCCTCGAGCTCCGGCTCCTGCTCGAGCTCGACTCGATCGCTTTGCTGTTTCGAGTCGCCGGGAAGGATTCGGAACCAGGCGACGTCACCCTGCTTCAGTAGCTCGCTGGGCCGCTGATGATGGGTCCAGGCGATGCCGTCACCGTCCAGGCGGTAATCCCGGTCTCCGATCCTGATCTTGGCCCGCGCACCGTTGACCGCCATCACGATTCCCTCGTTCCAGCTGCCGGGAGTGACCTGAGTATCGGTCCAAGAGGGCAGCTTTTGCGTGCTGAGATCGGAGCCTTTCAGGTGATAGAGCGGGCCCCGCCATCCCTTATCGTGGTCGAGGCGAAGCAGGCCATCTCGCAAGGCGCTCTGCGCTGCTCGCTGGATCTCGGTGTCGAGCGTCGTCTCGACGTCGAGTCCCTTGGAAAGCACCGCATCTGTACCAAAGCGGGTCTCGAGATCTTGGCGCACCTCCTCGGAGAAATATCTGCCGAGATCGTTCTCGGGCTTGTGAACCGCGAGAAGGAGCGGGGTCGCCACGGCCGCCTCGAACTGCTGCTTGTCGATGTAGCCGACGCTCAGCATGCGCCGCAAGACCTCGTTTCGGCGTCGGACCACAAGCTTGGGGTTACGGAAGGGGTTGAGCCGGCTTGGTTGCTGGACGATCCCAGCGAGGGTGGCCGCCTCGGGCAAGTCCAGCTGATCGACGGACTTGTTGAAGTAGTCCTGCGCGGCCGCCTCCATGCCGTAGTTGCCGTGACCGAGAAAGATCAGGTTGCAGTACATCGTGAGAATTTGCTGCTTGCTGAAAGTCTTCTCGAGCTCTACCGCCAAGAACGCCTCTTCGATCTTGCGCCTCCAGGTCTTCCTACGGCTAAGAAAGAGGTGCCTGGCCAACTGCATGGTGATGGTGGAAGCGCCCTGCGTGAAGTGTCCCGTTCGAAGGTCGGTGACGGCCGCGCGCATGACCCCGACCGCATCGATACCGCCGTGATGGAAGAATCCGGCGTCCTCGATCGCGACCACCGCCTCCTGCAACAGCTTGGGCACCTCTCCATCTCGCAGCATCATGCGGCGTTCCCGTGCGAAGGTGGCAAACACCTGCCCGTGGCGATCACGGACGTGAGTGATCAAACCAGGCTGAAAATTGGTCAACGAATTGACCCCTGGCATATGGATGGCGGCCGCCACCGCCACGCCGAAGATCAGGCCGAGGATCCCTCCCGCCAAGAGCGGAAGGAGCCAAAGGATCCAACGTCTCCTCGATCGGGAACGGAACCGTCGCGCGAAGGAAGAACTCTTGGGGGAGGGTGAGCTTTGCGGCGAGGTGTCGGGCGAGTCGTACTGCACAGCTCGGATTATACGGTCAACGAGCGCTACAAGAAATCGCGCTTGCCGGAGCTTCGAATCCCGGCCAGCGTAAAATGGTGCCGTGGCTGCGACCCCCAAGCGGTCCGAAGCTCCGCCCGCGAACGAAATCGCGGCCGCGCTCCTGGCGCGCCTTTCGACCGAGGCCGCGAGAGTGGTTCGGAACGCCACTGAGCTTGCCCAGACCCTTGAAGTCGATCTGTATCTGGTGGGAGGGACGGTACGGGACCTCATCTTGGGAATCGAGCCCCGTGACCTCGATTTGCTCGTCAATGAGAAGGGAGAAGAGCTCGCGACCCTTCTGGCCAGGAATCTTGATGGGAGATTGGAAACGCACCCAGAGTTCTTGACCGCGGATGTGCGCCGCGAGAGCGGGCTGCCGGTGGACGTTGCGGCGATGCGCGCCGAGGAGTA
>JBJKRB010000058.1:0-13092 GCA_046704885.1 Thermoanaerobaculia bacterium | reverse complement strand
GGCCTCACGGCCTTCTTCTTCGTCTCTGCAATCGCTTGGGCGGCAAACCTGACGCTCCCCCGGTACACGAGCGGGCTTCTGTGGGTCCTGGTCATGGTGACCCTACCAATGTTGGTGACTCGCCCCTTCGCCTTGCTCGTTGAAATTCTCACCAAGTTCCCGGATAGGGTTGGCCACCACCTCGTTGCTGCCCTTGCTCTCGGCGCCGCGGAGCCCGTCTCGATCTCCTCGATTCCGTGGCCACATCATGCCGAGCTCGCCCTCCTTGCCTTCTCGGTGGGGGCACTGGCGGCGGGTCTCACATACATCCACAGAAGGGACGTGCCCCTTGCCTCCTAGCAGGGACCGTACGATGCTTGCAATTAGAGGGGTCTCAAAGAAGTTCTCGGGAGAGTGGGTGCTTCGTCATGTTGAGCTTGACGCAGGTGTCGGGAAATGCCTCGGAATCATCGGTCCGAACGGCGCTGGAAAGACAACCTTGTTGCGGCTCCTCGTTGGTCTCCTGAGTCCGGACGAGGGTCGGATTCTCGTTGGCGGGTTGGATCCCCGTCGGGCGGCGGCGGAAATGCCGATCGCCTACTTCGCCGGCGAGAGAGTGATGCCGCGCTCGATTCGTGCTGGCACCTGGGCGCGATTGGTTTCTGGGATGGATCTATCGGAGATCCCTTCGGTCAATGGGATGGCCAGGCGCAAGCTGGGCAAGCTCTCCTCTGGAAACCGTCAAATGATTGGATTGAGGGTCACTCTCGGCGGCAGCCGAGCGCCTCTGGTGATCCTCGACGAGCCCTGGGAACATCTGGATCCCGATGGTTCTCGCTGGCTTGGGAGGCGTATCAACGAGATGAGGGAAGCCGGCACGACCATCGTGCTTTCCTCGCACCGCCTCTACGACCTCGCGGGCCTGTGCGACCGTTATGGTTTTCTCGTGCGCCATCAACTCCACGTGCGCACGTGGGACGAGATCGCAAGCGACGGCAAAGTTGCCCCGGAAGAGCTCTTTCGGATCTTCGACGAGCTCTCCGCGGAGCCCGCGGGAAGCGACGCATGACGCCTCGGTTCGGCCTGGTCACGGCGTTCCTCGTGGTCCTCGGATCCCTTGCGGCAAGCGTCCTGGCGGAGGGAATTCAAAGGAACCTGGCGGGCTTTCCCTTCCTGGTCGCGAGGCAAGACCAGAAACGATATGAGCGTCACGAAAATGCGGCTCGGACGCTCTCCGCTTCCGTCGCGATCCTCCTTCCCAGAAGCGCGGAGAAAGCCGCTGGAGGCGAAAAGTGGGTCGCGGACCTTCTCGTCGAGGAGAGCGAGGGATATCGCTGGGTCGACCGCGCGAGTGGATCACCCGGCGCTGTCGTGCGTCTCGCCCTCGAGGGTCTAAGGGACCGGGAGTCTTACTGCATAGCCGTGGCGGAGGCCGCGGGTGCCGGCGTCTACCGCCTGAGCGAGACCTTCCGCTGTTTCGACCCACCCGGAACGATCAAGTTCAAGACGAAGGCGAGAGAAACCCTCTCCGGGAAGGTTCCGCCGGCGCTCGCCGCGGCGCGGCCGGTTCCCGCCCTGCGTTGGATCGCTAGCTTAGGCGCGACGCCGAGCGAGTGGCCGAAATGTGCGATCGCAAGTGGAAATTGGCGCTGTCTCGGTGCCGCCATCGGCCAGCCGGGAGTCGTCGCGTCTTTAGTGACTCCCGAAACTCTCGTCTCCCTGCCAGTGAGGGTGGAGAGGAGCAAGAGCGTGCTCTTGGGTTGGCAAAGCGCGGGATGGGGACGCCTAGCCTGCCTGACGTGGCGTGGTGAAGCCGTTGCGCCGAGCGCGGTCCGGATCGAGAAGCGCGCCGGGTGGCACTTCATGCGTCTCGAACCGGCGCGCGCGGCAAAGGTAGATTCTCTGGGAGCGGGCTGCTACTGGCTGAGCATCACGGAGCCCCTGACTCCCCTCCTGGTCCTCGATGCCGATGGTTCGACCGTGGGTCGGCGGGTGATGACGCTCGGGCTGCTCTCGGAGTCGCCGTTGACCTCGCCGGTGGCTATTCGCATGGATTCCCCGGCGACCCTTCGCGGTCGTCTCGAATCACCGCACCGAGATGCCGCCCTAGCGGTGACCGAAGTCGACCTCTTCTCGGAGGAAGACGGAGCCGAGGCCACGGAAAGAGACAAGGACGAGGCGCCCCACGTCGGCTTCCTTCTCGCCACCACCAAGTCAGACTCGCGCGGACGCTTTCGCTTCGCCGATCTAGCCCCCGAAACGTACGTGGTCCGAGCCTGCGAGCCTCATCTCGGATGCGGAGAGGCGCGCGCCCTGGCGGGGGGAGGAGCCGCCAAGCTGCGGTTGAACGCCGCGCATTACCTTGAGGGGAAGGTGACGCATGCGGGAGAGCCGGTGGCGGGAGCTCAGGTATCGGTCAGGCCGACCCCCCGAACCTATGCCACGAGCGAAGATGCCGTTCGCCTCTTCGTTCCTCCCGGGCGAACGGACGCGCACGGTGCGTTCGTTCTTGCCGCACCAGCGAGCGGTGTCTTTCGCGTGAGTGTGGAAGCGAAAGGGCATGGCACGCTCTTTCGCCGCGTCGGTCCAGTCGAGAAGCTACCGAAGGTCATCGACCTGGGAACGATCGATCTTCCCGATCCGGTTGAAACGGAATTCGGCCTGGCGGACTGCCCTGGCGGCGAGATTCTTCTCGTCGGTCCTCTCGGCCAAGACGCGATTCCGGAGAGTCGCAAGATCGAGTTGGATGCGCTGGGTCGAGGAACCGGGGAGCTTGCCGCGTCGGGCGACTACGCCGTGATGGCGAAGTGCGGCAAGCAGACCGTCTCCGTCGTCCCCAATCCGCTCCACGTTCCGCAGGGTGTGTCGAAAGCGATCGAGGTGTTGCGGCGAGCGTATCTGGCAACCCCCTAGCATCGTTGCTGGCAGCCTCGGGCGAGAGGGTCTCCGGCCCGTAACCGAATCTGATACAAATACGGTTTCTGATGGTGTGGCTGATTTGGAGTCGTGAGGGGAGGAGCTTGTCCGGGTTGGCGCCGAGAATCCCCAGTGTTGTCAGGAGGGGGAGATGACGCCGCGGCGCCGGATCCTCTTCCTCAACCTGTTCGCCCTGGCGCTGACCCTCTTCGTCCTCTTTTGGCGCTTGGGCGGGCTGCCGCTCTTCGAGCCGGACGAAGGACGAAACGCCGAGGTCGCGCGCGAGATGGCGGTCTCCGGCGCCTGGATCGTGCCGACGTTCAACGGCGTTCCTTATCTCGACAAACCCGCGTTCTTCTTCGACGAGGTCCGTCTCTCGTTCGAGGCGCTCGGCGTCCACGAGCTCGCGGCGCGTCTCCCTTCGGCGCTTGCCGGCCTGGGAGTGCTCCTCCTCGCCTTCTGGTTTTGCCGCCGCAACTACGACGGGGTAACGGCACCTCTCGCGGTGGTGATCGCCGTGAGCTCGCCGCTGATCTTCGGCTTCGCTCGCACCGTGATCTTCGACATGACGTTGGCCTTTTTCGTCTGTCTCGCGATCCTCGCCGGGTTCGAGGCGGAGGAGAGCAGTGGTGGAAAGCGCCGGGCGTGGTATCTGGTCGGCGCCGCCGCCGCCGGGTTCGGGACGCTGGTCAAAGGGCCGGTCGGCTTCCTGATTACCGGCTTGGTGCTGATCGTCTACGACCTCGCGGCGCGCAAGAAGGGCGCGATCAAGCGCTTCTTCTCCCCCTGGAACGTTCTCGTCTTCCTTGCCATCGTCCTACCTTGGTTTATCGTCCTCAGCGTCCGCATTCCCGACTTTCCACGCTACGGCCTGGTGGAAGAATCCTGGAAGCGCTTCACGACGGGAGCGAGCTTTCACCGCAATCAGCCGTTCTACTTCTACGCCGTGGTCCTCGTGTGGGCGATGCTCCCCTGGTCCTTTGCTCTGCCCCAAGCCATCTGGGAGAGCTGGAAACGGAGGCGCGCCTGGCGGTCGCCCGACCTCTTGTTGATCGCCTGGTCGCTCGTCGTCGTCGCCTTCTTCTCTTTGTCTCACTCCAAGCTTCCCGGCTACATCCTGACCGCCGTGGTGGCGCTGGCGATCCTTCTCGCCCGGGCCTTCGCCCCGGCGCTCACCGATCCCGCGTCGACCTCGCGGCGCCTGCTCCTACGCGCCGCCTCGCTGGTCGCGCCTACCCTCATCGTCCTCGCCGCGCTCTTGGCGATCGTCCTCTGGCCCGGAGACCCCACCGGCGCCGGCCTTGGCGCGAAGCTCGCCCCCCTCGGTCTGCGACCGGCCGAGCTCTGGACCTTTGTCGGTTCGGTGGCGCTGGCGGGCGTGGTGATCCTGGTGGCGAGACTCGCCCGCTCGGCGTTGGCGACTCTGCTCGCATTTCCCTTGATCTGCATCCTCCTTCTCGCCGCCAACTTTCCTCTCCTGGCGCAGGTCGCCCGCCACCGATCGTCACGGGCCCTGGCGCAGAGAGTGGAGGCGTTGCCGGTCGAGGCGGAGATCGCCTGTCTGCGATGTTTTCCGACCGGTCTGCCCTTCTACCTCGAGCGCCCGGTTACCCTCCTCACCGCGCGTGGGACGGAGCTCACGAGCAACTACTTCCTGTGGCGCTACCCGAATCCGGCAACCTGGCCGCCGAGGTTCGTGCCGCTGAAGAGCGCCAAGGCGTGGGTATCCAAGCAGGTCGCCTCGGGGCGCGCGGTCCTCGTGATCGCTTCCCGGCACAGACGCAAGCTCCTTGCGACTTTGGCGGCGAGCCAAGGCGCGACTGCCCAAAGGTTGGGGACGCGGTGGTTGGGGGCCTTGATCAAGCCCAAGAGCCTTGAGGGTGGAAAGGGTGGGCCCGACTCAAGGCCCGTCCGGCAACCAGCGCTCGATCCAGCGCTCGAGGACGATCAGAGTCCATAGAGCGCGGGCGTGGTTGGCGGAGCCCGCCCGATGCTCGGCAAGCATCAAGGTCGCCAGCCGCTCGTCGATCAGACCTTGGCGCTTGAGCCGCTCCGGAGCGAGGAGGCGATCGACCTCGGGGCGCAGGCCGTCGTTGATCCAGCCCGCCACCGGGACGCTCAGGCCCCGCTTGCGCCGGGCGATGATCTTCCTCGGAAGCCATTTCCGTGCCGCCCTCTTGAGGATCCACTTGGTGGTGAGGCGGCGCACCTTGAAGCGGGAGGGCAGGGAGAGCGCGAAGCGGCTCAGGTCGCGATCCAAGAAGGGGGCGCGCGCCTCGACCGAATGCATCATGGTGGCGCGGTCGACCTTGACCAAAAGGTCGTCGGGCAGATAGGTCTCGTAGTCGAGCAGCATGGCGCCGGCAAGGGGTGGAAGCTCGGCGTAAGCGGCGAGGAGCTCGGTCAGCCAGGCGGGGGCGACGGCGATCGCCTGCTCCATCGAGCCGGACGCGAACCAGCGAAGGTGGCGCTCGGCCCAAGGCGTGTCGGCCGAGGCGACGAAGCGCTTGAGCAGAAACTCCAGGGTCACCTTGCCGGTTGAGGCGCGGGCCGAAGCGACGGCGCGGCGAACGGCGGCGCGCGCGAAGCCGGGAAGGCGGGCGAACCACGGGGCCACCTTGTGGCCCAGGTACGTGGGGTATCCGCCGAAGAGCTCGTCGGCGCCCTCGCCACTCAGAATGACTGTGACGTGCTTGGTCGCTTCCCGAGCGAGAAGGTAAGTGGGCAGGACCGCCGGGTCGGCCAGGGGCTCGGCGAGCCGGGTGCTGACCGCGTCGAAGGCATCGGAGAGGGAGTCCGAATCGCAGCGAACCTCGACGTGGTGGGTTCCCATCTCGGCAGCCACGCGGCGGGCCCACTCGCCTTCGTCATAAGAGGCGGCGGTGAACCGAGCCGCAAAGGTGTGCACCTTACCGACCCCCAGGCGATGGGCGGCGAGCGCTGCCAGGAGCGAGGAGTCGAGCCCGCCGCTGGTGAAGACCCCCACCGGGACGTCCGAGACCACCTGCTTGCCTACCGCGCGCTCGAGCAGGTCGCGGAGGTGCGCCACCGCGTCGCCTCCGGCAAAGCTCTCCCGCGCCAGGAGTTGGGGATCCCAGTAGCGTTGAAAGCGGCTGCCCGTGGCGTCGAAGAGCACGGAGGTGCCGGCTTCGACCCGGCGGATCGCGGCGAACAGGGTGCGCGGCTCGAGGACGTAGCCCAGGGCCAGATATTGCTCGACGGCGTCCGGATCGAGGTCGCGCGAAAGCTCCGGAATCTCGAGCAGCCCTTGGATCTCCGACGCAAACCAGACTTCACCGTCGATTTCGCTGTAGAAGAGGGGCTTCTCCCCCGCCCGGTCGCGGGCGAGGAGCAAGCTCTTGTCCCGCCCGCTCCAGAAGGCCAGGCCGAACATTCCGTCGATCTCGTCGAGCGCCTCACGGCCGAGCTCGCGGACGAGGGGAAGCGTGGACTCCACGTCCGACTCCGAGACGAACGGGTAGTCGGGATAGCGGCGGCGGAGCTCGTGGCTGTTGTAGATCTCGCCGTTACAGGCGATCCAGGCGTCGCCCTCAGGGGTCGCGAACGGCTGGTCGGCGCGCGGGTTGAGATCGATGACTCTCAGCCGCTCGGTGCCGAAGACCACCTCGGGGCGCTCGAGGGTGGCATGGCCGTCCGGTCCGCGATGATGGAGCGCGCGGCCGATGGCCTCGAGGGTCTCGGGGCGGCGCAGGGGCGCGCCGGTAAGCGAAAAACCACCATAGATCCCGCACATCGATAGAGGAGCTTTCCGTCGAGATCGGATCGTCGATTCGGTCGCTCCGGGCGAATTCACGCCGCCGGCGGGTGGCCGAGGGACTTGAGATCGAACCACCCCGGCGTGGACCGTGGCCGGAGCGACCTCCGAGAGCGACGAGGATAGCAGGTTGCGCCGCGTGCCCTGGATTGCCAGAATGAGCGCGGACATTCGAGATCATGCGAGGCGAGAAGGGCTTGAAATCGAGGCCGGAGGCGGTGGCGCGAGCCGCATCGAGTGCCCGCTGGCGAGCGCGCTCGGCGGGGGAATGCGAGAGCTTTTTTGCCGCGCAGGATCGCCACCGCCGGGCGACCTGGCGATTGACCGCTCTCACCCTGTTGGCTCTCACCCTGATGGGACTGCCGCTCGCCGCGGTGGTTTCGCCGATTCTGCTCGGCCTGGCCGCGTTGGCGGCGGACGTCGCGAACGTCTTCCGGCCGCTCCCCGATCTCTTCCATCTCGGCTTCGTCTTCGTCGACCGCATCATCAACGCCCCGTCGCTCGCGGCCCTGCCAACCGAGCGGCTGGTTCTCGCCGCGGTCCTCCTGCTCCTCCCCGGGGCGCTTTTGCTCCTCGCCCTCGGGCGCGGCCTTGATCGCGTCTACCGCAAGCGCGGCTTCGCTCCGGGTCTCGAGCTTCCAGCGCTCCGCCCGGCCCGCTCCGATGACCCCGAGGAGCGGCAGCTCGAGAACGTCGTCGCCGAGATGGCGATCGCTGCCGCGGTCGAACCGCCGGCCCTCGCCGTTTTCGACCTGGAAGAGCCCACCGCGGGACTGGTCGCGGGCGACCAGGGCGCGCCCCTCTTGATCGTGAGCCGAGGCCTCTTGGCGACGCTCAGCCGCGAGGAGACGGAGGCGGTGATCGGTCACCTGGTGGGCTCCTACGGCAACGGCGATCTCAAGATCGCGCGCCGGACCTTTGCCCTCCTTGCCGCGTTGAGCTCGGTTCCGGTGGTGCTCAGGGCCCCGCTCGGAAAGCACGGACGGGCGCTCCTCGGTGAGCTCGTGGCTCGTCTCTTCCACCCGCGCGGAGGCAAGGGGGCGACGGCAGAGGGCGGAGCGGTGGCGCTCATCGACAGCCTGCCGTGGAGCGGTCTGGGAGAGGAGGATCAGGACGCGGACGCGGATCTCGACCGCCTGAGCACGGGAGGCTGGCTCAGCACCTTGCGGACCCTTCTCGTCCTGCCCTTTCTCACCGCATGGATGGCGTACGCGTTGAGCGAGCTCTTGCTGATCAACTTGCTCTTGGGACCGGCGATCGCCCTCCTCTGGCGCAACCGGCGCTACCTCGCGGACGCGACGGCGGTGCAGCTGACCCGTGATCCCGGGGCCCTGTCCACGGCGCTCGAGAAGCTGGTGAAGGCGGGCCAGGCGCGGGGAGGTGAGGGCAGGAGCGCTCTCGAACGCGCCGCCGCCTTCCTGGTGCTTCAGCCCGAGGGGGTCACCGGCAGCGGCTTGGGAATCATGACCTCGTTTCAGCCGCCGCTAGCGCGCCGCCTGGCCCGCCTCGAGCGCTTGGGGGCGGCGCTTTCTTCGGGAACGACGCCCGCCGCCGCGGGCCGGGCGAGCGGTAGGCATCCTTTGGTCGTGTTCTTGCTCGTCTCGATCTTCGGCCTCCTCGGGCTCCTCATGCTCTGGCTCATGCTGGTGGCGATGGGCCTCGCGATTCTCCTGAGCTTCGCGATCGACATGCTCTTCGCCGCCCTCGTTATCGCGCCCTTCCACTGGCTGCTGCGCTCCGTCCTCGCGGCGCACCTGCACCCGCCGCGATCGTCGTCCTGACCCCCGGCGCTTGGCGTCGAGGTTGGAGGGCGTTATCCTTGGGTCGCGCCGGCGCCGTTTCGCGCGCGGCGTTTGTCCTTAAATGACGAGAGCTTCGAGCAAGAGACGGCGAGGGTTTGTGCCCGCGCCCAGTGATCCGCCTTCGACGAAGGGCACGGTCCGCCGTTGAGCTGGTTCGACGAGCACCTGGGGGCCAACCGCGTGGTCGTGGCCCTGTCCACGGCGCGCCTGGCGGACGCGTTCGGCAACAGCATCCTCTTCATCGTCCTGCCGCTCTACGTCGCCAAGGTCCCCTCATCCGTCTTCCATCTGCCCCTCGAGGTCTTGGTCGGCCTGTTGATCTCGATGTACGGGATCCTCAACTCGCTCTTCCAACCTCTCCTCGGCGCCTTGAGCGATCACTTCGGACGGCGCAAGCCGGTGATCCTGGGTGGCCTCTTCTTGATGGGAATCGGCACTCTGGGTTTCATCGCCGCTCACCATTTCACCGACCTTCTCCTTCTCCGCATGTTGCAGGGCATTGGCGTCGCGGCGACGGTGCCAGCCTCCCTCGCCTTGATGACCTCGGCCACCACGCAGGATCGCAGAGGCGGCGCCATGGGCGTCTACACCACGATGCGGATGACCGGGTTCGCGGTGGGACCGCTGGTCGGAGGGGTCCTGGTGACGCACTACGGCTTCAATACGACCTTCCTGACCGGCGCCGCCAGCATCTTCTTGAGCTTGATCCTGGTGGCCGCCTGGGTACGCGAGCCGGCGGGCACGAAGACCGTTCGAGAGGCACGGCCGCGTTTCCGGGTCTTCGACCGTTCCCTCCTTACTCCTGGAATCCTGGGAGTGGCGAGCGCCACCTTCTTCATGGCCTGCTCCTTCATGTTGATGACCACTCTCGAGAACGAGTTCAACCGGCGCCTGCACGAGACCGCGATCGGTTTCAGCATCGCGTTCTCGGCGGTCATGGTGGCGCGCCTCCTCTTCCAGGTGCCGCTCGGGCGCTTGTCCGACCACGTCGGGCGCAAGCCCCTGATCTTGGTCGGCCTGGCGGTGATGGCGCCGGCCACCGCATTGCTGGGATTGGCCGGCTCGACCTTGCAGCTCACCCTGCTGCGCGTGCTGCAGGGGCTGGGCTCGGCGGGAGTCGCCGCTCCCGCCTTCGCGCTCGCCGGCGACCTGGCCAAGTCGGGGGGTGAGGGAAGGCAGCTCAGCCTCGTCACCATGGGCTTCGGGCTCGGAATGGCGGTCGGCCCGCTCCTCGCCGGGGTCCTCGCCGTCGTCTTCTTCGAGCTTCCCTTCATCGTCGGCGGCGTCCTCCTGTTGATCGGCGGCTGGGTCGTCTATCGTTTTGTGCCCGAAACGGTAGCGCGCAAGGCCGCGGTGGTCGACGACTGATCTCCTAGCCGAGAGAGACCCGCGCGACCGCCTTCGGAGGTGTCAGACGGGGGGGTGCTGCTCTTCAAAGGCGCGCGTTTCGACCTGGATCGTGATGTGGTAGATCCCGAAGCGCTCCCGGAGGCTGGAGCGCAGGCGGGTCAAGAGGTCCTCGTTCGAGCAAACGCCGTCGCAGACCACGTGCGCCGAGAGCGCTACCAGGCCGCTGGTGATCGTCCAGACGTGGAGATCGTGGACATCGTAGGAGCCGCTGGTCTCGACCATCGCGGCGCGCACCTCGTCGACGTCGATGTGGGAGGGCGCTCCTTCCATCAGGACCGCGGTGCTCTCCTTGAGGAGACTCCAGCTCGAGTAGATGACCAGCAGGCCGATCAGCATCGAAGCGATGGAGTCGGCCAAGTTCCAGCCGAAGGCCCAGATCAGGGCCCCCGCGACGATCGCCTCGACGCTCCCCAGGGCGTCGGAGAGGACGTGCAGCCAGGCGCCGCGAACGTTGAGGTTCTCGTTGCGGCCGGCGGAGAGGAGGGCGAGGCTCGCGAGGTTCGCCACCAGTCCGCCCGCGGCGACGATGACCATGATCCCGGCCTCGACCGGTTGTGGGTGACGCAGGCGGGAGATCGCCTCGACGAAGATGCCGACCGAGATTGCGACCAGCGCCGCCCCATTGATCAGCGCCGCGAGGATCTCGGTGCGGTGGTAGCCGTAGGTGCGTTCCGCCGTCGGGGGCTTGCCGGCGATCCACATGGCGAAGAGCGACAAGCCGAGGGCCGCGACGTCGGCCAGCATGTGAGCGGCGTCGGCGAGAAGAGCGAGCGATCCGCTGATCCATCCGCCCGCGACCTCGGCCAGCATGTATATGGCGACGACCACCAAGGCCCAAGCGAGCCGCCTCCTGCTGGTGTGACGGTCGGGGAGCGCGGAATCATGCTGGTGGTGCATGAACGGAGTCTATCCCGCCGCCAGAGCCGCCCGGCAAGCCGCGGACGACGTCTTCGATCGACGCTCTTCTAGCTCCGGGGCAGGGGCCGTATGGTGATGCGGGCGGCTTCGAGGCAGTTGGCGGCCGCCTGCCCGCCGAGCACCTCGTACTCGCGCCGGCGGGCCGCGAGGATCGGGTCCGAAGCCGGTCCGTCCGCCGCGGGATGGCACATCAGCAGGTCGCGGTCGCCGGCGCACGACAGCCAGGCACGAAGCAGGGCGAGGTATCCCTCCCGGGTGCCGCGAAAGCCGTATACGCCGAGGAACCTGGCGTTTTGCGGGTAGCCCAGGGCGCCGGCCGCGACCCCCAGTCGTCGCGCGCCGATCCGCCCGATCAATTGGGCCTTGGCGATCGCGCGCCACGGCAGGCCGGGGGTCGTCCAGGACGGTGCCGGCAGGGTGCTCCTCAGCCAGGGTCTGCGGGTCCAGGCACGCTCCTCGAGCACGGCGAGCAGGGCGTCGCGCACGACCGGCAACTGGTGCACGTGCTGGTGGCCGTCGATGAAATCGGGCGGCCGGCCCGTTTCCGCCTCGAACGCTTCGAGCTGGCGGGTAATCTCCCGGGCGATCGTCGGCCGCGGTAATCGCCGCGAGTAGGCGTTCAGGATCAGCCAGCGAAGGGGCTGGTGAAACTCCGATTGCGGGAGTGGCTCCGTCAGATTGAGGTGGAGGCCGATCTCGACCGTCGCCGGAAGGCCGGCGAGCACTGCCGCGCCGCGCCGCCATGCCGCGCCGTCGACCAAGCAGCTGGCCGCGGAGATCCTGCCCAGCGCGGCGAGCGAGGCGCAAGCGACGTTCACGCCGTCGTGGTAGCCGAAATCGTCGACGCAGACCGCGAGGGAGCGTGGAACGGCAGCGCCGCTCTCCATGAGGTGGTTACGGTTTCCTGTGTCTTCTAGCTCGGAATCGTGCCGCTGGCGGCGAACGGGATCGGCTGGCGGCGCTTCGTGGCCTTCCTGACCCGCCCGCTCAGTCACTTCGGGGCCCTTGTGGGCACCGGCCCTGGCGCGCCAGCTCGTTGCTGGTAACCCGCCACGCGGCGCCGAAAGGCCCCGGAATATCCGGCGGGGAGCTCAGCCAGTTGACGAGCTTCCTGGCCGCTCGCGGTTGCGCGATGACCCATGTGGTTGGCGTGTTGCACGCCTGCCGGAGTAGATCTTCGGGTGAGATCAACAGACGCTTGCCGAGCTTCGGGTCGAACGCGGCCGCTTCGGTCATGGCCTTGTGCCAGTCGTCTTTGCCCAGTTTGGCCGCGAGGTCCCAGTGATCGGCGATGGCGACCGGCTCGTGCAAGCCCAGGTAGTAGGGCACGTCGAAGAACTCCGTGCCGAGGAAGACAATGGGTTCGTCGGGATGGCGCAGCTTCGCCAGCTGCGCCGCCAGCGCGTGATCGTTCTTGTGGTTGAACAGAACGACACCGGCCACGGTGGCGAGGCAGAGCGAGGCGCCGATAACGGCGGCGCGGCGCACGGCAGGGGGCAGGCCTCCGCCTTCACCGTACTGCCGGACGGCGGCGAGCGCGGCGAGGAAGGCGAGTGGCGGCACGACCGGCAGTATGTATCCCACCATCTTGGAGTGCGGGATCGAGAAGAAGACGGTCACGACTCCCGCCCAGAGCCACATCAGCGACTGCACGGGACCGATGGGCCGGGCTCGCCAGCTCTGCCGGACCGACTTGATCAGCCAGTAGGTCCAGGGCAGCAGGCCGACCGCCAGCACCGGCAGGTAGAACCAGAACGGTTGCGGGTTGTTGAAGCCGCTCTGGAGATAGCGCTCGAAATGCTCGTAGACGATGAAGTAATGCACGAAGCCCGCGAATTTCACCTGGACGGCAAGCATCCATGGGGCGGAGACCAGGAGGAACAGCAGGATGCCGGGCAGCCACAGCAACTGCTTCACCTGCGCCAGGCGCCGGTTCACGGCGAGCCAGATGAGGATCGTCATGCCCGGGAGGACGGCGCCGATCAACCCCTTGGCCAGGAAGCCGAGGCCAGCGCAGGCGTAGGCCCAGGCGAGACGAGCCTTGTAGGGCTGGCCGCCCGCGGCATTGATTGCCGCCTCGGCGGTCAGCAGCGTGGTCGCGGTGATGAAGGCGGCCACCAGCAGGTCCATCGTGGCGAACTGCGCGCTGCCGAAGAACAATGGGGTCGTAGCGAGGACCAGCAGGGCCCAGCGGGCCACCTTCACGCCCGCCTGGCGTAGCGCGAAGCCGTGGATCAGAACCACGATCAGGGCCGCGGCCGCGAGCGAGGCGATGCGGGCGGCCCACAGGTT
>JBJKRB010000057.1:0-17970 GCA_046704885.1 Thermoanaerobaculia bacterium | reverse complement strand
TCGTTCGCGGCAACATTCTCTTCCGGCCGGGCAATGACAGCTACTGGATGCTCCCTGTGGGTCCCTGGCTCCCGTTGCCGGGCCGCATGGACCAGCAGTCCTTCACCTACCACGCGATCATCAAGACCGCTCGACCCTTCGTCCCCTTCTCCAATGGCACGACCGTGGTCCGCTGGCGCGAAGGCGAGCTCGAATGCGCGGAGTTCCGGCTCGACAAGCCGATCCAGTTCCCCGTCGTTCTCGCCGGCCGTTACCAGATCTTCAGTGAGTACCGGAATGGCTTCACGGTGCGGGTCGCCACCTACGTCATGGCGGATCGCCAGGCGATGAAGCGCCTAGCGTCCAACATCTTCGCCTTGATCGATTTCTACCGCGCCTACCTCGGCGACTTCCCTTTCACGGAGCTCGACCTGATCGAGATCAACGACTATGGCTTCGGGGTCGCGCCGGCGGGAATCATCTTTATCACCAAGGAAGCCTTCGAGCCGCTGACCGACCCCACCTCGCAGCTCTCCTCCAAGGGGAGCACCGCCCGCCTGGCGCACGAAGTGGCGCACAGCTGGTGGGGTCACGTCGGCATGATGTCCGGGCCCGAAAGCGAGTGGTTGTCTGAATCGATGGCCGAGTACTTCTCGGCCTTCGCCATGAGCCGACTGCAAAAGCCTTCCGCAATGGATCACGCCCGAAGCGAATGGCGCCGGGTCTCCCAGAACGTACGCGATCACGGCAGCGTCTATCTAGCCGATCAGCTCTCCGGCTACAACGCGGCGCGCGACCGCATCGGGCTGCTCTACGGCAAGGGCCCACTGGTTCTCGATGCGTTACGAAGGAAGCTGGGGGACCACGAATTCTTCACCGTCTGCCGGAGTCTTCTCACGAGCTTTCCCTTCCGCCACCTCTCTACCAAGCAGTTCATCGCCCTCACCAACCTCGTGAAACAGAAGGATTTCGGGCCCTGGTTCAGCAAGTACCTGCTGGGGACCGAGTGGCCATGACAGAGGGCAGGAGACGGTCCCGTTGCTAGAACGCCTCTTCAAGCTCCGACAACGGCGGACCTCGGCGGCAACCGAGCTCCGCGCTGGAGCGGTGACCTTCCTCACCATGTCCTACATCCTCTTCGTCAATCCGCAGATCCTCTCCCAGGCCGGGCTTCCCGCCCGCGACGTGGTGGTGGCAACGGCGCTGGCGTCGGCCGTCGCGACTCTGGTCATGGGCCTCTACGCCAACTACCCGTTCGCGCTGGCGCCGGGCATGGGTCTCAACGCCTACTTCACCTACGGCGTGGTGCGGGGCATGGGGGTGAGCTGGGAGGTCGCTCTCGCCGCGGTCTTCGTCGAGGGGATCCTCTTTCTCCTGATGGCGATCGGAGGGATGAGGAGCGCCCTGCTGCGCGCCATCCCCAAGGCGGTCAAGGTCGCGATCATGAGCGGGATCGGCCTCTTCTTGACCCTGATCGGCCTCGAGAACGCGGGGGTCGTCACCCGCAACCCCAACACCCTCGTGGGGCTCGGCGATGTGACCGATCCAAAGGTGATTCTCGCTTTGGTCGGCATCGTCTTGATCGCCGCGCTGCTCGCGGCACGGCGCAAGGGCGCGATCCTGATCGGGATCCTCGCCCTCACCGCAATCGCCTGGATCGCTGGCCTCGCCGCCATGCCGCGCTCCTGGATCGAGCTGCCCTCGCTTCCGCGCGAGACGATGGTGGCTTTCGACTTCAGCCATCTCGTCTCCCCCAAGCTGATCCCCGTCATTCTCGCCTTCCTCTTCGTCGATATCTTCGACACGGCGGGTAGCTTGATCGGAATTGGACGCTTGGCCGGTTTCCTCGACGAGAAGGGCGATCTTCCGGGCTCGGAGCGCGCCTTCACCGCCGACGCGTTGGGCACCACGGTGGGGGCGCTTCTCGGGACGAGCTCGGTGACCACCTACGTCGAGTCGTCGACCGGCGTCGAAGAAGGAGGGAGAACGGGGCTCACCGCGGTTGTGGTCGCCGGGTTCTTTCTGCTCGCGCTCTTCTTCACCCCTGTCTTCATCGCGGTGCCACCCCTCGCCACGGCGCCGGCCTTGATCGCGGTGGGGGCGATGATGATGCAGGGAGCGCGCGATCTCGACTGGACGCGCGCGGACGAGGCCATCCCTTCGCTTCTCACCATGGCGGCCATGCCCTTCACCTACTCGATCGCCACCGGCGTGAGCTTCGGGATCGTTTCCTACGTCGTGATCAAGGTGCTCTTGGGGCGATTCCGGGAGGTCAAGCCGCTGATGTACGTCCTGGCGGTGCTCCTGGTTCTCTTCTACGCCTACCGCTAGATCCTCTTATCGTTTGAACTTCTCGCCGATCTCGAAGATCGCCTCGACGACGTCGTCCTGATCGGTTTCCGTCAAAGTGGGATAGAGGGGCAGCGACAGGATGCGCTCGGAGACGAAGTGCGCCTCGGGATAGTCCTCCGGTTGCCAGCCGTAGGCATCGCGATAGTAGGAGAACTCGTGCGCCGCCGTGTAGTGCAGGCCACAGCCGATGTTGCGGCTCTTGAGCTCGCTCATGAACTCGTCGCGGCTGAGAGTCACGCGGTCGAGATCCAGGAGGGGCGCGTAGAGATGCCAGGCGTGCTTGGCGGGCCAGGGAACCGGTTGCGGAAGAATCAGAGGAGCATCCGCCAGCTTCTCCTGATAGCGCTCGGCGAGCTCGCGCCGGCGCTCGATGAAGCCTTCGAGACGTGGTAGCTGGTGGAGACCCAGAGCGGCCTGGATGTCCATCATGTTGTACTTGTAGCCCGGCATCGAGATGTCGTAGCGGTGGCTCCCGGCCTTGTCGAAGCGCTTCCAGGCGTTGCGATCCATGCCGTGGAAACGCAGCAGCGAGACGCGCTCGGCCACGCCGTCGTCACCCGTCACCACCATCCCGCCTTCGCCCGTCGTCATGTTCTTGTTGGGATGGAAGGAGAAGACGCTGGTCGACGGCAAGGAGCCGATTCTCCTGCCCTTGTACTCCGTGCCCACGGCGTGCGCGGCATCCTCGATCACCACCAGGGGATTACGGTTGCCGGCCGCCAGCCCGAGGATGGGTCCCATGTCGCAAGGCTGGCCGACGAAATGAACGGGGATGATGGCGCGCGTCGCCGGCGTGATCTTCTCCTCGAGCTTGGCGACATCGATGTTCAGAGTGGCCCGGTCGATGTCGGCGAGGATTGGCGTCGCGCCGACCAAGACGATGACGTTAAGGGTCGCGACGAAGGTCATCGGCGAGGTGATGACCTCGTCCCCCGGACCGATGCCGTGCGCGAGCAGGGCCAGATGGAGGCCGGCCGTCGCCGAAGACACGGGCAGAGCGTGCTTGGCGCCGACGTACTCGCGAAAAGCCTCGGCGAAGCGCTCGGTCTTGGGTCCGGTCGTGATCCATCCAGACTCGAGCGAATCTATGAGCTCGGAGATCTCTTCTTGCCCGAGCGTGGGCCGGGCGAATGGGAGGAAGGCGTCCCGCATCAGGGTCTCGATCCAGTTCTAGTGTTCTAGAGCGACGTCCGGAGCCGGGCGTCTCACATCCGCTCGAGGTACGAACCGTCCTCGGTCAGCACCTTGACCTTGTCGCCCATCTTGACGAAGAGCGGCACCTGGATGACGAGGCCGGTCTCGACCGTCGCGTCCTTGGTGATGTTGGTGGCGGTGTTGCCCTTGGCCGGGTTGTCGATCGTATCCACGATCTCGAAGACCATCTTCTGTGGCAGCTGCACTCCAATGGGGCGCCCATCGTGCAGCGTCACCTCGACCTCGGTCGCTTCTTTCAGAAAATTGGAAGCGAAGCCGATCAGCTCGGCGTCGATCTTGATCTGCTCATAGGTCGAGAGGTTCATGAAAATGTAGCTCTCGCCGTCCATGTAGAGGTACTGCATCGGCTCGACCGTGACGTCCGCCTGTTCGAGCTTGCTCCCGGCGCGGACGGTGTGGTCGATGACCTTGCCGCTGACCACTCCCTTGAGCTTGAATTTGACGAAAGCGCCCCCTTTGCCGGGCTTGTGATGGGACTTCTCCACGACGTTGTAGAGCTCGCCTTCGAGCATGATCTTGGTTCCGGAACGAGCGGTGTTGGCGTCGATCATTACCATGGTTGAGCCTTCCTTGTCTTGTTCTTCGCGCCCGCAACGCGAGCGTCGGTCTTTCGTGCTGGGACGCCCCGAGTGGCGGCGAACCCGGGCTGTCTATTCTCGCCGAGTCCGCCCTCACGGTCAATCCAGGGGTCAGGGTAGTAGTGGTATCTCATCGATCCTCCAACGAGGGGTCACCCCATTAGAGGTAGAGATGTCCAAGAGAGGCGAACTATCGGATCTAGCGCCCTGTTCGGATTCGTCGCCCCAATCAGGCCCACTCGATCAGATTGTCAGAACGGCAAAGGATTCGATATTGCTGGACGCCTAACACCCGACTCTCTCGGGAAGGTACACCCGTCAAGCTCGAGGCGATGAACCAGCGACTACAGTGCATCGAACTCGCCGGTGTCGAGCTCGCAGAGGACTAGGGCCTCTAGCCGGGTGCTCGGTGGTATACAAACGGGAGCCCCGGCGGGAAGCTTCCCTGAGGAAAGGCGGGCCGAGAGTCACCCTGGGAGAGCGCCGTAGCAGCTCGGCGGAAAGCGAGGACGAAGAGGCGATACGCTTCGCGCATTCTCCTTCTTCCGTCCTTGCTCCGCGCGTGGAACCAGGGTTGGGGCGAGTGCTTGGGGTTCTCGGGCCGATCGCTAGGGCGATGGGAGAGGATAGCCCGCGGGCCCAAAGGCCTCGTGCCCGTAGCGCGATGTCGGGCCCTGGCCTCGGACTCGACAGCGGCGATCATTGAGCGCACCCTCTGGCGAACCTCGCTCTCCGGGAGATGAGCCCAACAGGGAAGGGGCGAGAGAGAGACCTCTTCTTCCTGGGAAAAAGCGTCGAGATCGAGCTGTCTTCCCCAGCGCGAGGCCTTGTAGAGAGCGGCTCGGTCAACCCAGATTCCCCTCAGGCACCTCCCCTCAATCAGCGCAAGAACGCAGTTCGCACCCGGCCAATCGCTAACTCGCGCAACCAGGTCTTCCTTGACGCCGTGGCTCAAGACGTACGCCAATCTTTGCAACTGGGTTGGCTCGTTGGCTTCTACGGGGATCGAGTGATAGCGATCGGCCCAGACCGAACCGCTCCAGTCATGAAGCCGCTGAACTTCGTGGGCGAGCTTCGCTTCGAAGTAGGCCATGAAGTCGGCCAGGTGCTTGGCGTCTCGAGGCTTCAAAAGCAAGTGGAAGTGATTGGAAGCGAAAGTGAAAGCATGAATCGGCATCGAGAATCGGCGTTGGGAACGGCCAAGTGCGCCAATGATGCATGAGCGCATCTCCCGCGTCGGGCGTAAGAGGAATCGCCCCTGGAAGGTCCGATTGGTCACCTCGACCATCTCGCCCGGTGGGATGTAGCGCAAGGGTCGGCCCATCTACCCAGTAAAGACGGATCCGGCAATGGTCACCTTGCAGCTCTAGGCTCCACAGCGCAGCCAACTCTCCTGAGGCGACGGGCGGGGAACGCCACATCCTCCTCACCTCTACTCGCCTGGCACTTAGAGGTCGGGTCAGAGGCGGTCGAACTTCTCGAGGCACCGGTTTCCGAATGTAAAGGAGCAGATCCTTACCCCGGCCGCTCGCGGCTTGAACACCAGCTCGTGCTCCCCCGCATCCTCCTTGGTCACCACGTAGTACATGCGCGGCGCGTCGATCTCGACGTACGTCTGCCCATTCTTGTCCACCCGGACGTCCTTGCCACGCATCCCCTTCGGAATCGGCTTCCCATCTCGCAAGACCGTCACCGCCACCGGGTGTCGCGCCCCACGATCGAGCACCGCGTACACGTCGCGTCCGCGGTAGTCGATCCCCAAGCTGACTGGATTCTTGGCCGTCGAAGCCGTCACCGACTCGAAATCGTCCGCCTCGTTGCGCCATTTCCCTTGCACGAAGAAACCACGGGTCACCCTTTTGGTTGTGGGCTGGTAGTCGACAACCTTGTCGGGCTTGAACCCCTGAGGATTAGCGAGCTCTCCTCCCCACAACGATCCCCGTGAGTACCCGATGTAAGTCTCGGCGCTCTCCTCCCCGCAACCGGGGCCGAACAAGGGTCGGTCCGGAGGAATCGAGAAGCGCGACAGATCGAGCCGCGGATGCCCTTCCTCGAGCAGCCCCTGGATCTCGTGCTCGAACTTCCCGTAGTCCCCCTCTCCCTGATGGACGTAGCGGATGATCCCCTTGCGGTCGATCAAGAAGGTGTCGGGCCAGGTGTTGCAATCGTACGCGATCCACACTTGGTCGTTGACATCGGCGATCGATGGGTAGGGAAGCTTGAAGCGGCGGTAGGCCCGGCGCACATTCGCCGCCCGCGAGGCGAACGCGAACTCCCCCTTGTGGACCCCGATGATCTCGAGCCCAAGATCGTGATACCGCCGGTACCACTCCTTCAAGTGGGGGAAGGTACGGATGCAATTGATGCACGTGTACTCCCAGAAATCGACGATGACGACCTTGCCGCGCAACGACTTCATCGAGATCGGCCGGCCGTGGGTCCCCAGCCAGATGGCGTTGGCGGGAAATTCCGGCGCCGGTGTGCCCGGAGTGAGCTCCGCCGAAAGCGGCAATGTGGTGAGCGCGGCAAGCAGCATCAGGATCGCAAGAACTCTCGTCATCAAGACTCCTCCTCGAGCCGGCGAAACCGATCGGAAGATTTCGATCGACGCCGGCTCCTCGTACCCATTCCAACCTACGTCTCGAACCGGCAGGACGGTTTGCCAGTTCCCGAGCTCGTCCCGATAGAATAGCCCGCTCCTCGGATACCCGCCCCTTCGAGCCCGCCATGCGCCACTCCCGGATGATCGCCACAGAAGCCCGTCATCTCGTGCGGCTCGGGTTGCCGCTGATCGGCGCGCAGCTCGCCGGCATGGGCGCGATCTTCGTCGACACCGTCTTCTCGGGGCGGCTCGGCGCCTCGACCCTCGCCGCAGTGGCCATCGGGGCCGGGATCTGGTCGGCGGTGAACGTCGTTCTCGTGGGGGTCCTGGTGGCGGTGCAAGCTTCGGTCGCTCATCTCGACGGGGCCCAGGAGCACGCCGCCATCGGGCCGGTGACGCGCCAAGGGTTGTGGATCGGGGTGGCGCTGGCGACCGGCGGCATCCTGGTCACCACGCATACCGAGCCGCTCCTCCGCTTGATGCGCATTCCGTCGGCCCTGATCCCGACCGTCGATGGTTATCTCTCGGCCTTGGCCTGGGGAATTCCCGCCTGGTGCGCCTTTCTGCTTCTGCGCTTCATGAGCGAAGGAATCGGCAAGACGCGCCCGACGCTCTACTTCTCCCTCGTCGGCCTCATCGTCAACATCCCCGCCGACGCCATCCTCATGTACGGCCTCTTTGGCTTTCCCGCTCTGGGCGCGCGCGGCTGCGGCTACGCCACCGCCCTCGTCTTCTGGGCCGAGCTCGGCGCCATGGCGGTCTACGTCGCATTTCACCCGCACTACCGCCACATCGGTCTCTATCGCCCCATCGAGCGCCCCGATCCCCGCCAGATCGCCGAGCTCCTGAACATCGGCGTGCCGATCGCGGTGGCGCTCTTCATGGAAGTCAGCATGTTCACGGTCGCGGCGCTACTCCTCGGCTCGCTGGGAGCGACGGTGATCGCCGCGCACCAGGTGGCGCTGAACTTCGCGGCGTTGTCGTTCATGATCCCGCTGGGACTGTCGATGGCGATCACGGTGCGGGTGGGAAACGCGGTCGGACGCAAGGACCCGATGGCGGTGCGCCGCGCTTCCCTCGTCGGGATTGGTCTCGCCTTGGTGTGCCAGGTGGTATCAGCGACCGCGATGTTCGCGTTCCCGCGTGCCATCGGCCGCCTCTACACCCACGACCCGGCGGTGATCTCCCTGGCCGTGAAGCTCTTGTTCCTGGCCGGGATCTTCCAACTCTCCGACGGCATCCAGGTGAGCTCAGCGGGCGCGCTTCGCGGCCTCAAGGACACCCGCATCCCCATGCTCTTGACCGCGGTCGCCTACTGGCTGATCGGGCTGCCCTTAGGCTACTACCTCGCCTTCGACCGCTCGCTCGGCGCACGCGGCATGTGGATGGGTCTGATCGCCGGTCTCACGACCGCTGCCGCGCTGCTCTTAACCCGGCTGCTTCGCGTCCTCGCTCGCCCGCTTGCCCGGCGGGAATCCGCGTCGTGACCACCCTCGAGGGCGTGCCTATAGCGCCGGCGGCGTGAGATCCGCGGTCGCCAGAAATCGCGGCTCGCGACGTGCGTGGCTTGCCTGCTCGAAGGCGTAGGCGAGCGTCAGGAGCTTGCCCTCGCTCCACTTGGAGCCGAAGAAGGAAGCCCCGATCGGCAAGCCATAGATGAAACCGGCGGGCACGGTGATCGATGGATATCCCGCCACCGCCGCTGGGGTCGAGCTTCCGCCCGTGTCGTGATCGCCGTTCACCAGATCGGTCATCCAGGCCGGCCCCGCGGTCGGGGCCACCAGGGCGTCGAGCTTGTGCTTTCCCATTACCAGGTCGATGCCCTCGGCACGCGCGAACTTCTGGCAGTCGGTAATGGCCTTCTTGTACGCGGCGTCGCTCAACGGACCCTTCTTTTCCGCCTGCACGAAGAGCTCCTGGCCGAAATAAGGCATCTCTTCGGTCGCGTGCGCCTTGTTGAACGCGATGAGGTCCTTGAGAGTGTGACACTTCACCGTATCGCCGCGCCCGGCCAGATACTTGTTGATATCAGCCTTGAACTCGTAGAGCATCGCCGCGAACTCCGGCTTGCCGATCTCGCGCAGGTGCGGAAGCTTGACCGGATCGATGAGTGTCGCGCCGCCCTTGCGCAGGGTTTCGAGCACGCGCTCCATGATCTCGTCGACCCGACTGTCGAAGCCGAAGAATTGACGCGCCACGCCGATCCGGGCTCCCTTGAGGCCTCCTTCTTCGAGGAACTTCGTGTAGTCGTCGTGCTTGAACTTGTCGGCCTGCTTGGTCGACGTGTCGCGCGGATCCGAGCCCGCGATCGCGCTCAGGAGATGCGCCGCGTCGCGCACGCTGCGCGCCATGGCGCCCGCCGTGTCCTGGCTATGGGAGATCGGCACGATTCCCGCCCGGCTCACCAGTCCCACCGTGGGCTTGATCCCCACCACGCCGTTCATGCTCGAAGGGCAGACGACCGAGCCATCCGTTTCGGTGCCGATCGCCAGGGTGCAGAAATTCGCCGACGCCGCCGCGCCCGAGCCCGAGCTCGAACCGCAAGGGTTGCGGTCCAAAGCATAGGGGTTGTGGGTTTGCCGGCCCCGTCCGCTCCAGCCGCTGGTCGAATGGGTCGAACGAAAGTTCGCCCACTCGGAGAGGTTCGCCTTGCCCAAGATGACCATGCCGGCCTCCCGCAGCTTGGCCGCCACGGTCGAGTCGCGCGGCGCCGACTTACCGGCCAGCGCCAGGGAGCCCGCCGTGGTCATCATCTTGTCGCCGGTATCGAGGTTGTCCTTGATGATGATCGGGATGCCATGCAGGGGCCCACGCGCGCCCTTGGCCTGTCGTTCCCGGTCGAGAGCAGCAGCGATCTCCTCGGCATCCGGATTGAGCTCGATGACCGAGTGGACGCCTTTGTCCCCTTGATCGAGTTCTTTGATGCGTCCCAGGTAGAGCTGAACAATGCGCTGCGATGTGAGCTCACCCGCCGCCATGCGCTTGTCGAGCTCGGCCACGGTGGCCTCGTTGAGCTCGAAGGGAGCGGCGTTCGTGGCGCCGGCTCCTGCGCCCTCGCCTTCTTCGGCGGCCACGGGAAACGCCGGACGCGCGAGCGCGAGCGCTCCTCCCAGGGCTCCGTACTTGAGCAGACTCCGTCGATCGAGTGGACTCACAACCAGCCTCCTTTCAACCCGGTTTCGAGGTCGAGATCATTGTTCAATGGCAGGCCTAGTTTAGCCCCTTGGCCGGCACACCTCCACCCCGGTGCGGCGCACCGAGAGGGCGCCGCGCATCGGGCTCGCTGAAGACTTATGACTCTGAGTCGCCGCCGCCTTCGGCGGAAGGAGACTGAGACTTGCTCTTGCTGCTCGATCGGTGGCGTCTGCCGCCACGCCGCCGGCGCTTGCGCGCCGGTGGCTTGCCGTCGCCCCCACCGTCAGCCGCGGCGGAGGCCGACTTGGAGCCGGGGGTCGCCTGCTTCTCTTGCGCTTCTCCCTGGGCTTCCGCGGGGCTCTCGGATTCGCCCTTCTTCTCTCCGGAGGCGGCTGCGTCAGCGGTCGGCTTGGCGTGCTTGCGGCCGCCACGGCGGCGCTTGCGAGGCCGCTTCACCGCTCCACCACCGTCTCCTTCGGAAGCCTCTCCATGGGCGCCCTCGGGGATGGCCAGATGCGCCGCCTGAGGCTCCTCTGGGCGCCGCTTCGGCACCTCGCCAGCCTCGCGCTCGAACCATTCGATCTCCTGTTCGGGACGGTGCAGGCGATTCGAGGCGATCACCTCCACCTTGAGGTCGAACTCCTCCTCGAGAGCCGCGATCTGATGCCGGCGGCCGTTCTGGAACGCGTCCGCCAGCTCCGGGTGCAGAGCGATCCTCACCTTGCGGATCGGGTGAGTGGCGGCGCGCGCCTCGATGCGGCGCAGCAGATTCAAACCGACCATTTCCGGGCTCGCGATACGCCCGGTCCCAGCGCAGGTCGGGCAGGCGCGGTGAGTGCGGAGCTCCAAGGCCTGCTGGATCTTCTGGCGGTTGACCTCGAGCAGACCGTTGGAGCTCAGGCGGCCCACGGACGAACGCGCCTTGTCGCTCTTCATGGCGTCACGCAGCGCCTTCTCGACTCGCCGCCGGTTCTTGCCACTGCGCATGTCGATGAAATCGATCACCACCAGGCCACCGAGATCGCGCAGGCGCAACTGCCGCGCCACCTCGGCCGCCGCTTCGAGATTGGTGTTGACCGCGGTCTCCTCCTGGCTCGAGGCGCGAGTGGCCTTGCCGGAGTTGACGTCGATGGCGGTGAGCGCCTCGGTGCGATCGATGACCAGGGAGCCGCCGCTAGGGAGATCGACTCGTCGTTCGTAGATGCGCTCGATCTGGCTGTCGAGGTCGAAGCGGGCAAAGAGCGGCGCGCGCTCCGCGTAGCGCTCGAGCCGCATCTTGGTCCGTGGCATCACCGCGCGCAGGTACTGCCGGGCCTTGCCTAGAGCCTCTTCGTCGTCGACGAGAACCTCGTCGATCGCGTTATCCAGATAGTCGCGCAGGGCGCGAAGGATCAGGTCCTGGTCGCTGTAGAGAAGCTTGGCGCCCTTGCCGCGTCCTGCCTCGCTCTTGATCCGGCGCCAGAGTCTCAGCAGCTCGGCCAGATCGCGGCCCACGGTCGTCTTGTTCTGATCGAGCGCGTTGGTGCGGATGATCACGCCCCCGCCCTCGGGAATCGACAAGCTGGCGGCGAGCTCCTTCAGGCGTCGCCGGCTCTCGTCGTCTTCCACCTTGCGCGAGACCCCTCGCATGTCGTCATGAGGGGTGAAGACCAGATAGCGGCCCGCGAAGCTCAAGTTGGTCGTCACCGCAGCGCCCTTTTGACCTTCGGGCTCCTTGACCACCTGGATCATCAGGCTCTGGCCACGTTCGAGCACTTTGTCGATGCGCGCCCGTTCCCCCTTGACCTCGTGGCGGTAGACGGCGGGTACGACATCTTGGATGGCCAAAAATCCATGGCGCTCGGCACCGTAGTCGAGGAAGGCCGCGTTCAGGCTCGGCTGGATGTTGACCACGGTCGCGCGATAAATGTTGCCGCGGGTGAGATTCCGGTCCGCGACCTCGACTTGGTAGTTTTCTAGGGTCTTGCCATCGACGATGGCGATGCGCAGCTCTTCGGCGTTCTGCGCGTTGATGAGCATGCGGCGGGTCACGTGATCTCCCAATTCATAGAGTTGATAGCGAAACGGAGAGGAGAGCTGAGGCCGGATGCGCCGGCGGTCTTCCGCAGTCGGGCGGATCGCCCACCGGCTGCCGGGGGTTCCGGCGTTTCGGCATGGCCTATCCTACCGCGCCTGGCCCCCTGCAGGAAGGAGCGCGCCTCCGGCGCTCTAGGGCATGGTATCTTCTTTCGGTCCCCTGTACCTGTCGCAAACAAGATTTCCGGGTCTCCAAGCACCATGGCACGCACCTACAAGAAAAGACACCATCCCCCCGGCACTCGTCCGGGAACCCTCGTCGCGCATGCCGAGCGCAAGGTCGAGAACGTCGAGATCACCGTCGTCGACTACTCGAAGGACCACGCCGAGGAGCACAAGCTCTCCAAGATCGAAGAAGCCTTTCCCTTCATTGACAAGAAGTCGGTGACCTGGGTCGACATCGTCGGCTTGCACGACGTGAGCGTCCTCGAGAAGCTCGGTGAGCGCTGCCATCTCCACCCGCTGGCGCTCGAAGACGTCCTCAACACCGGGCAGCGCCCCAAGCTCGAGGACTATGAGGACTACCACTTCATCGTCGTGAAGCTGGTTCACCTGGAGCGGGACATCGACTCCGAGCAGATCAGCTTCTTCTTGAGCAAGAACTTCGTCATCACCCTGCGCGAGGAACATAGCGACATCTTCAAGCCCGTGCAGGAACGAATCGCCCAAGGCAAGGGGAGGATTCGCGACCTCGGGACCGACTATCTAGCCTACTCTCTGCTTGACACGATCATCGACCACTTCTTCCCGATCCTGGAGGAGTATGGGGAACGCCTCGATGACCTCGAGGACCAGGTGGTCGAGAAAGCCGACCGCGAGACCTTGACCCAGATCCACAACGCCAAGCGCGAGCTTCTTCAGCTGCGCCGCTCCGCCTGGCCCCAGCGCGAGGTGATCAACGGGCTCGAGCGAATCGAGTCCGACCTGATCTCGAAGGAGACGCGTTTCTTCCTGCGGGACTGTTACGACCACACGATCCAGATCATGGACGTTATCGAGACCTATCGCGACATCGCCGCGGGGCTTCTCGACGTCTACCTCTCGAGCCTCTCCAACAAGATGAACGAGGTCATGAAGTTCCTGACCATCACGGCGACCATCTTCATCCCTTTGACCTTCATCGCCGGCGTCTATGGCATGAACTTCAGCCACGATGCGAGCCGCTGGAACATGCCGGAGCTCACCTGGAAGTGGGGCTACTTTTCGGCCCTGGGGTTGATGGCGATTGTGGCCATCACCATGTATTTCTTCTTCCGCCGCAAGGGCTGGCTCGGCAAGTAGGCGGGCTCCGCCGGCCGCTCAGGGGGTGAAGTTGAGCGCCTTCCCCAGCTTGCTGGCGATCCGGTCGTGGATCCAATGTGGATCCCACCACTCGTGCGGCTTCACCGGAACGCCGTCGAGCAGCATGGTGAAATGCAGGTGGTCCCCTCCCGCCAGGCCGGTCTCCCCCGTGTGCCCGATCACCTGACCGCGGCGAACGTGGTCGCCCTCCTTGACCGCGAACGAAGAGAGGTGACCGTAGAGGCTCATCAGACCGTAGCCGTGATCGATCACGACGGCGTTGCCGTAGATTCCGAAGTAGTGCGCCATCAAGACGATCCCGGCGTTGGCAGCGGGGATCGGCGCGTGCTCGACCGAGGCTAGGTCGATCCCCATGTGGTTCTGATGGTCGATCACCTTCCCCTTGTAGACATAGGTCCGGTGATCGGCGAAGGAGGACTTCGCCGCCGCGTGCGGCAAGCGCTCGAAGGGGCTATGCCAGAGGAAGGCTGGCTTGCTCTTCTTCGCCAGCTCGCGCAAGTCTTCGGCTTCGCTCTTTCTCAAGGCGCCGTTGATTTCGAGAAAGTTCTCGAGCAGGCTGCCGCGATCCTCGAGCCCCGGGGTGTGGGCGAGAATCGCGGGTACCGCCCGGGCGAGAAAGGCGTCGGTGATGTGAATGGTGTCCTCACGCGGTTTCTGGGGGAAGAATTCGTCGAGGAACGGCACCGAGGCGCGGTTGCCGAGCTCGTCCGCCGCCACCAAGCGCACGGTCGCCGGATCGGCGTCGTTGAAGGGGACCGCGTAGAACGCGAAGCGCTCCCCCTTGCCACCGCCGGGCAAGGCATAGCCAGGGAAGAAATCCTTCCCGACCTCGACGCCATCCTTCACCGCACCGGCACCCAGCTGATAGACGACGACGCCGCATCCCCCCTGAGCAACGTAGTTCTGCCGCGACTCGACCGCCACCGCGGGAGGCGAGAAGCGCACCGGTAGCTTCAGGCTCTGGATCGCCGGGCGGCCGTGGAGCAGCCAGGCGGAGGCGGGCACCGCCGTGACCTTGAGGGTCGCTTCGCCACTCTTGAGAGAGGGCAGCGTCTCCGAGCCGACCTCGAGGTGGATCTCGACGGGAGCCACCTTCGAACCCCAGAAACGCCATGCCGCCAAGGGTTTGTAACTCTTGTCGGCAAGCTTCGTCTTCTGGTTCCCCTGGACGAGCTCTACCTCGAGCCGCCTCATACCACGGCGCGGCTCGCGAGCGCTCACCGTGACCGGCGTTCGTTTGGCGATCCCGGGCAGGGACGGCTCGATGGCGATCGAAGGCGTGCCACCCCGGTGCAAACATTCGAGGCTCAGCCAGACAATGGCCAAGGCCACGACGAGGACGAGGATCCGGCGAAACGGCTTGTGGCGGGCATTTTCGTGACGATACAAAGCGCTCTCCAACGGGTTGACCGGCGTCCCGACGGCGACCTGGCCTCGCCAAGGGGACGACCGGCCCACTATACTAGCCATCGCTGGCCCCATCCGCGGCCGGCTCGAAGCCATGTCAATCCTCGATTTTCTAGATCCCAAGCGCCGGCAACCCGTCGCCGAGCCTGAGGCGAGCGACGCGGTGCGCGCCATCAGCCAGTCCTTGGAAGAGCTGCCCCAAGAGGAGCGCCGGTACGTCGCGGCCTTCGCCTACCTCCTGGGACGGGTCGGCAATGCCGACGGCGTGATCACCGCAGAGGAGCGGGACGGGATGGTGGCGATCGTCGAACGGGTCGGCGGCTTGGACCCGGCGAAGGCGCAGCTGGCGCTCGACATCGCGCATCGTCAGAACGTCCTCTTCGGGGCCACCGAGAACTTCCTGGTGGCGCGCGAGTTCCGCACGATCAGCGATCGCGACCAGCGCCGCCGGCTTCTCGAATGCATGATCGAGGTCGCCGTCGCGGACGGCACCATTTCGAACGACGAGGAGAACGAGATCGGCTTTATCGGCGCCGAGATCGGCTTCAGCCGGCGAGAGGTGCTCGCGGCGCTGACGCCTTACGCCAAGAAAAGGGAGCTCCTCAAGGGTCTCAAGTCCTGATGTTAAGATCGGCGGCTCGGCCAGCCTGCATTCTTCGTGAGGCGCCGTAGCGAGAGCTGCAAGTGTGTGTGAGATCGGGGCGCACACAGCAATGAACGAGGCAGGCGTACTGAGGAGTACGCCGAGGAGTGAAGAGCGAGCACGACCCGAGATCTCATGCAATTGCAGCTCGTAGTAGGCGGCCCAGGAAGCATGTAGACCACGTCGGTCGGCGCTCGGCAGCGAGCGCCAATTTGTTGACTACACCCTAGAACGCGAGTAGGTCCACCCTTGTCCGAGCTCACAGGAACCGTCGGCCCCCCTCCCACCGGTAAGCGTCTCGCCGGGCTGTCGCTCGCCGCTCTCGGCGTGGTCTACGGCGACATCGGCACCAGCCCGTTGTACGCGGTTCGCGAGTGCTTCTTTGGCCACCACGGGGTCAAAGTCACCGACGCCAACATCCTGGGTGTCCTCTCCCTCATCTTCTGGTCGCTGATCATCGTCATCTCGCTCAAGTACCTGGTAGTCGTCATGCGGGCCGATAACCGTGGCGAGGGCGGCATCCTGGCGTTGATGGCCCTCGTCCGCCCGGATAGCCAGCGCCGCGCCGGCAGCCGCTGGATCCTGATCGCGCTCGGCTTGTTCGGAGCCGCCTTGCTCTACGGCGACGGAATGATCACGCCGGCGATCTCGGTGCTCTCCGCGGTCGAGGGGCTGAACGTCACGACCAGCGTCTTTCAGCCCTACGTCGTACCGATTACGATCGGCATCCTGATCGGCCTGTTTCTCTTCCAGCGCCACGGCACCGCGCGCGTGGGATCGATCTTCGGTCCCATCATGGTCCTCTGGTTCAGCTGCCTGGCGGTTCTGGGCGTCACCGGGATCGTCCGTGAGCCCGGGGTTCTCGTCGCTCTCAACCCCTACCATGCGCTCGCGTTCTTCGTCCGCGATCATGTCCGCGGCTTCCTCGTCTTGGGCGCGGTCTTCCTCGTGGTGACCGGCGGCGAGGCGCTCTACGCCGACATGGGGCACTTCGGAAAGCGCCCGATCCGCCTGACCTGGTTCCTCTGCGTCCTCCCCGCTCTGGTGCTGAACTACTTCGGACAGGGAGCCCTCCTGCTCCAGCACCCGGAAGCCGCGCACAACCCCTTCTACCGCCTGGCGCCGGGATGGGCCCTTTACCCCCTCGTGCTGCTTGCCACCGTCGCTACCGTCATCGCCTCGCAGGCGGTGATCTCCGGCGCCTTCTCGCTCGCCCACCAGGCGGTCCAGCTCGGCTACAGCCCGCGCCTGAAGGTCGTTCACACCTCGTCGCACGAGATCGGCCAGATCTATATCCCGAGCATCAACTGGATCCTCATGTTTTCGACGGTCGCCCTCGTCTTGGGCTTCCGCGCATCGACCAACCTGGCGGCGGCCTACGGCATCGCGGTCACCACCACGATGGTGATCACCACCATGATCATCTCGTTCGTCGCCCGCCAGCTCTGGCACTGGAAGATGTGGATGATTCTGCCGATGCTCACCTTCTTCCTGATCGTTGACCTCGCCTTCTTCGGCTCCAACCTGATCAAGGTCGAGCAGGGCGGCTGGGTGCCGCTCATGGTCGCCGGTATCGCCTACACCCTGATGTCGACCTGGAATCGCGGCCGGCGCATTCTGCGCGACCGTCTGACCGAGGGTCTCCTCCCCATCGATTCGTTCCTCTCCGACATCTCGACGCGTCTCCCGCAGCGGGTCCCCGGGCTCGCGGTCTTCATGACCAGCAATCCGGGCGCCACCCCGACCGCCCTCCTCCACAACTTGAAACACAACAAGGTCCTGCACGAGCGGGTGATTCTCCTCACCATCGTGACCTCGGAAATTCCTCATGTGCCCGATACGGAGCGTATCGAGGGGCGCGCCTTAGGCGAAGGCTTCTACGAGGTGATCGCCCACTACGGCTTCATGCAGGATCCCGACGTTCCCGCCGTGCTCACCAAGGGGAAGACGATCTACGTCGACTACGACATGATGCAGACCACCTTCTTCCTGGGCTCGGAGACTCTCATTCCCTCGAGCCGGGCCTCGATGGCGCTATGGCGCAAAAAGCTCTTCGCGGTGATGTCGCGCAATGCCCTGCGCGCCACCGAGTACTTCCGCATCCCGCCCAACCGGGTGATCGAGCTCGGCGTCCAGGTCGAGCTCTAGGCCCACTCTCCAGGCGGTTCGGCCGGCACGGGGGCCGGCCGCTTCAGGAAGCCGTCTCTGCCCGCGACTTGAAGCGGCCGACGCCCCTGTCGGCCGAGGGCGACCAGCCGGTCGCCCCTACTGAGCTCCACCCTTCCTAACGTAGGGGCGGGTTTCAAACCCGCCCGCACCGGCGCCGGGTCCTGTCACAGGGTGGTATCCCAGGGTCCTCGCCAGGGCTGCGGTCCCTGGGAGCCCTCCACCCAGCACCACCCGGCGCCTTCAGTTCAGCCTGGCAGGTGGTGTGGATCCGCGGGCTCCCAACCCCGCGCGCAGCCTTGGCGAGCACGGAGGTGGGATACGGATCCGCGACAGGACCCGCCAGGCGATGATGAGACTGGCGCCGGCGACAGCTCGACCGGACGGATATGCTTGTCCGCGATGCGGGGACGAGGAAGGGGACGGCCCGGGCTGCTACTAGCGCTGGGAGCTTTGGCTCTATCTTCGGCGGGGGCTGGACCCAGCGGCCGCGTGAACGGGCCGGTCTCGCCCAC